>CAYZHH010000059.1:0-15016 GCA_964478275.1 uncultured Candidatus Kuenenia sp.
GGATCAACGAGCGGCGTAAGAATCGCCTGGATGCTCGTGACGACCAGCGCGGGCGGGGCGGCATCAGGGAGCGCGAGCCGCTTGACGGCAGCGAGCCGCGCCGCTTCGACCGGGTCGTCGGCGCTGGGCTCGCCCTCCCCAAAATCCTCAGACGCTGGCAGCAGCAGCGGCGGAAGCGAATCAAACAGCAAAAAATCGTCGATGAAGGCTTCGGCTTCGGCGGCGTGCGGCAGGATGACGGCCAGCGTGCCGCGGCTGCCCTTTCCCTTGCCGTTGGACGTGGCACGCATCACGGCGGCCACCGTGAGCGCGCAGCATGCTCCCCAAGTTCCGCCGATCGAGCCGCCATGCCCTTCGCGAAGGGCGGCGATCACATCAGCGAACCCCGAATGCTGCTCGAGCGTGTCTGCCAGTCGGGCCAGCCGGGCTGCCTGGTCTGGCTGGCCTGGCTGGCCATGAGGCCGTGTGGGTTTGGTTGCCACGGCCCGCGAGTATAGAGAAATAGGGACGGGAGCGATTTTCCGCCCCGAAATAATGGCTCCCGTCCCCTATTCGGTCATGCAGCTCGGGCAGGCCGCGAGATCGAACGACCAGCCACCGTCGGGCATCTGATGCAGCACGATCCACTTGAGAGCGCGATCGACAGCCAGCTCGCCGCCAGGAGTGACACCTCGTGTCCCGATTGTGGGGCCGCGGCGCTGACCAGCCAAGTCCCCTGCCGGGCCGTTCGCGCCCCGGCCACCCGGAATCGCCAGCATGTCGGAGAGAGGCGCTGTCTTGTCGCTGAAAGCGAGCTCGTGAGGAGCGGGCGGCACGAAATCCTCCTCACTCGGGAAGCCCGAAAGATCCGGGATCTCGGGGGCTCCGTCGGCGACCATCGTGACGTCGGGCACGGGATCACGCGCATCCTCAGGCTCCTGAGCATCGTCGATCTTCGGGATCTCGACAGGATCGTCTTCGGGCTCGTTCTCCGAAGGCGGTGACGTGATGACAGTTGGCCTGGCAACGAGCGCTACCTCGCCGACGATGAGCGCCATCACCAAGAGCGCCACGACATGCACAAGCATGCTGACAACCCATGCGGGTACTTGGCCAAGGGCGCTGCGTCGATGATGCGGTCGAACATCGTCGGCTTCCCCCGCACCATCGTCGCCTGCCTTGTTCACGCGAGGTGCGGCGAGTTTCGACGGCTGCCGAGACACTTTCTTCAGAGGCTTCGGCCTGGCCGGCAAACGTGCCGGAGGGAGGTCTTTGCCACGTGGCCGCTGGGGGACACGGAAAATGTCTGAATTGACATGGCGTGCCATGACAACTTCCCCGCGTTCATCGGTTCGACATGTGACTCAGACGGCCACCCATGCCGTGTTACGAAAAGAGATTCGCGGGCGCCACGCGGATTTATTCCACCACCACCAAGCGAGACCGCGCATCCCGCGATCATGAAGACCGGTGCGCGGGGGTCGCGGCTACCAGGTGTCGCTATCGATTTCGATCGTGCCTTCGGCCTGCATGAATCTCGCCCGTGCAGCAATTCTCGCCACGAGCGCGGCCGACTCCGGCGGGAGCAGGGCTGTGGTGACATCCGCAAGCAAATCCAACGCCTTGCCTGGCCGCTCAAGCTCCGCCACGCAAATCTGCGCCAAGGTGATGCGGGCAGACACCGCCTGCTCAGGGTAGCAAGCAATGAGATCCGCCAGGACGGGCGCCGACTCCGCCTGGCGTTTTTCTTTATGAAGCCACTTGATGATGGCAATCATCTGCTGACGATCGACGTCGACGCCGCCGAGCACGTTCCGCATCGTGCGATAAGCCGTGGAGGCCGACGCGATGTCTCCCTCGCGCACCAAAAAGGCGATATGCTCCCGCGCCGCCCGCCGCTTCGCTGCGTCGCGCTCTTCGTCCGCGGCACGCTCGGCAGCCAAGCGATCGGCGATGGGCGGCGTGACCTCAGGAGCGGCGTGTGCCTTCCTGATGAGGCTGAAAAGATCCCAGTCTTCGCAGTCCACAACGTGGCATCGAAGCAGCACGACGGCCAGCGGGAGACCGATCAGAAATCCGCTCATGTGGAGCAGGCCGGTCCCAGCCCATTCTGATGACATGAGGATCGAGTACAGATCGAGCCCCACGTAGATCAACGAGAAGACATAGATCGGCACGTAAACGATCCGGGCGACGAAGCCCGCCAGCCACAGAAAACACGTCACGTCGTTTTTCGGTGCCCAGATGGCCGCCATTGCCATGATGCCGTAGATCGCGGTTGATGCACCCAGCGATCCGATCACCGGGCCCCCGTAGTCGAGCATCACCACTTGCTGGAGCAGGTTTTGGATGATTCCGATGCCGAGGTAGCACGCCAGGAATCGCCACCATCCCAATTTGCCTTCGACGATCAGGCCGAAGACCCAGAGAAAGATCATGTTCCCAATAATGTGGGACAGGTCGGCGTGCATGAACATCGAGGACACCCATTGCACGGGATGGAGCCTCTTGCCGTACGCAAGCACCCACGCCTCGACCGGTGCAGCCAGCCCGATGTGCGCGGCGTAAAACGCCATCACGTTGGCGACGATGAGGCCAACCGTGGTGTACGGCCAGTGGTATACCGGCGCGTCGGTGGAGTACGGAATCAGCATGGTTGCCTGAAGACGCGGCCTGATCGCTCCTCGGGGGCGAGTGTATCCGGAACGGTGGGGCACCTTTCGTGGGCTGGCAAACCTTTCGGGTTGATCCACGCGCGACACTCTTGCCGGTTCGACGGCGCGCGGACGTCGTGACGGTTGCCACGGCCGCATCTCGGGAAGCGGCCGGCCGCAGGGCGATACCGAGGTCGTGGGTGGAGTCGTAGCGACGGTATCGAGCCTTTGCGTTTTCCCAGTCTTCCGGGGGTGGATCCATGAAGCGGATGGCCTTTGTCGCTCGCAGTGTCACCGCGGCGGTGTGCATGGCTGTCGGGGTGGCACAGGCTGAGCCGGACGTGTTTCAAAACATGTCACTCGGCTTCGACGAATCCGTCTGGGATATCCGTGCCGGGGCCGTCATCCTCAACCGGAGCGGGCCGGTGCTTTCGGCGCCTCCCACGACCTCCGTGAGCAACGTCAGCGATTTCGACTGGATCGGTGGGCCCGACATTCAGATTGCCCGCCGCTTCAACGACACCGACTCCATCGAAGTCCGCTACTTCAGCGCCATCGGTTGGAGCGCCGAGTTTGACTATGCCGACCCGGTCCTCTCGTTCAATGGAACGTACGACGCCAGTCTCTTCAGCACCGAAGTCAATGTCCGCCGTCAGCACAGCGACCGGATCGCGTTCCTCGCCGGCTTCCGCACGCTCGAATTGCACGAGCTCATGAACAACGCCGACCGGTTCAGTAGCTTTGCGTTTGCGACCCGAACGGCCAACTATCTCTACGGTGCCCAGGCCGGTGTCGATGCCGTTCTCTGGGACCGTGGCGGTCCATTCCGGATCGAAGGAAATGCCAAAGCGGGCATCTACGGCACAGTTGCCCAGGCACACTACACCAACACGGCCGGGTTCAACCAGGCTGCCAACGACAGTCTGGTGTCGTTCGTGGGCGACATGGCCTTCACCGCGGTGTATCAATTTACGGATCGCCTCGCCTTTCGGGCCGGCTACCAACTTCTCTGGATCGAAGGCCTCGCGCTGGCGGGAGATCAGTTGCAGTTCAGCCAGGATGTGCCACCCCTGCCGCTCGACACGCTGGGCGGCATGTTCGCCCACGGGGCGCTGGTGGGCTTCGAGCTCACCTGGTAGCCCACAGGCAAGACGGGTGCCTGGGACTGGCCGGTTTTTCGACGAAAAAGCTGCCTGTCGCCCGCGTGGGCTGTGCCGAGCGCGGCCGCCGGGAAAGACCCCCGTCCCCAGGCGGGCTTTTTTCGTGTATTTTTGAGTGCCTATCTATCAGTGCCGGATTGCACCGGCCAAGACCCACCCCTGCCCGGAGCCCAGCCCATGGCCACCGTCTCGCGACCCGCCTCCTCGACCGCCTTCGTCACCGGCGCCGATGTGGTCGTTGAGTCGCTCGTCCGCCAGGGCGTGGACGTGATCTTTGCCTATCCGGGCGGAGCGAGCATGCCGCTCCACCAGGCACTCACGCGGTACAGCGATCGCATTCGTACGATCCTCCCACGGCACGAACAGGGGGGCGGCTTCGCGGCCCAGGGCTACGCTCGCGTCACCGGCAAGCCGGGCGTGTGCATGGCTACGAGCGGCCCCGGTGCGCTCAATCTCGTCACGGCCATCGCCGACGCCAAGATGGACTCGATTCCGTTGATCGCAATCACCGGACAGGTGGGTACGAGCGTCATCGGCACCGATGCCTTTCAGGAGACACCGATCGTCGAGGTCTGTCGTGCCATCACGAAACACCACTACCTCGTGACCGACCCCAAAGACATCGCCCGCGTGTTCCGCGAGGCGTTTCACATCGCGACGACCGGCCGCCAAGGCCCGGTGCTCATCGACCTGCCCAAGAACATCCAGGTCGCGAGCGTCGAGCCAGATTACGACGCCCCGCTCCAGCTCCCGGGCTACCGGCCCGATGCTCCGCCGCCGCGGCCCGAGCAGATCGCCCAGGTGGCAGCCGCCATCAAGCGGGCCAAGCGGCCAGTGATCTACGCCGGCGGTGGCGTGATCTCGGGCGACGCCTCCGACGAGCTGCGAGAGCTCGTTCGCAAGACGGGCATCCCCGTCACGATGACGCTCATGGGGCTGGGCGCCTTCCCCGCCAATGACCCCCACTGCCTCGACATGCTCGGCATGCACGGCAGCGTCTATGCCAACTACGCCGTGGACCAGGCCGATCT
Source organism: uncultured Candidatus Kuenenia sp. (assembly GCA_964478275.1). GTDB lineage: Bacteria > Planctomycetota > Planctomycetia > Pirellulales > UBA1268 > QWPN01. The sequence goes on from CAYZHH010000059.1 coordinate 4,825, forward strand.
CTTGATCGCGATCGGCGTGCGGTTCGACGACCGGGTGACGGGCAAGGTGGCCGAGTTTGCCCAGCACGGGTTCATCGTCCACATCGATATCGATGCCTCCGAGATCAACAAAAACAAGATCGTGCACGTGCCAATGGTCGCCGATGTCGAGGACGCATTGCATGCCCTCAACAAGATCGTGGAAAAGCCGACCGCCTCGCTCGACGACTGGTGCCGCCAGATCGACGAGTGGAAGCAGGAGGATCCGTTCTCCTACGACAAGAACTTCCCCGGGATCCTGCCGCAGCACGCCATCGCCGAGCTTTCCCGGCTCACGGCCGACCGAGACACGATCGTGTCGGTAGGCGTGGGGCAGCACCAGATGTGGGCGGCTCAGTTCTACAAGTTCCGCCGCCCGCGAACCTGGCTCTCTTCGAGCGGCCTGGGCACGATGGGCTTTGGCCTTCCTGCGGCGATGGGGGCCAAGGTGGCGAGCCCCGACTCGCTCGTCGTCGATATCGATGGCGACGGCAGCATCCTCATGAACATCCAGGAATTCGCCACCTGCAAGACCGAGAACATCGCGGTCAAGGTGCTGCTGCTCAACAACCAGCACCTCGGCATGGTGGTGCAGTGGGAGGACCGGTTCTTCAAGGGCAACCGGGCCCACACCTACTTGGGGCCCATCGACAACCCCGAGGCCTGTGGCCAGGGCGATGGCATCTCGCCGGAAAATCGCTATCCCGACTTCGTCGAGATTGCGAAAGGCTTTGGCTGGCATGCCGAGACGGTGGTTGCCAAGGACGACCTCGTGCCCGCGCTCGAGCGGCTCATTGCCGCCCCAGGGCCGGCGATCCTCGATGTGCAGGTGCCGTATCAAGAGCACGTGCTGCCGATGATCCCGTCTGGAGGGACGGTCCGCGAGCTCATCAAGCGGTAGGCGTTGCTCAACCGCCAGGGGCGTCAGCGTCAAAGGGCGACGGGGAACCGCCGCCTGGCACAGCCGGGCCGGCAGGGCTCTTGCCATCCACGGCCGGCTTGGCGAGCGACTCGAGTGCTGCGAGCGCCGATTTGAGTGACGAATCGCTTGGTCGCGCCGTGATGGCGAGCCCTTCGCGCCTGAGGAGCGTTGCCAGTTCGACGGCCTCTGCGACTGCATCGCCAGCGAGCGAGGCCGCGATGCCACCGCCCGCTGAGCCTTCGGGCTTGATCGCATCAGCCAGTTTCACAAGCCGCCAGGCATCGCGTTTGCAGGCGAGGAGAGGGACCGCATCCTTGTCGATCACGGTTGGCATGAAGGGCAAATCCCCCCCGGCTTCAGTGACCGTTGCTGGCCCATCGAAGAGCCCACCGCCACCACTAAACAAGCCGGGAGGCGGCACACCCCCGCCGCCTGTCGCTGGGGGCGGCTGCATGGCAGGCGAGTCGTCTCCGACACCGCCAAGCTGCCTTGCGAATCTTCGAGCCTCCGCGGCGGCAAGATCCTGCTCGATCCCCTCAACGGCCACCGAGCGAATGTGTTTGATCGCGGCAGCGAGGTCGGCTGGTGCGTCGGGTTTCCCGAGTCGACCAAGCGCGGCAGCCGCCCGAATGCGGAGATCAAGGTCCGCATCCTTGTTGGCGAGGATACTGGCCGCGGCAGTCGCAACCTCGGGCGTTCCGCCCAGGACACCCGCGAGATCGAGCGCCCGCCCAACGAACCAGTCAACCGCCGTCGGATCACCGGCAGGAGGTTTGGTGATGATCGACGCCACCACCGGTGCAACCGCCTTGGTGAACGCGGCTTCTTTGCCACGTCCTTCGGCCACCTGCCGGACAAGACCGCTCATGGCAGCCACGCGAATCGCGAGCGGGAGATTCGGGTCGGACGATGCCTTGGCAAGGGCTTCGACGCTGCCACTCCATGGCTTGCGAAGGGGGTCCATGAGCTCGCCAACAAGGATCATGGCGTTGACCCGCACGACCAGGTCGGCTTTGTCATCACTCACGAGGATGAGCATGAAATCACGAGCCACGGTATTGGCCGCATCGTAGACCTTCGGAACCGTCGCCCCGCGGGTCAAAGTGTCGCGGATGCGTTGCCGCACCGACACGAGTGTGGGCCGATTCGCCTCGAGCGCGAGCTGCGGCAGGATGATCCGCTCAAGGACGGCCTTCTGCGAGTCTCCGAAGACTCCATCGCGAATCTGCTGGCCGTAGTCCCGCGTCTCCTCGGCCGATTCCACCTTCGACCATGTGTCGTAGCCCCGGGCGGAACGGTGGGCGGTGAGTCCAGCCGTGGTGAGGCCCACGCAGAGAGCAAGCACGACGCGCAGAGCCCCATCGCCACGCCGCCGCATGGCCGGTGCAGAAATGGCGTCGTTCGCGAATGACGAGGGCATCACGGGGCATTCATCCTGGGGGCTGCGTCGTCTCGGGGGGTGTCGTCGCCCGGCCGGAAGAGGGAACTGCGGTAGGTCCGTATGAGCGGCTCGGAGTCTGCGGCGGTCACAAACTCAAACTCGCCATTCGGCTTGATGAGGAGCATTTCGAGCGGCTCAGTCGGCTGGGGATTCCGCGATTCGACCCGCTCCTCCTGCCCGCCTCGGACGTCGACGAGCAGCCGGTCCGTGGTCACCGGCTCGCCGTAGTGCCGCTTGTCGCCCGGACGATTGAGGGAGGGCTCGACATTCGCCTCCCCGCCAGGGGTGATGACCACCGACCGGAGTCCGAAGTTTCCCCCGGTGGCTTCCGAACGCGCCAGCACCATCACCTCGACATTGTCGCCTCTCACTTTCAGCTTCCGTGCCGCATCGCGAGGCATCATGCGAGCCACCACTCGCGTGTCATCGGGAATACGGACCGGAGAGGTCTCGTTGCTGTAGTCGGCAAGCAGGAAGGTGCCCTTCGTGACGGCCACATCGGCGACATGCTGGACGGCGAGGCCGGCGTTCGGATTCCGAATCGCAAAGCGCACGCGATAGCGGTATTCCGCGCCCGGCTCCACATTAAGGTCAACGAACCGGAAGATCCTGTTTGCCGCGCGCGCTCCGATAAAGCCCTGCTGGTCTTGCGGCATTTCTCCTCCACCGAACGCCGAATCGCCTTCGATCACGACGGGTTCCGGAGACGATTCACGGCGGGTTGCGGTAACCTCGCCGCCGCCGCCCTTTCCGAGCAGATCGATCTCCAGCAGCCGCGCCACCGGTGTCTTCGCGACAAGATCAACCCGCACAAGCAGGTTGCATGGCCTCGACTTGCCGTCGTCAACGTCAAAGGCAAGCTTGGTTTGGAGATCCTCGCTCCCGGCAAAGACGAGCACCTTGGCGTCCCCGATCACTTTTGTGGGCTCCACGGCGAACTTCGGATCGGTGGTCCGCACGCCGAACTTGGAGAGCCCCACGTTCCGCTGTAGCTGGCCTTCCAAATCGAGCGTCACGCCGGCCAGTCGCACCTGCTTGCCGACAAAGCCCAGCGGCTTGGCGGCCAAGTCGGCGAGGGCTACCTCAGCGACCTCTTCGTCTTCCTTTTTCGCCTGGGATCGAGCCTCGAGCAGGTCACGGATCTGAGGCACGAACCACGGATGAATGGCCTCCTCACCCCAACCGTTATCGACCCGCTCCGGCAGACTCACGGCATAGGCGAGATCGGTCTCACCCGGCTGGAGGAAGAACCCCGGTGGAAGCGTTTCCCGGGCAAGCAGTTGGTCGCCGCCGGCGGCGGGTACGCGCGACTGACCATCACCGTCGGCGGCAAACCTTGTGACATTGACGAGCGGAAGCACCTTCCAGGCAGGTTGGCTTCCGGGCTCAACCGGCGCCACCTTCATTCGCTCCACACGGTATTCGGACCACCGGGGAGAATCTCGCCGTGGATCACGAAAACTCACATTGCGATACCGGCTCTCGAACTCGGCCTGCTGCTTGGCAGAGGGAATCAATCCCGTCACGACCACAAACGGCGCGATCCGGCCCGGTCTGATCGGCTCATCGGGCACGATCTCGGGCATCACGGGCGCGATGGCTCCGGTTCCCTCGGCGGGTTGGTCGGCTCCTCGCCGTTTCGGGGGCTTCGGTTTCGGAGACTCCCGTGGAGGGACAAACTCCGATTCCTGTGGCCTCACCATGCCCCCCCGCGCTTGGGCATCCGCGTCTGCGAAGACGGCCACGCCAGCAACGGCGCGGAGGTCGCTCATCGGAAAGACATCGGGCTTGGTCCGCTTCCGGCGCTCGGGGTCGATCGGGCTGCTCAAAACAAGCGACGTCGCGGGGGCGTTGGCCAGCTTCACCTGTCCTGGCCGCCACGGATTCAAACGCGGAGCGAGCTGGGCTGGGGGCGAGACGCGATCGTCGGTCACTCGCTCCGACGCCTCGATCGCCGCGGCTGCCTGCCGAGAGAGACCGGCAATCGCCGCCGGTGTACGGGAGGCGTCAACCGCCTGTGACTGGGACGCACTCACGCCCCACCACACCATCACCAAAGCAAACCCGCCGACGAGGGCGACGACGATCTTCTCGCCGTGATAGATGAAGAAATCGCCGGCCGCGGCAGAGCTGAATGATGGTGCCCTCACGATGGACCTCCCAGGCCGTTCTCGGCACCTGGCTCGCCACCGATTGCTGCCTCGTTGGGGGGCGTCGCTAGGCCCACGGTGCCTCGAAGCTCAACCCGCACATCGTACGGTCGCCGCGGTCTGCTGCTCGAGTCGCCCGATGTTCCGTCGTCGAAACCCGCGCTGGAGCCCAGCACACTGCTCGCGTCCCCCCGGTCACGGCTGGGATTGATTCGCACCTGCCGCACATCGATCGGGACGGCGTTGGCCGCGAGATCCTGGATAAGCCGATCGATCTTCGTCTGGTCCATGACGACCCGCAGCGTGAAGGGCATGAGATGCACCATGGTGGCATCGGACGTGGTCTTGAGCGCGGCAGCAGAGAGCGGAAGGCCGTCGAAATCGACGTAGATCCACTCATGGAGAAGATCGTCTGGGGATAGCGGCGGCGCGGCACCTGCTTCGCCGATCGCGGTTCCCGTTGGCCCAGTGTCTTCCAAGCCAGAATTGGCGGACGCATCAAACCGCGGATGACTCGGGCGGGTGAGCGGCCCAGTTGCGATCGCAGGGGCTGTATCGGCCGGAGCCACTCCCCCCTCCTCCGGTGCCGCGGCCGGTGCCGCGAGGCTTTCCAGATCGACCTTCCACAGGATCCGGCCACCACCTCTCCCCCCCGGGCTCTCTTCGGCCGCGGGATGGCCGACGGAGAGCTCCTCGACGGAGGTGATCGTGGCGTTGAAGGCGCCGGTCGCCCCTGCGTTGATGGACTTGATCGTGTCGCAGAACAGGCCGTAGACCCAGAGCTCCTCCTGGGCGAGACGCACCTGCACCGTCGAAGGCTCCCGCTGCCAAAGGAACGTCGTGAAGAGTCGCGTCTGATCGTCTGATTGCCACACGAGCGGCTCGTGGGCCAGCGACGCTTCAGGGGATTCAGTGTCGTCGGCTCTGCCTCTCCTGTCCCCGAAAGTTCCGCGGCCAGGCGCCGAGTCTTCGCTCCCATCAGTCATCAGCTCCGTGCAGCCCATTCGCGCCGGCAGCATGCGGACGATTTCTGGCACGGTATTCTGATAGCGCTGCAGGAGGTTGGCAGGGAGACGGTCTTGCTTCCCGTCTTCGAGCGACTGGATCGTGGCCAGAAAATCTGGCCCAAGCTCCTGAGGCCACACGCGAAGCGGCTGCTGGCTCATCCAGAAGGTTCGCCACTGGTCGAGGATCTCCTTGCGGACATCGGCGGTTCGACGATCCACCTCCACCACCCACGTGTCGTTGGGATGGTTTGCCTCAGCTTGAATACCTTTGAGCGCCGCGACATGGCTGTCGATCGACGCTTTTTGGGTCAAGATCTGCTGCCGAAGGCCGCCGTTCGCCGCGAACACCATCGGGAGCAAGAGGAATGGAACGACCGCAGCGAGGATCCAAAAGTGATACCTCACGAAGCCTTCTACATAGGGGCGTGCCGAGTCAGGAATCTGCATCATGACGACTTCCTTTGTTCAGGGCCCGACTTCGGACGGAGGCGCGGCAGCGGGCGCGGCCTTGCGGGTGCCGCCAGGGATCGTGGGCTGCCACACGAACTGCAAGACGAACATGTATTGACGAAGCGCGATGCCGGGATCCTCTTTCCCCGCCGCATCGGCACCGGGCTCCGGGTCGCCTTCCTGCCGCTGCGCCGTCTTCACGCGAACCGTGATGACCTTCGTCCGCTGAACGATGACGGGATACCCGATGCCAAGCTCTGCGACTGACACCTGCTCGGCTGCCTTCGGTCCGGCCGACACGGTTAGCTTGCCGGCATCGCCCAGGAGGCCACGCACGAGCGTCTCCCGCACAAACTGCTCGCCTTCCCTTGGCTTGTGCCTGTCTTCATTATGGAAATGGCGGCCGACGACCTGAACGACCCAGCCCGGCCCACGAGGACCGACTGGCGCCGCAGGCTGTCCCGTCTCGTCGGTTGGCGGCATGCCTTCGGTCCCTGGCGGCACTTGACCGGTGGTCTCGCCACCTGTCGCCGGGTCCACGGCGGCTGGTGGCGGCGCGGCGGGGACGTTCTTGCCCGCGGCCGTCAGGGTCTTCTGCCAGTCTCCCTCGACGCCCTTGAACCAGAGGGACAGTTCCGGCACGAACTCCATGTCGAGGGAGGCGATGTGGATCTCGTTGCGGTCGGCTGGATTCTGGGGGACGTTGTCTTTGGGGTCATGCGGGAGGAGCTCCGCGACAGCGCGCACGAGATCGAGCGACTGGAATCGCCGTTCATGGACATCCACGAGGTAGCGTTCCCACGCGGACGTATTCTGGAGTCGTTGAGCCGCTTCGTCGAAGGCTGATTTGGCGGTCGACGATCGTTGCTTCGTCGCGTCGGAGTCCGTGAATGCCGACTTGTAGGTCTCAGGCCGGTAGCTGGCCGCAGCGACGAACCAGCCCGAGAAGTTGAAAAGGCCGGCCACGAGCAGCGACACAAGCGCCGCCACCATCCACGGCTTCTTCGCAGACACCAGTCGGTTGAGGATGATCTCGCGCGGCAGGAGGTTGGTGCGAATCGTCGCGGCGCCGGCCGCTTGGAGGGCAAGGCCGTAGCAGGTGCCGAAGCCCATCCGGTTTTCCCGGAACGCGGAGGCTGCGAGGACTGGCCCCTCGAGCGACGCAAATTTCTCGAGCCTGTGGACCTCGAGCTGGAGCTGCTTCGCGACAAAGTCGGAAAGCCCGCGGAGCTTGGCTGCATTGCCGACGAGATACACCTTGCCGATCTTGGCCGAGCGATCCGAACCCGTGAAATAGTTGAGCGATCGCTGAAGCTCGGCGGCAAACTGGTTGAACACCGGCCGCATCGCTTTGAACACGGCCTTGGGATCGCTCGCGCGGATGGCGTTGCGTTTCTCCTTCTCGGCCTTGGCGAACGTGTATTGGAGGTCTTGAAGAATGGCCTTGGTAAAACTGCCACCGCCGATCGGCATGCTCCGCTGCCAGACCTTCAGACCGTTGGTGACCACGAGATCGGTCGAATCTACGCCCATCGAGACGAGCACGATGGAATCTGGTGGCTCGTCGGGATTGATCGTCGCCAGTTCGGGCAACTGATCGAAGATCACCATGTTGGCAAGCGCGATCGGCGTGAGCTGGAGCGTCTCCACCTCGATGCCAGCGGCGTCGAAGGGCGCCAGCGCCTTGGCGACCTGTTCGCGCTTCATCGCAAACAGCGCCACCTCGGCGTCCATGATGAAGCCCCCCTCCTCGACGCCGGTGCCGAGCCGCTGCCAATCCCAGACAACCTGGTCGAGCGGGAAGGGGATCTGCTGGTTGGCCTCGTACCTGACGATGTCGGGAATCTTCTTGGCTTCGAGCGGCGGCAGCTTGATGAACTTCGCCAAGCCCGCCTGACCAGGGGCCGACACCGCCACCAGATCCCCGGCCACGGGATTGCGAGACATGAACTCCGCCAGCGCCGCCCGCACGAGCGCCTGAGGGTCGGCATCCGGCTGCGAGAGCATCATGGGATACTCGATGCAGTCGTAGGCTTCGGCGATGAGCTTGCGGGGATCGGTGGGCGAGAGACGGCAGCGCAGCGCCTTCAGGCTGCACTTGCCGATATCGATTCCCCAGACGTACGCGCTTTTAGCCATTGAACTAATGGTAGAAACGCGTGTGAGGGGGTGTCAAACGCCCGTGAGCCGAACAAGCGAGATTGGCCCGCGTGCCGCGCCTTCCAATCGTTACACTCCTCACCATGCCGCCCCAACCCGTCTCGGTCTTTTTCCCCTGCCATACGCTCGACGACTTCCCTACCTGGCTGGCGGAGGCCGAGGCGGATGCCCTCCTGGCTGCCTGGACAGCTGCGTGGCATCCGGCCGTGATTGCCGCCGCGGGCTGCCGCCCAGGCCACGCGAGCGTCGATCTGCCAGCTCCGGCGGAGGCTGCGATCGGCATCGTGCCGCCATTCTGTGATGAACGGTTCGCCGGGCAGGCCGATTCGGACGACGCCCGAGGGTGGGTGCGCGGGATTGATGGCCTCGAGGCGAGTGTGGACGCCCTCGCCCGCGGGCTGGGCGCGACCCCAGACGCCAGCGGCACGCTCCCCGGCAGTGCCCACGCGGACGATTTTTTTGCCCTCGGCCTGGGGACACTCCTTGCCGAGCTGCTCGCCCGACGGATGCGATCGGAGCCCGACTTCGCCGCGACCGGTTTGGATGCGGCGGCGGTGGCCGCGGCCCAGGCGGCCGTCACCGGCGACGACGAGGGCATGCAGCGGAGCCTCGCCGAAGCATTTGCATGCCTCGATGCAACACGCGCTCGCTACTACCCCGTCGAGTCGTGGGTGATCGACCTCGTGCTGGCCGCGCCCACAACATCGGGTCGTGTTCTCGTAGACGCTCTCGCAAGCCCGGTGCCCGTGGCGCTCGTTGCCACCGGGGCCACGATCCGGCGCCTCGCGGAGCGATCCCCCGATGCGGTCGCCGCCATGCGAGACGCGATTCAATCGGGCCGTGTCGAGGCCTGCGGTGGTCGCGACGACGAACGGCCGCTCGATGCCTGCGCCCCCGAGGAGATCGCGGCCTCATTCGCCGCGGGCCGTGCCGCGTGGCGGGATCATCTTGGCACTGTGCCCACCTGCTACGCGGCCATTGCGGGCGGGGCTTCGGCGATCATGCCGCAAATCCTCGCAGGCACGGGCTCCACCTCCGCGATCTGGAGCCTGTTCGACGGCACACCGCTTCCCGATCCAGGCGGCAGCCGCATCCGCCAGGAGTCGGGCGGCTGCGGGATCGAGGCCATCGCCCGAGCGCCGCTCGACTCGAGCAGGAGCGACACCGTGCTCCGACTTGCCGAGACGCTCGGCGACACGATTGACCACGACCACACCGCCATCATCGCTTTTGCCGCGTATGCGGGAGCCGCCTCACGGTGGCATCGGCTCCTGCGTCGCCTCGCTAGCCACTGCACCCTCATCGGCGGTTTTGTGACGCCCAGCACGCTCGTGGAGCGGTCCGCGGGGTCGAGCATCGCCGCCTCCTTCGAGCCCGACGCCTTTTGCCCGACCCAGCCGCCCAGCGAGGGCGTCGGCGAGGCGATCATGAGCGCGACGACCGCCACGCGTGCATCAGCCACGCAGCTCATGGCCTCGCACACGCAGCTTCGCGACGCGATCGGTCTCGGGCAGCCTCGGGCCGCTTCGGCTGCATCGCCCGTGGCCTCCAGCCGCCGCGGCACCGCAGGCAGGAGCGTGCTTGCTGGGCTCTTTGGCCGACGTCGTGACGACGATGCCCGAGCCCTCGATAACGGACTTGTGCGGCTGGTTGCCAATCCGCGCACGGGCGGCATCCTCTCGCTCCGGCGTCCTGTCGATCGTGGCAATCGCATCTCGCAGCAGCTCGCCGTGCGAACGACCGCGGCCCATGAGGGCTCGCGCTGGTCAGCGCCGGAGGATCGCGCCGAGTGGACCCGCATGGAAGCCGACGCGATCGACCGCGAGGGAAGCGTTGCCGACGGCGCGATTGTGAGTCGCGGCCGGCTCGTCGATGAAAGCGGCCGCGAGGCGGGCCGGTTTCGGCAGCGGGTCACGCTCGTGCCAGGGCTGCCGCTGGCGATGCTCGACATTGAAATGACATCAGCGCGGCCATGCGAGGGCCAGCTGCAAGAATGCCATCTCGCCAGCCGGTTCGCCTGGCATGAGAACGAGGATGCCGAGAT
>CAYZHH010000060.1:0-14951 GCA_964478275.1 uncultured Candidatus Kuenenia sp.
GAGTCAGGCTTCTTCGTGGGCACCTTCTGGTAGATGCCGGACTTCTCCGCCGCCTCTTGGGCCTCCTTCACCTTCTGCAGCGCGATCATTGACGTCGACATGGGGGGCGTGGTGTTGTCTGCGTCATCGGCCTCTGGGGGCGGCACTAAGGACGTGGCATCAGAGGCCGCGATGATGCCGCTTTCTCCGAGCCACTTGGAGACCGTCGATTCCGACTCACCACCAGCGGCCGTCGCCTGCGAGGCCACTCGCAACTCGAGTGAGCCAACGCGTATCACATCACCATCCGCCAGTTTTGTTCGCGTCTCACCCTCGAGCCTTACACCGTTGACCCATGTCCCGTTCCGGCTTTTGAGATCCTCGACCCAGAGGTCCGAAGGGCCAACGAAAATGGCACAGTGCCGCCTGCTGACCTCTTCACTGAGAGGCCGCACATCGCATTCTTCGGCCCGGCCGACAAGCAGCTTGGTCCGCTTGAGCGAGATGCTACGGCCGGCACTCTTGCCGGAGGCGACGATGAGTTTCGTGACCATGATCCGAGACCGGAGGCGGACAATGCGACGCTATCGCGGCGAAAGGGATGGAACGATGTGAAGAAACAACAAGTGTACCAAGTCGATCTCGGCCGTGGGTCCCCATGGGCTCCGCCCGTCCGTCAACGACGGCGGAGCCAGGCGGCGTCCTCGAAGCGTCCTGCTGCGGCCGCGATCTTGTCCGCGTGAGCCGCCGCGAAGGGGCCGCCAGCGATGCGAGGCTCGACCCCCGTGGTCGCGGTCAGACGGTCGAGCCACGCAGCAACGATCGCTCCCTCCGGCCAGCTCCGCGCTTCTGGAAACAGCTCGAAAAGCCCTGCGTGGGCCGCGGCTGCCCCAACGCCACGCGGGGTCTCGAGCAAGAGGCTGCCGTGCTGGAGAACTGCCGCCTTCAGGCGGCGCTGGGCGCTTCCCAGGAGCTTATGGCCGTCTGGGGAGGGCCCCGAGACGACGAGGTCGCCTCGGGCTCGGCGATCAAAACACAAAAGCCTCCCTTCGTCGTTTTCCTGCAGGCCTCGCCCAGGGTGAAGCCTGGCCACAATTCCGCGAGAGCCCAGGACGTCGACAAGCGACTGGTGAAAGGCGTCGTAAAGCACCTGTGGCCTGTCTCCCCACGGGTGGTCGCGGGGCACCGCGACGGCGCATGTGAGATCGCTGCCATGCACGATGGCGCCGCCACCACTCGGCCGACGAACCAGCGGGAGGGAGGCGATGGCCGGCTCCGCCTCCGCCGTCGCGATCGGCTGGAACGCGCCCAGCGAGACGGTCATCTGGCTCCATCGGTAGAACCGCACGAGCGGACGGTTTTGCCTTACGGCCTCACCCGCTAGCACTTCGTCGGCCGCCATGTTGGCGTGGCCTTCAGCAGGCTCGTCCAGCCACACGAGAAGCTCGGTCATGGTCTTGGTCCTACAGCCCGTCACCCCCTGGTCGCATACCAATCAGTCAGTGGGGCTGGCTCTTGATGAGCGAGTCGTAGGCCGCCTGGTCGAGCAAGGTGTCGAGCTCAGCGGGAGACGTGGGTCGAATCCGCACGAGCCAGCCATTGCCGTAGGGGTCGTTTCCAAGTGTCTCGAGCTGGTTCGGAAGGGAGGCGTTGACCTCAACCACTTCACCCGACACCGGCGCGTAGAAATCGCTCACCGCCTTGACGCTCTCGATCTCGCCAATGGACTCGCCCGCCTTGACCTGGCGGCCCACCTTCGGGAGCTGCATGAACACCAGGTCGGTGAGTGCCTCCACGGCGTACGAGGAGATGCCGACCGTGGCCAGGCCGTCAGCCTCGAGGCGAATCCATTCATGAGTCTTGGCGAATTGTGGCGCGGCCATCACGGGCTCCTAAAGAACAGAGGGTGGAGGACGGGAGTTCGGCCGCAACGTGACGGCGCGACCGCGGCAGGATAGCCGATCGTGTCAGGATCGTGTCGCCGCCCGACGGTAGAAGGGCAGGGCGGTGACACGAGCAGGGCAAGGGCTCTCGCGGACGAGAACATCCAGCGGCGTCCCGGCGATGGCAACGGATCGTTTGACCAGAGCCATCGCGGCGGCCGTGCCAAGGGTGGGGCAGAAGCTTCCGCTCGTCACAAAACCGAGGCGGGTTGCAGGGGCACCGGGCTGCACGATGGCTGCCCCCTCACGGGCAGCTCGTTTGCCGTCAAAGACGAGGCCCACGCGGACCTCTTCGGATGGCGCGGCTTCCAGGTGGCGCAAGGCCGCGGCTCCAGGAAATGTCCGCGGCGAGCCGCTGGCCGTCGTGAGGTTCACGGCGAAGCCGAGGCCGATGGCGAACGGGTCACTCGTGGCCACGAGCTCATGGCCGTAGAGCGGCATCCCTGCCTCGAGCCGAAGCGTGTCACGGGCGCCGAGACCGCAGGCAGTGAGGCCGTAAGCCGACCCTGCAGCGTGCAGGGCTTCCCAAACGGGCACGGCGTCTGCTGCTGCGACGACGAGCTCCACTCCATCCTCACCGGTGTATCCGGTGCGGCTGACGGCAGCGGGCCGCCGAGCGATGGTCGCGGTCGTGCTGCGGTAGTTCTGAAGGCTCACGATGCCCGCCACATCCTCAGCCAGACACAGGCTCGTGACGATCTCGATGGCCCGCGGACCCTGGACAGCGATCATGGCCGTCTCCAGCGTGTGATCCGTGAGCGTGACACCCACCGCCGGGATACGGCTCGTCAGCCAGGAGACGACGCGGTCGCGATTGCTGGCATTGACGACGAGCGCCAGCCGGGCCGTGCCGTTCGAGGCGTCGGTGTCGCGGGCGACGAGCGCGTCGTCGAGAATGCTTGCGCCGCCTGGCCCTTCGTCACATGTGACGAGGGTGTAGCGGACCTGCCCGACGGCAAGATCGGCCACCCGCCGCGTGAGGAGCGAATCGAGCCACGCGATCGCGGACGGGCCGGTGATCGACAGCCGGCCCATGTGCGACACGTCGAAGAGTCCAGCCGCCTGCCGCGTGGCGAGATGCTCCTCGACGATCGAGGCGTACTGCACCGGCATCCGCCAGCCGGCGAAGTCGACCATCCTCCCGCCGTGAGCTGCGTGCCAGGAACCGAGCGGCGTGTCGAGAAGCGTGTCAGGCATGCGGTGGACCCGAGCGGGGGAGCGAGGCGGCTGGTGAAGGATATCGGTCCCGACGGTCGAGACGCCACGGGTGTGGCACGTTCCGCGCCCGGAGGCCGTTGCCGGGCTCCTAGAGCCGCTTCGAACGCTTGCCGCTGCGCTTCTTCGCAGGTCGGGACGGAGGTGCTGCAGGACGACCCTGGCTTCGGCCCTTGGACGGCGGCTTCGGTGGCTTCGGTGGTCGCTTGGCACGGCGGACATGGCCATCGACGAGTCGGAAGTTCAACGAGCGACGATCGAGATCGACCCGGTCGACGGCAACGCGGACGCGATCGCCGAGCCGGTAGCTCTGGCCCGCCCGCCGGCCCGAGAGCGTGTGGCTCGCGCGGTCGTAACGGTAGGTGTCATTGGGAAGCGCGTCGATCGGCACGAGCCCTTCCGCCGGCAGTGCCAGCCCCTGCACGAAAATGCCGAATGCCTCCACGCCTGTCACCACGGCATCCATTTCCTCACCAACCCGAGACGCCATGAACAGCAGAAGCTTGAGCTTCACCAGCTCCCGTTCAGCAGACTCGGCTCGTCGCTCGAGGTCCGAACAATCCTGGCCGAGTTGGATGAGCCCGTCGGCCGGAGGGCGCTTTCCTGAGGCGATCGCCTCGAGGGCACGGTGGATCGTGAGGTCGGGATAGCGGCGGATCGGTGAAGTGAAGTGGCAGTAGCAGTCGCTGGCCAGCGCGTAGTGGCCTTCGTCCTGCGGTCCGTAGGCGGCCCGCGTCAGACTCCGGAGGACCGCGTAGTGGACGGCGTGTTCCTCGGGTCGCCCACGGGCCATGTCGAGCAGTCGCTGGATCTCGAAGCGGCTCTCGAGCGAATCCACCTGGAAGCCCAGTTCGGTGACGAACTCCGTAAGCTGGCGGAGCTTTCGCATGTCGGGCGTTGGATGGATCCGCCGCAAGAACCCCGCGCCCGCGGCGGTAAGGGCCCGGGCCACGGCCTCGTTGGCCGCGAGCATGAACTCCTCGATGATCTGATGGCTTTCGGTGTTCTCGACGACGTGAGCCCCGGCGACGCGGCCATCATGGTCGAGGTCGATCTTCACTTCGGGTTTTTCAATCTGGAGCGACCCGCGAGCGATCCGGCGGCGCCTGAGGATCCGCGCGAGGTCGCGCATCCCGCCGAGGAGTGATCGGACGGCCGGGGTCATCTCGACCGTATGGGTCTTCGGATCCGTGAGAAAAACATCGACCTCTTCGTAGCTGAACCGTCGGCAACTCTTGATCGCCGAGGACTCGACCGTCGAATGCACCGGCACGCCATCGGCTGTGAACTCGATCCAGCAGGTCTTGGCGTAGCGAACCTTGCCTGGCTGGAGGCTCGCGAGATTGTTCGAGACGATCTCCGGGATCATCGGAATCACGCGATCGGGGAGATACACACTCGTGCCGCGAGCGCGAGCCTCCTGGTCGAGCGGCGAACCCGCGCGGACGAAATGCGAGACATCAGCGATGTGGACGCCGAGCAGCCAGTGGCCCCGCTCCTGGCGTTCGAGTGAGATCGCGTCATCGAAGTCGCGGGCATCGACAGGGTCGATCGTGATGATCGTGTGATCCGTGAGATCGCGGCGGCCGGCGGGCACGGTCTCGTCGAAGCGGGCGGCCTGACGGCGCGCATCCGCGAGCGCAGCATCGGGAAACTCGCCCGGCAGTCCGAATTCATGAATCACCGTCTGCGTGTCGACGCCGACATCGCCGGGCTTTCCAAGCACATCGACGACGACCCCCTCGCCGTCGCGGAGATGGGTGGGGAATCGCACCACCTCCACTACCACCTTGTCGCCTTCATGGACACCCTTGGCGCCGGGGTCGCCCACCGACACGGGCCGAGTGAATGACGTGCCATCCACCTGGACCCAGCCGGTATCCGACCGCTCAAAATAGGAGCCCACAAAGCGAGTCGTTCGTCGGGTCACGACCTCCACGATCTCGCCGGAGAGGCCGGGGCGACGGCCATCGCGACCCGACGCCAACCGCACGCAGACGGTGTCGCCGCTCGCGGCATCAAGGCTCGCGGCAGACGCGACGTGGATGTCGCCTGAGCGATCACCGGGCAGGGCGCCGTCGGGTCTTACGAACCCATAGCCGCCGGACGCCCGACGGTAGACGCCCACGATGCCGCTCCGAGCCGTTGGCTTTTCGGGCTTCGGCCGCTTGGGGGTCATGGGCCGCGGCCTCGGAAGAACTTCCGGCCCTGCCCCGGCTGGTACTGCGTCCATCCATCGTCAAGCGATGCTTCGCCCCGCAGGAGCTGAATGGTGCCGGCCATCTTGGCATCGAGATGATCGAGGTGATGGAGCGCCACGGCCTCGAGCGTCATGGGCAGCCGTGGAGCGCCGAACTCATAGGATCCGTGGTGACTGGCGATCATGTGCTTGACGCGCAGGGCCGTCTCGGCATCGAAGGGTGTGCCCGTGAGGCGCTCGACGGCACGAATCTTGGCATCGACGATCTCGAGACCGAGCAGGACATGCCCGAGGAGCTGGCCCGAGTCGGTGTAGGAAAACCCCTTCTCGCTCTCGAGCTCGACGATCTTGCCGATGTCGTGAACGAGGACGCCCACCAGCAGCAGGTCGCGATCCATGTCGGGATAGAGGGGCGCGATGAGGTCCGCCAGGCGCATGAGGTTGACGACATGGTCTAGGAGGCCGCCGGCATAGGCATGGTGGTGCTTGACGCCGGCCGGCGTGCGGGCCACGCAGTCCATCAACGACTTGTCGTCGAGAATCTCGGCGACAAGGGCCGCCAGCGGTGGCCGAAGACCTGCGAGAAGGCCGCGCAGTTCAGCCCGCAACTGGTCGATGTCGGTCGATGAGAGGACGCGAAACTCGCGCTCATCCACCGTTCCAGGATCAGCCCGCTCGATTGTCGAAATGATGACCTGCACGGCGCCCGAGAAGAGCTGGGTGTGCCCCTCGACGCGGACATAGTCGCCGTCAGCAAAGGAACCGTAGTCGGCGTCGGAGGCATTCCAAAGCCTGCCGGTGATGATCCCACTCTTGTCGGACAACTCGATCTGCAGATAGAGCTGACCGCTCCGGTTGGGACGCAACTGCTTGTGCGTCGCCAGAAAGACCTGATCGATCTTTGTCTGGGGCGGGAGTTCCGAAATCAGGCGACGCGTCATCGGCGAGATTGTACGGGCGACCGACGCCATCCCACAAACCGGCAGGGCATAGCTACAATCCCCCGCTCCCCTCTGAAGAAAGCCGCCCGATGCCCGCCCATGCCATCAGCCCCACCCGCGCCGAGGACTACCCCGAGTGGTATCAGCAGGTGGTTCGGGCGGCCGATCTCGCCGAGACGTCACCGGTCCGCGGCTGCATGGTCATCAAGCCCCATGGCTATGCCATGTGGGAGCGGATGCAGGCGATCCTCGATCGCATGTTTAAGGAGACGGGGCATGTCAACGCCTACTTCCCCTTGTTCATTCCGCTCTCGTACCTCGAGCAAGAAGCCAAGCATGTTGAGGGCTTCGCCAAGGAATGCGCCATCGTCACGCACCATCGCCTGGAGTTGGGCCCCGACGGCAAGCTGATCCCGACAGGAAAACTCGAGGAGCCGCTCGTCGTGCGGCCGACGAGCGAAACGATCATCGGGGCGATGTATGCAAAGTGGATCCAGTCGTGGCGGGATCTTCCAATCCTGATCAACCAATGGGCCAACGTCGTTCGCTGGGAGCTGCGGCCCCGCGTGTTCCTCAGGACGACCGAGTTCCTCTGGCAAGAGGGACACACCGCCCACGCCACCCGAGAAGAGGCCGAAGAGGAGACGCGGCGGATGCTCGAGATCTACGCCACATTCGCCGAACGAGATCTCGCCATTCCCGTGATCAAGGGCCCCAAGCCGGCGGGCGAACGGTTTCCGGGCGCCGTCGATACGATTTCGATCGAGGCGATGATGCAGGACGGCAAGGCCCTCCAGGCGGGCACGTCCCATTTCCTTGGTCAGAACTTCGCAAAGGCCCAGAACATCAAGTTCGCGGGCCCGACGGGAGCCGAGGAGTTTTGCTGGACGACCTCATGGGGGGTATCGACGCGGCTCATCGGCGCCGTGATCATGGCGCACTCCGACGATGATGGCCTCGTGCTGCCGCCGCGAATCGCCCCGCAGCACGCCGTTGTGATCCCGATCGCGCGGACCGATGATGAGCGGGCTGTGGTGCTCGAGGCGTGCCAAACGCTTGCCGCCGCGATTACTGCCACGGCATACGCCGGGGAACCGATCCGCGTGAAGACGGATGCCCGCGACGTCCGCGGTGGCGACAAGGTGTGGCAGCACATCAAGCAAGGGGTGCCGGTGCGGATCGAGATCGGCCCCCGGGATCTTGCTGCGGGCATGGCGAGCGTATGCCGCCGCGATCGTGGTCCCAAGGAGCGGGAATCCATCCCGCTGGCCGAACTTCCTGCCCGGCTTCCAGGAATCCTCGAGGAGATTCAGCGTGGCCTCTTCGAGCGAGCCGCGGCATTCCGCGATGCCCACTCGGTGAAACTTGAGTCAACGACGGAGGTCACAGAGTACTTCGCGCGGGACGATGCCGGTTTTGCATGGGTCTCCGTGGCCGACGACCCGGCCGTGATGGCCCTCCTCGAACCGCTCAAGGTCACGGTTCGCTGCATTCCGATGGACGGCCCCGACGAGCCTGGCGTCTGCATCGTGACCGGCCAGCCCGTCTCTCGCCGCAGCGTCTTGGCGAGATCGTACTGACGCTTCCTGCACGGTCGCAGCAGCTCGTTTCATCGAGCCCGAGATCGACGGGTGCTCGAGACAGACAGGGATGCCCCGCCGTCCGTGACGCTTCCTTACACCTTCACGCGTTCGAGGTAGTCGCCCGTGCGGGTGTCGACCTTGATCGTGTCGCCCTGCTCGATGAAGGCGGGCACGACGACCTCGGCTCCGGTCTCGAGTTTCACCGGCTTCTGGAGATTCGTGGCCGTGTTTCCGCGGACGGCTGGTTCGGCGTACTCGACCTTGAGGAGCATGTGGTTCGGCGGCTCCATCGAGATCGGGTTGCCGTTATAGAGGAGCATCGAGCAGACGGTGCCCTCCTTGATCCATTTCCAGGCGTCGTCTACCTGTTCCTTGGAGAGTTCGTACTGCTCGTAGTTCTCGTTGTCCATGAACACGAACGACTCCCCCTGCTTGTAGAGGTACTGGGCGTCGATCGTCGCAATGTCTGCCGCGTCGAGCGAGTCGCCGCTCTTGTAGGTGCGATCGAGCACCGTGTTTCGCAGCAAGTTCCGCAGCTTGCACTTGTAGAGAGCCTGCCCCTTGCCCGGCTTCACGAAATTGCACTCGATCAGGATGTACGGGTCGCCGTCGATCTGGACCTTGAGACCCTTCTTGAACTCGCTGGTGTTGTAGGATGCCACGGTCAGTGTCCCTCGGTGATGTGCGGCTGGCCCTGGCGGGCGGCTGAATCGGAAGCCCCAAAGAGTCGCCACGACAGCGGAAAATGTCAACGCCGCGGCCGTGGCCAGCGTGAAGTGGAAGACAACCCGTGGCCTCGACGATCTCAGGCGAATCGGAACGTGCCACTGGCACCAGCTTCCCCGATCGGTCTGGCTGGCAGCGGGATCTTGCCGAGGCCTTTCGTGATCCGGCCAAGCTCTGCCACTTCCTGGGGCTCGATCACGAGGTCGCGGCCACGGCGGCCGCATCCACCGCGGGTTTCCCCTTTCTCGTGCCACGATCGTTTGCATCTCGCATGCGACGAGGCGATCCGCGCGACCCGCTCCTCCTCCAAGTGCTCCCGCAGGGAGCGGAGGCACACGAGGTTGCCGGCTACACAGCCGACCCACTTCACGAGGGCCAGTTCCTCACCGCCCCGGGGCTCGTCTCCAAATACGCGGGTCGTGCCCTCCTTCTCGTGACAGGTGGCTGCGCCGTCAACTGCCGCTACTGCTTTCGCCGCGAGTTCCCCTACACGACGAGCGGCGCGACGCGGCAAGGCATGGAAGCGGCGCTCGAGGCAATCGCGGCCGATGCGTCACTCACCGAGATCATTCTCTCCGGCGGTGATCCGCTCTTGGCCGACAACGGGGCCCTCGGCAGAATCGTCGCGAGGCTCGATGCGATCCCTCATGTCCGCCGTCTGCGGATTCATACTCGGCTGCCCGTCGTGTTGCCGAGTCGCGTGGACGACGGCCTGCTTGCCGCGCTGGCATCGGCCCGGCTGGGGATCGTGGTCGTCATCCACGCCAACCATCCGGCGGAGCTCGACGACGAGGTGGCCGTGGCGGTCAAAAGGCTGGCGAGCCTCCCTGCCGTCATGCTCAACCAATCGGTGCTTCTCGCTGGCGTCAACGATTCGGTGCCCGTGCTTCGTGCGCTTTCGGAGCGACTCATCGATATCGGCGTCGTCCCGTACTACCTCCACCTCCTCGACCGTGTCCGCGGGGCAGCCCATTTTGATGTGCCAGGGCATGTCGCCCTCGAACTGCACCAGACGCTGCGGGAGACGCTGCCCGGATATGCGGTGCCGCGGCTTGTCCGTGAGGTGCCCGGAGAGGCCTCGAAAACGCCGGTGGAACGCGGCAGTAACCATGGCTGGGGCAGCGGTGTAGACAGGGTGGCAATTGCCTCGAGCCCCACCGATCGTTCGATCACCTCGTCGCCCGTCCATGTTTTTCAAGGAGACACGCCGTGAAACGCCCACTGAGCCCATTATTCCTGTTGTCTGCACTCGCCGCAGGATCCCTCCTGACAACGTCCGATGCCGCACCGTTTGACACGAACCACGTGCCAGCCGACGCCGTCTGGCTGATGCACCTCGATGCAGACGCGGCACGCGCGTCAACGGTTGTCGAGCAGATGCAGGCGCGGGTGATGAAGAAGCATCCCCAGCTCGACGGGTTCATGGCGATGGGGGCGGCGGTCACCGGTATGGATGTCCGCAAGGACCTCCACGGTGTCACGGTGTACGGTCTCGACACCGACAAGCAGCATGCCGTGATGATTGTGCATGCCAAGGCCGACAGGAAAAAGCTCGAGGCGATGGCTGAGAAGGCCCCGGGTCATCAAGCCACGGAGTACCGCGGCTATACGCTCCATGCCTGGACCCACAAGGGCTGGCGGCAGTCAGAAGGGAAGCCCGTCGTGGGAACTTTCTACGACGACTCCACGATGGTGTTTGCTCGCACGAAGGATCAGGTCGAGATGGCCCTCGACGTGCTTGACGGCAAGCGTGAGAGCATTCCTGAGGAGGGACCACTCGCAGGCCGTGTGCTTGCTGGTTCGATCCTCATCGGCCGCGCGGTCGCAGTGAATCCAGAGACGAAGTGTCCTGTGCTCAAGGAGGCCAAGGGTTTTCGCGTCGCGATGGGCGAGAGCGAAGGGAAGTCGTTCTATCGAGCCAAGCTGGAGATGAAGTCTGCGGAAGCGGCCACCCAGGCGAAGGCCGTCACGGAGGGGCTCGTGGCACTGGCTTCGCTCAACTTTGGCAGGGAGGCCGACGTCATGAAGCTCGTGTCGGGCATCGAAACGGTGACCCGTGGCGACACCTGTCTCATTTCCTGGGATGCCGATGCAGACGACGTGTGGAACGTCGCCGAGAAAGTCGCTGACACAATCGAAGCCAAGATGGCGCGGCGGAAGCAGCAATGGGGCCACTCGCACGGGGCCAAGAAGGATTCGGCCCCCACACAGCATGAACCAAAGACGTCGCCGAAGGACGATCGTCCGTTTCGCGACGACGAGTTCTGATTGCAAGGCCGCCGGGCCATCCATGGCCCGGCGGCCTTGTGCCCGGCCTCCGCCGGGAGGTGAGCGACGCCTCCAGCGTCGCAGCAGCCTGGGTTGTGCCTGTGTGAGATGTGGGCCTCTACACTGCCAGGTTGGAGATTACCGATGGTGGATGGAGATGAGCGAGACGACGCGGAGCTCGCCCGCCGTGCGGCGGCTGGATGCGTCGCCAGCTTCGCCTCGCTCGCCACTCGGTATCAGGTTCGGATCATCCACTATGTTCGGCAAGTCATCGGGTCGAGTGGCGGGGATGCCGACGATCTCGCCCAGGAGGCCTTCGTACGGGGCTGGCAATCGATCGCCAGGTATGACGACCGATGGGCGTTCTCAACGTGGCTTTTCACGATTGCGCGGCGCACCTGCCTCAACCACGTGCGGGCCACGCGGCGAAGACGACTCCGCGAAACGGTGTCGGTGGCGGCGTCTGCGCCTTCCGCCGACCCGTGTGCGACGGCGGTCATCGTGGAGCGTGCAGGCCGGCTCTGGGAGATCGCGGCGGCCACGCTCTCGGAGCGGCAGTTCACTGCCGTCTGGCTGCGGTATGGGGAGGCCCAATCGCTCGCGGAGATTGCGACGGTCCTCGCGACGTCCGAATCATCGGTGAAGGTTCTGCTGTTTCGAGCGCGGCGTCGGCTCGCGCCGCAGGTGCGTGACTTGGTCGATTGAGAAGGAGACACAATGAAATCGAACCATCATGGTGGCAGGCCAACCGCTGCCTTGCGAAGAACACTCAGGCGCGATGCCCTCGCCACGAGGCCTCCCTTCTCACCGGCGTTTCATGAACGGCTCATGGAGAGGGTCGCGTGCGAGGCCGCCTCGAAACCTGAAGTCGAACCTGCTCGGCCTCCGGCATCGCCCGCAGCTGTGCCGCGAGTCCTTGTTTGTGTCGGGGGTGGCCTGGCCGCCCTCGTCTTGGCATCGTGGGCCGTAGTCTGGCTTGCCGGGCGCCCCCAGGACCAGCCAGGAACAAGCGATGTCGCGGCTGGCGTTGTGCCGGTCGCCGTGGCTGTCCTGCCGTCGGGCGATAAACGTCTGGTCGGCATTGACACCTTACCGCTGTATGACGACCTGGATGCTGGCCTCCGTGCTGGCGCTTGGACGCTGGCCGAATCGTTTGTCGAGCTGCCTGACTGGGCGAACCTGGCGGATTTTGACGCTGCTGCACTCCAGTCTGCCGCATCCAGGCCCTAAATGGCCCTGTTTTCCAGGCCAACGATGCCCGGGGCGATACACTTTCCCATATGTGTCTACCCTGGCTTCGAGGACCGGCTTCCATATGGCGATGAGGGCTCCCGCAGCATGGGCGGTGGCAGTCGTTGCGGCTGTCATAGGCGGCATGATTGGCGCGGGCGGTGTTGCCGTTCAGACCGTTGTCGTGCCGTGGCAGATGGGAGAGCTATTGCCGCTTTCTGACGCGGTCGCCGCCGATGCGCCCCGGGTTGAAGCGATCGAGACAACGCACCTGTTTGGGACGATCGGCACGGGGACGACCGGGAGCCACCGATTCGAGATTCGCAATACGGGCGGGCGGCCCCTCTCCCTCACGCGAGGCACTTCGAGTTGTAGCTGCACGGTGAGTGACTTCGAGACGACCGAGGGCGGCACTCCCGATGCGAGCAAGGTTGTGCCGCCAGGTGAGCGCACGTTTGTCACGGTGAAGTGGCGAGGAAAGCCCCCTGGCGGAGCCTTTCACCAGCAAGTGACCGTGCTCACCGACGACCCACGGCGGCCCGAGGTCGTCTTTGTCGTGGAGGGCACCGTGGTGCCGACATGGCGGTCGGCCCCGGAGTCGATCGCTCTCGACCAGCTCACCACATCGATGGGCCGAAAAGCCTCAGCCGCAATCTTCACCTACGGCGAAGCGCCGCCGCAGGTGACGGGCATCGCGATCGATGGTCCCGACGCAGAAAAATTCTTCGCGCTCGCGACGGCACCCTTGCCTGCCGAGGATATTGCGGCCCAGCCAGGTGCCACGGGCGGATTCCGCATCGATGTCGAGATCAAATCGGGGCTCCCCATCGGGCCCCTTCGGCGGACGATCACCGCCACCTTCATGATGCCCGACGAAGTCGTGGCGGACGTGCCGCTCGAGGGCACGGTCGGAGGTGATCTTGTGATCGCGGGCCCAGGGTGGGATACCTCTCGCCAAAGCCTCGTGCTCGGCACCGTGTCAGGACGATCAGGTTTTCGGCGACGAATTTTTCTCACGGCCAAGGGGCCACACCGCGAGCTGGTGAGCCTGGTCGTACGAGAGGTCGTGCCTCACTCGCTGGAGGTGACCGTCGGTCCCGGGGCAGCCGTCGGGGATGGTGGAGTCATGCGATTTCCGATCGATCTCGTGATTCAGCCTGGCAGCCGCGCGGTGAATCACCTCTGTTCGGAGCAAGGGCCTGCCGGGAGGATAGTGTTCGATACCGGACACCCTGACTCGCCGTCTCTTGCGATTCCTGTCTGTGTCGCCATCGGCCCGTAGGGCACGAGTCGGTTCCCGGAGCCACCATGTTCACGAGTTTCCTTCGCATCGTGCCTATCCTGTCGGCCTTCACGCTGGCCGGCATGGCGACTGCCGCAACCATGCCCGATCGAGGGGATGGCGTCGCTGGTGCCGTCGTCGAGACGTTCGAAGAGAGGAATGGGGAGGTCTTCACCGACTGGCCGAAGCCTCGGGCGGTCCTTGTCCTGACCGGCGAGCTCGACGGCTACATCGAGCCCTGCGGCTGCACTGGCAAGGAGAACCAGAAAGGGGGGCTGAGCCGCCGCCAGAACTTTCTCCGCGCCCTCAATGCGGCTGGCTGGGATGTCGTTCCGATCGATCTCGGCGGCCAGGTCAAGCGCTTTGGCCGCCAGACTGAGTCGAAGTTTCAGTCGATCGTGGACGGGCTGCGGGGCATGCACTACGTGGCCGTGGGCTTCGGTCCAGGCGACCTGCGGCTTCCGGCAGAAGAGCTCGTGGCGGGCGTGGCGGCCATCGGAGATGAGCCCACCCCGTTTGTGAGCGCCAATGTCGGTCTGCTCGGCCTCGATGCGAACATCACGCCTCGATTCAGGGTGATTAAAGCCGGTGGACTCACGATTGGCATCACGACCATCCTCGGCGATGCCGAGGCGGCCAAGATTCGCAATGATGATATTGAGGTCGTGCCGGCCGCTGAGGCTCTGGCCGCCGTCGTGACCGAACTGACCAAGGCGAAGTGCGACCACCAGGTGCTTTTGTCGTGGGCAGGGCCCGACGAGACCAAAGCCCTGGCTGCAAGGTTTCCGCAGTTCGATATCGTCGCGACGGCCGGCGGTGGCGACGAGCCACCCCGCGAGCTTCCGGTACTCCCTAGCGGGGCGAGGCTCGTGGAGCTGGGCCACAAGGGGATGTTTGCGGTAGCCATTGGCTTCTTTGGCGGCGAGTCGCAGCCCATGCGCTCGCAGCGGGTGCCGCTCGATGCCCGATGGGGCGAGGCCGACGACATGATCGCTCTCTTAGCGACGTATCAGCAGAAGCTTGAAACCCTGGGGCTCGCTGGCCTCGGGCTCGTCCCAATTCGCCATCCCAGCGGCCGGCGATTTGCCGGGAGCAAAGCCTGCGCGGAGTGTCATGAAGAGGCGTATGAGGTCTGGGAAAGCTCGGGACATGCCAAGGCGCTCACCACGCTCGAGGAGGCGAGGCCGCGACGGGATAGCGATCCGGAGTGTCTCTCATGCCACGTCGTGGGCTGGGCGCCGCAGCGGTTCGAGCCGTTCGAAGGGGGGTTCGCCGGTGTGGAGAAAACGCCGCATCTCGCCCATCAGGGCTGCGAGAACTGCCACGGCCCAGCGGCTGCTCACACCGCCGTGGAGCGGGGTGATGTGCGGGCCACCGAAGCGGAGCGGGACCGACTACGGGACGAGATCAAGCTCTCTCTCGCCACCCCCGAAGGGAAGCAGAAAGCGGTGAACAACTGCCTCGAGTGCCACGACCTCGACAACAGTCCGAAGTTCGATTTTGACGAGTATTGGCCAGCGGTTGAGCACTGATTTCACGGCCGCTGGGGCATCCCTGCCCCCCGCGGCCTTGCCCGGCCTCCGC
>CAYZHH010000061.1:0-3590 GCA_964478275.1 uncultured Candidatus Kuenenia sp.
GGAGGCGACGGGTTTCTTGGCGGGCTCCGGAGGCGGCGGAGTCGGTTCCGGAGCGGGAGCGGGGGCGGGGGCGGTCTGCGGCTTGATCGAAAGTGGCTTCACCACGAACGGCTTCGGGCCGCTCTTTCCCTTGCCGTCGGTCTTCTTCGGACCAGAACCGGCTGGAGGCTGAGGCGTCTTGCCGGCCGGTCGGGCCGCCGCTTGTGGGCCAGCGGGCCGATGTTCCTCCTCGCCCGTGTGACTCTCCTTGACCGTAGGCGGCGGAGGCACCGGCTCAGGCAGAGGCTCGCCGCGCTTCGGGAAGCGGTCCTTCGCCGCAGGGTTCACCGCGAGCGCGACCTTGCGGACCGTCGCCCCGTGCAGGTTCGTCAGTACGTCGATCCCAAACTGGTGAAGAAGCGAACTGAACTCGATGCCCGCCTTCTTGGCGATGGTCCGCTCGATTCCGGGCACCTTGCCGGTGTCGTACTCCTGGCGGGTAATCAGCCCGGAGAGCCAGAGTGCAGACAGTGCCCCCTTGTCGAGCGGCACCACGTGGCCTCCGAGGGCCGTGGCCGCCACGTGCTGAACCACGAAGGGAGGCACTCCACGGAGGCCTTCGAGCACCTTGATGCCGTGCGCGAGCGAGTGCTTCCGAGCATGGTCGAGCGAGTAATTATAGGTGGACTCAAAAACCCCCTGGAGGGCACGGCGAAGAGACAGTGCCGCCCGCGATGGATCGGGAAGATCGTGAAGAATCTCGGCAAGCTCCGCCACGGTCGTCACACGGATTTCGTTGAGATCAAAGTAGGTTTCCACGAGCCTCGCAAATGCTTTTTCAGCGACATCGGCTGGGGCATTCTCAAAGCAGCAGGCCACAAGTACCTGGTCAAGAATCGGTCGTGAGGTGTCGGTGGCCACCGGCTTGTAGTTGGCCTTGAGCACCTTGTGGAGCTTGGGGATCAGCGTGCTACGGGGTGGAATCTTTTCTGGAACGGGCTTGGGCTCGGGCGCCGCTTTCACCGCAGGCGCGGTTGGTGCCTTGGCCGCAGGTTTCGCGACAGGCTTTCCCGATGGCTTGGCGACGGGCTTGGCGACGGGCTTGGGGGCCGTCTTGGCGACGGGTTTGGCGACGGGCTTCACAGGGGCCTTGGTCGCCGCCTTGGCGGCTGGGGCGGCCTTCTTGGGGGCGGGCTTGGAAGCTGGCTTCGGCCGGCTTGCCGCGGGGCGCTTAGGTGCGGTCATGCGTCGTCCTGCGAGGGGGCATCGGGCGATTCAGGGGCTGGCGATGGAGGCGAAGATGGAGCAATGTTTGGCGGCAGAACTTCGCTGAGCACACGGGCAAGCTCGATCGAACGTTTCACTCCGTTGTCGATCTCGAATCGGAGGCGAGGGATATACCGCGTCTCGATGCGGTCGGCGATCCGCGACTGCAGGAAGCCAGCGGCATTGGCGAGCCCACGCAGCGCGAGCTGCTCACGGGCCGGACTCCCCCTCACTGAAATATGCACGGTGGCTGATCGCATGTCGGGAGCCATTTCGACACTGGTTACGGTGACGTCTTGGACCCGTGGGTCGCGCACCTCCGTGAGGATGGCCATGCTGACCACCTCCCGCACCGCCTCGGCAGCCTTGAGGAGTCGTCGTATGCTCACGAGAGAGTTCGGGCAACTTCCTCGACCCGGTAGCACTCGAGGATGTCGCCGTCCTTGATGTCGTTGAAGCCCGCCACCTTGATACCGCACTCAAGACCATCCCGCACCTCGCGGGCATCGTCCTTCTCACGCTTGAGGGACTCGATTCCGTAGTCGCCCATCACCACGTTGTCTCGAATCAGCCGCAGCCGCGCGTTGCGGGCGATGACACCCGCAATCACGCGGCAGCCGGCAATGACACCGAGGCGGCTGATGCTGAAGGTGCGCTGGACGATTGCGCGGCCAAGTTCGGCTTCCCGCTTCTCGGGAGCAAGCATCCCCTCGAGCGCCTTTCGGAGATCGTCCGTGACTTGATAGATGATGTCATACCGGCGGACCTGGACCCCGAGCTCTTCCGCCAAGGACCGCGCCCGTTCGTCGGGCACGACATTGAAGGCGATGATCACAGCATCCGATGCATCCGCAAGGGCCACGTCGGCCTCGCTCACGCCGCCGACCATCGCCTGGAGGATGCGGATCTTCACTTCGGGGTGCTCGAGCTTCTGAAGCTCTTTTCGGATCGCTTCGATTGTGCCCCGAACATCGGCTCGCAGAATGAGATTGAGCGTGGGCGCCTTCTCGGTGCCGAGCCGATCCACCAGCGTTTCAAGCGTCACGTGGACTGGCTCGCTGGCCAGGGACGTGTGCCGTCGGATGTCGGTGCGTTTAGTGGCAACATCGCGGGCCAGCGCGATCGAATCGACCACCTGGAACCGATCCCCGGCCCCCGGCGGCTCATCGAGGCCGGTCACGAACACGGCATGCGCCGGGCCTGCCTCCGTCATTTTGCGGCGGGTGAGCGTGTTGCTCATCGCCTTGACGTGGCCGGTGGCCTCACCACACACAACCGCGTCTCCGACACGAAGCGTGCCCTTCTGGATCATGAGGCAGGCGATGACGCCACGGCCCTCATGCACCGACGCATCGAGGCAGACGCCAGCGGCGGCTCGGTCAGGGTTGGCGCGGAGGTCATGCAGTTCGGCAATCGTCAGAAGCATGTCGAGGAGCGTGTCGATACCCTCGCCCGTGAGGGCACTGGTCTTCACCACCTCCGTCTCCCCGCCCCATTCGGTCGGCAGGAGCTCGTTGGCCGCCAACTGTTGATACACCTTCTGAATGTCGGCACCAGGAAGGTCGATTTTGTTGATGCAGGCGACGATGGGCACGCCGGCCGCGCGAGCATGACTGATCGCCTCTTCCGTCTGCGGCATGATGCCGTCATCGGCTGCCACCACAATCACGGCGCAGTCGGTGACATTGGCCCCACGGGCCCGCATTTGGGTGAACGCCTCGTGGCCCGGAGTATCGACGAACGTGATCGGATGGTCGTTCCGCACGATCGTATAAGCCCGGATGTGCTGGGTGATGCCACCACTTTCGCGGGCCGCCACATCGCTCCCGACGATTTTGTCGAGAAGGGATGTCTTGCCGTGGTCGACGTGGCCCAAAAAGGTGACCACCGGAGCCCGCGGAAGCCGGAGGGTTGGGTCTTCGTCGGCAGCATCGAAACCGGTGAGGAGATCTTTCTCGAGATCTTCGGCCGTCTTGAGGTCAAGCTCGACGCCCATTTCCGCCGCGAGCATTTCCACCGTGTCGCGGTCGAGCATCGTGCCCATGCTGGGCATCGATTCCATCCCAAACGTGAGCAGCTTTTTGAGCACTTCGCTCGCCCCAAGACCGATGGCCTCCGAGAAGGCACGCACGGTGCACGGCACCTGGATCGCCGCATTCGTCTTTCGTGGCGCGGCCGTGGAGGTGCCTGACCCCTTGCGAGTATGGGCCCTTCTACGGCGCAGACGGCCGTCATCGTCGTCTCCGGGGCCACCTCGCTTGTGGGGCACCTTCTTGCGATTGAGCTGCCGTAGCTCACGGCCGCCGAGCGTATCCTCGCCGCCTGGCTTGGACGGACTTCGCCGC
>CAYZHH010000061.1:3600-10479 GCA_964478275.1 uncultured Candidatus Kuenenia sp.
GGGGGTCGCCGAACCGCCCCGCAACAGGCCGCCCGTGCGAGCCCGAGCGGCGTCGGCAGCTTGTCGCTGCTCGTGCTTCCGCATGTGGTCGGCCAGCGGCTTGGCGCCGCCTGCTTTGGCACTTCGAATCGCGTCGAGCGGAAGCTTGACGTCGGGCTTTTGGGCCGCCGGTTCCAGGGAAGCGCGAGACGGGGGAGGGCCGGCCCGACCGCCTGCAGGGAGTGGCGCGAGCTTGAACGCGGGCCGCGGCATGGGCTTGCCCCCGTCCCCGGTACGCCCGCCTGGACGAGGCCTTCCCTCGTTCTCCTTGGCTGCGATCGGCTTCGAGGCCGGAACCTCAGGAGGCCTTCCCTTCCCGGCGACGCCGCCTGGCGCGATGTAATCCTCGCGAGTGAGCGGCGCGGCCACTGTCGGCCGAATGGGCGCCGATGGCCGAACGGGAGCTGAAGGTCGAGCCGGTGCCGAAGGCCGAACGGGCGCCGAAGGTCGCTCAGGGGCGGCTTTCGGCTTGCCGGCCATGAACTCCTTGAGCTTCGCGACTTCCTCGTTCGTGAGGCTGGCAAGGGCCGAGCCCTTGTCCTGAATGCCGGCGCGGGTGCACAGATCGACAAGCTCTTTGCTGTCGAGCCTGAGATCCTTCGCTAGCGTATAGATCCGAACTGCCACTCGTGCCTCTCTCCACCGGCTGCGGCCGGCCGATCTGTCTTTTCTCGAACTTCGGTCCTTCGACCCTCGCGATTGTTCGTTGTCCGTCCATTACGACGACTCGCTCGACGCCTCGGCCGCTTCTGGCGCGACACCCGCGCCGTCGGCTTCCTGTGTTGCCACAACCGCTGCCTCGCCAGCCTCCGCGGCGTCGGCATCGGCGGTTGCCTTCGCAACGCGGTCTACTTCCCGCTGCTTCCGCTGTTCGTCCGCCGCTGCCGTCTCAGCCGTCGCGGCCCGTTGTTCGGCCTCAGCGACGATCGCGTCAACCACCTCGGCAGACAAACCGCCCATCTCCATGAGATCGTCTGGCTCGATCACCGACAGATCATCGTAGGACAGAAAGCCCTCACCAACGAGCCGCTCCGCCAGCGATTCATCCAAACCCTCAATGGAGGAAAAACCGGCGGTGGCGCGCTCGATCTGCTGGTCGAGCTCCTCCTGAGTCATGATTTCGATGTCCCAGCCGCAGAGCTTGCTGGCCAGGCGGACGTTCTGCCCACGTCGGCCAATCGCCAGCGAGAGCTGATCCTCACGAACAAGCACGATCCCACGGCCCA
This sequence comes from uncultured Candidatus Kuenenia sp., assembly GCA_964478275.1. Taxonomy (GTDB): domain Bacteria; phylum Planctomycetota; class Planctomycetia; order Pirellulales; family UBA1268; genus QWPN01. The sequence continues at coordinate 4,866 of CAYZHH010000061.1, forward strand.
GCATCTGGCAGAGGATGACTTCATCCACTTCGGCCGGCTGGAGGGCGTTGGGAACGAGCACTTGGAGATCGTCGCTCCACCGGACGATATCGATCCGCTCGCCGCCGAGCTCCTCGACGATGTTCTTGATCCGGTTGCCACGCACGCCAACGCACGCGCCCACGCAATCGATCCGATTGTCGGAACTGATGACGGCCACCTTGCTCCGATAGCCGGGCTCACGGGCGATGGCACGGATCTCGATCACGCCGTCGGCAATTTCGGGAATCTCCTGCTCGAAGAGCCGCTGCACGAGCTGCGGACGGATTCGCGAGAGGATGATTTTGACCCGGCTGCCAACCTTACGGACCTCGAAGATCGTGCCACGGATCCGCTCGTTGGGATGGTAGCTCTCCCCAGGGATCTGTTCGCTACGAGGGAGAATCGCCTCTTGGGTACCCAATTGGACGGTGGCCGTGGCACCCTCAAATCGGGTCACCACACCAGACACCATGTGGCCGACCTGCTCCTCGAATTCGTCGTGGATCGAGTCTCGCTCGGCTTCACGGATCTTCTGGATGATCACTTGCTTGGCCGTCTGCGCACCGATCCGGCCAGCCAACTCGGCCGTGTCGATCGGCTGACCGTCATGCGTGCCGGAGAGACTGCCATCGTTCCGGTCAATCCGAATGATGATCTCGGAGGTCTCGCCATACTGACGAGCCAAGGCCGTCATCAAGGCCGCCTCGATGGCCTGGAAAACGATCTCCTTGTCGATGTTTTTGTCGCGATGGATCGCGTCAACGATACGGAGGATTTCTTCAGGCTTCATGGCGTTCTCGGCGGGCCCTCGTGGAATGGTTCCGCCGGTATGGCCGACGCCATCGCACGCCATGGGGGCGCCAAGACAATCCGGTGTCGCCAGCCTCAAGGCCGACGAGGACCGGAAGGCCAGGAAGCGAGTCCGCGAACCAGCACCATCCTCACGAGGTCAAGCCGATGAGCGTATGCCGCCTGCCAGGGGATGTCAAGCAGCAGGGCTCCCCGTCCAGGCGCGGAAGACGAGGGCAGCCGCCTGTCCCTGGGGGGTCACCGAGGCGGATACAAAACTCGCTCCCGCAGCGTCGCCCCGACGGGCCGGGCGAACGGGGCATGCCACGTCAGGATTTTCGAAGTTGAGGAGCGGGAAGAGCGTTCCCTGGCGCAGGGCCAGGATGCTCGCCACGCACTCCACAAGGCCGCTCGCCGCTCCGAGATTACCAAAGTGGCTCTTGGCAGCCACCACCGGCACGCGACTGGCGGCACTCCCCAGCACGTCACCGAGGGCCGCCGCCTCCTCGCGGTCGCCCGTGACTGTGCTCGTTCCATGCGCGTGTACATGACCGACTTCCGAAGGTGCGACGGCAGCCCGCTTGAGTGCCGCCGTGTACGCGTGAGCGAGGGCCTGCCGCCGTCGGCCGGTCCCTCCGCGGTTCACGGCACAACCAGCTCCATGGCCCACAACTTCAGCGTGGATCGTCGCCCCTCGTCGCTGGGCGCTGCCAAGCTCCTCCAGAATCAACACGGCCGCGCCTTCGCCGAGCACCATGCCTCGTCGATCTCGATCAAATGGACGGCTCCATTGCGACGGGGAGTCACCGGCGTCCGACGCGACTGCCACCTGATCGGTTTGCAGGGCGTGGACTGTCTTCATGGGATGCACGCGGGTGCCCGTCGCACCGGCGACCATGATGTCGGCCATGCCTCGCAGGATCGTCTCGGTGGCCTCGCCAATCGCGAGGTGTCCGCTTGCCTCGCGAATCGTGATCGAATTGCTCGGCCCCCTGAGATCGTTGTAGATGGCGATGTGGCTAGCCGGCATGTTGGGCAAGTACTTCAGCAGCCAGAGGGGATTGAGCAGGGGCATGCCATCCGTCGCCCAGCGGCTGAAGTCGAATGCCCCGTCGCCGTTGCGACAGGCGGCTACACCCGCCGTGAAGTCTTCGGGAATCGTGAGCATGTAGTCCGACCCGAAGACGCAGCCAAATCGCTCCGGCTGGTGGTGAGCAAACGGGTCGCTGGCGTGGTGGAGGGCCAACTGCGCTGCGGCGACGCCCATCTGGCTTTCACGGCACATCACCTTGAGGCCCTTGCGAATCGCCTTCTTCTTCTCGCTGTCGAGCGGGCCGAAGTTGTCGATTGCCCCCGTGAACTGACGGGCCTCGGCCGCGTGTCGCAGTGGCAGCCCATCGGTGGCAAACGACTCGATCGGGCCGATGCCGCTTGTGCCTTCCACGAGGCCCGTCCAGAGCCCATCGAGCGACAGGCCAAGCGGACACACTACGCCCAACCCTGTCACCACAACCCGTCGCTCGTGTTCGCTCATACCGATCAGTGCTTCCAGAAGGATTCCGTGTCCATGGTGACCGCTGCCCAGCAGCAGTCAGGCCGCAACCTGCATTACCGCCCGCTCCCAAGCCGAGGCTCGATCACGACTACAACGTCCCGTCGCTCGATCTTGGGGAGCAGCGCCGGAACTGCACCATTCTGCGCAGGCACGGGCCAGGGAACCACCCCGAGGCCGATGACGAGAGCGTGGGTGGCTGGCCAGCGAAATCGCTCACCGATCCGAACGGCCGCCATTTGTGGTACTTCCGCAGCCACCGGGGCCCCTCCCGCCGGCGATGGCAGGGACACCGGAGCCATCCGCTCGATCTGATCGATCCGGCAGCGAAAGACCGCGTCCACCGCCTTGCCGTCTGCCGCGACAAGCGGATGGACATCAATGGCGAACCCTTCGTCGCAGGTCGCCTTCTGCGGCTGCCAGCCGGGCCAGACGTTTGGAGTGAGGCCATAATCCGCCACGTATTCCTGCGTGCGCCCCCCAGTGAGTGTCGCTGGGATGCCATTGGCCGCGAGGACGGCGCCTGTGGGCAACTCCACGCAGTCGGCACGGGCCGTCGCGCGGGCCACCACGGGGGCGGCTGATTCCCGCGGCAGGATCCAAGCCTGGACACCGGGTGTTGCCGTCGCAACCGCCTGAAGGGCAGGGCGGGCCGCCGTTCGCCAGGCAGGCGACGTAAAGCCGAGCACGCGGACCGTGAACCGGTGTGGCTTGTCGGCCTCCCCGACAAACCGCGTGACGACATCGGCCACGCGAGCCTGCATCTCCGGCGTGTGGTAGCAGGAGAGTTTTCCATCGGAGGCAGAAAGTGACGCCGGGCTCTTGCCGTGCCATGCCGGATAGCCCGTCTCCTGAAGGATCCAGTCCACCACATGCTTCTCGCTGTCTGCACCGGCGGCGGTGACAAAGGCCGCCAGGTCGTACGTCTTCCAGACCTGTCCGACGTCGGACGGGATCTGACCGCGAGCTGTCTGGCCGCCTGGGCCAAGCAAGGCCGTGAGCATGAGGACCGCGAGCCCAACTGAATCCTGCCGCGACCGCTTCATGGCCGGGCCCTCCGTGGACAATCGGTCAGAACGAAGCTACGCCAGTCGCGCGAGCACGAGGCTCGCATTGTGGCCGCCGAACCCAAAACTGTTGCTCATCGCTACGTCGACGCGAGCCTCACGCGCGATGTTGGGCGTGTAGTCAAGATCACACGCCGGATCGGGCGTGTGGTAATTGATGGTTGGAGCGATGACGCCTCGGGCAATCGTCAGGGCGCAGAACACCAGCTCGATACCGCCGCTCGCGCCGAGGGTGTGGCCGAGCTGGCTTTTCGTGCTCGAGATCGCAAGCCTGTATGCGTGTGCCCCGAACACCCGCTTGAGCGCGGCCGTTTCAGCCTTGTCACCGAGTGGGGTGCTCGTGCCGTGGGCGTTGACATACTGCATCGCCTCGGGTGCGAGCCCGGCGTCGGCGAGTGCTGCCACCATGGCCCCGGCGGCTCCCCGTCCCTCCTCGTCGGGCTGCGTGATATGGCCGGCATCACCACTGGCCCCGTAGCCCTTGAGCTCGGCATAGATCCGGGCCCCGCGGCTGCGGGCGTGCTCGAGCTCTTCGATCACGACCACGCCTGCTCCCTCACCGAGCACGAAGCCATCTCGGTCGGCATCGAAGGGCCGGCTGGCCTCTTTGGGAGCATCAGTCCGAACCGAGAGGGCCCGCATGTTCTGGAAGCCGGCCAAGCCGATGGGCGTGAGCGCCGCCTCACTCCCGCCGGTCACCATGACGTCGGCGTCGCCGTACTGGATCGCTCGGAGGGCGGAGCCGATGGAATTGGCTGCACTCGCACAGGCCGTGGCCACGGCAAAGTTGGGACCCCTGATCCCGTAGAGGCTCGAGACATGGCCGCTGGCGGAGTTCACCATCAGCTTTGGGATCGTGAAAGGCGAGACTTTGTCGATTCCCTTGTGAAGGAGTCGCTCTTCCTGGACCTCGAACTCCCACAGGCCGCCGATTCCGGAGCCGATGACGACACCGCAGCGGTAGGGGTCTTCTTTTGAAAAGTCGATCCCGGAATCAGTCACCGCGTCTTTCGCCGATGCGAGGGCGAACTGGGCGAACCGATCGAGTCGCTTGAGCTCCTTGGGAGGCGCGACGTCTTCCTTCTCGGGTTCCCAGCGCACTTGGCCGCCGAACTGGACCCGGTAGCCCTCAACCGGAAAGAGCGAGATCGGCCCAACGCCGCTCTCGCCCGCGAGGAGTTTCTGCCAGACGCTTTCGATTGCCCGGCCGAGTCCCGTGACCACGCCCAGACCAGTCACCACCACCCGTCGCTTCATCACATGCCCCAACGCCGGTCTATTGCCCGCGTGCTTGGCTCGGCAACCGACTCCGGCCGGCTACTCCGGTGCGGTGCCATCCAAGTCAGTCACCCGGTCGGTCCTAGCCAGCGATCCCGGTCGATCCGGATGCCTGGTGCTTCTCGATGAACTCCACCGCCTGGCCGACGGTCTGGATTTTTTCGGCAGCATCGTCAGGGATGTTGATCTCGAACTCTTCTTCGAGCTCCATGACAAGCTCGACCGTATCGAGCGAGTCCGCGCCGAGGTCGTTGATGAACGACGTCTCGGAGGTGATCTGTTCTTTGCTCACCCCGAGCTGCGATGCCACGATTTCAATCACTCGATCTTGGACGGAAGCCACCTTGAGAATCCTCCTTGCGTCAATGCCGGAATTGTCGCGGACTGCGGCAGCCTTCAAAGGCTGCGTACCTTGCCCGCGTTCACGGCGAAGATATACCCGCTGGGCACCGAACGTGTCCAGACCTGGGGAAAGCCGCCGCGTTACCCGATCAGACCGCCGTCGACGACGAGGGTCTGGGCGGTGATGTACCCAGAAGCCGGGGCCGCCAAAAAGAGGACTGTGTCGGCGATTTCCGTCGCTTCGCCGAGCCGCTTTGCCGGCACTCGCTTTTTGACCTCGTCCAGGAGGACGTCGCCCAGGGCGGCCGTCATCTCGCTCGCAATAAAGCCAGGGGCCACGGCGTTGACCGTGATCCTCCGACCGGCGAGCTCCTTGGCGACCGTCTTCGTGAGGCCCACAAGCCCGGCCTTCGAGGCGGAGTAGTTGGCCTGGCCAGGATTGCCAATGAGGCCCGAAACGCTCGCCACGTTCACGATTCGACCGTACCGCTGCTGCATCATCGGCCGGCTTGCCGCTCGCATGAAGAGGAATGGGCCGCGCAGATTCGTCGCGAGGACGGTGTCC
>CAYZHH010000061.1:10489-14859 GCA_964478275.1 uncultured Candidatus Kuenenia sp.
GTCGAGCCGACCGAGCTTCTCCACCACGGCGTCAACGGTCTGCTGGATCGCCTCGGCGCTCATCACGTCACACGGAAAAACCTCGGCCTTGCCGCCGGCTGCCGTGATTCCGGAGGCTACGTCAGCGAGCTTGTCGGCCGAGCGAGCCACGAGGGCGACGGCGGCGCCGCTGGCGGCGAGGGCTTCCGCGATTGCGCGGCCAAGGCCCTGGGAGGCCCCGGTGACGATGGCCACCTGGCCGGAAAGATCGACTCGAATCCGCGCCGATGGCACGAATTTCGTCTTTGAGTTGCCTGCATCCGCCATGGGAGAGCCTCCACTTTTTCGTGTCAAAACGCTGTCAGTCGAAAACGCCGCTGGCAGATACTGTTCGGTCAATCCGCTTCATGAGGCCGCGGAGCACGCGACCAGGGCCGATTTCCATGATCGAGCGGACGCCGGTGGACAGGATGTATGCCACGGAGGCGTGCCATTCCACAACTCCGACAACCTGCCGCGCGAGGAGACTGCGGATTTCGTCGGGGTCGGTGTGCGGGCGTGCGTCAACATTGCTGACCACCGGGATCCGCGGCGTGTGGAATGTGGCCCGGGCGATGGCGGCCGTGAGCCGCTCGACCGCCGGCTGCATGAGCGCCGTGTGGAAGGCACCTGCCACCTCGAGCCGCAGACATTTCATCGCACCGGCCTGTTCTGCCGCTGCTGCCAGCCGGTCGCAGGCGGCAATCGAGCCCGAAATGACGATATTGCCGGGGCAGAGAACGTTGGCCACCTCGAGCACATCGTTGCCGCGACAGGCATCGCAGAGGGCCGTGACCGCATCCCGTTCCATCCCGAGGACCGCGACCATGCCGCTGGGCGACGCCGCGGCGCAGTCCTGCATGGCACGGCCGCGCTCAGCGACAATCCGTACGGCATCGTCGACGCCAAGGGCCCCAGCGAAGACGAGCGACGTGTATTCGCCCAGGGAAAGGCCGGCAGTGATGGGCGCTTCGTCGAGCGTGGCCGCATCGCGAGCCCGCTGCACCTCGAGCGCCGCCAGGCTCGTGACGAGAATCGCTGGCTGACTCACCGCGGTCGTGTTGAGCCGGTCGGCCGGACCGCTGCGGCAGACCTCCAGGAGGTCGTACCCGAGCATGTCCGAACTGCGGCGAAAGAGCTCACCAGCGCTAGGGCTCTGCTCGACCCAGTCACCCGCCATGCCGACGGATTGGGCGCCCTGGCCGGGGAAGAGGATCGCCGTCGGGCCGCCGCCCGTGGGAGCCTTGGCCAACGGACTATTCCTTCGGCGCGGCGACGAGCTTGCCCATGTAGTGGCCGCAGCCTCCACACACCCGGTGCGTGGGAACGGCCTTCCCGCAGGTGGGGCAGAACGTCAACTGACGGGGCGTGAGAAAATCGTGGGCCCGGCGGGATCGGGTCTTTTGGTTCGACTGACGTCGCTTAGGGACGGCCATGGCATTACCTTCGTGAATGGACGGTCGGAAGAGTATCTAAGAGGAGTTCAGCCCGGTCAAATGGACTTCAAAATAGACGCCCACGAGTGGCTGGCGTGGTTCCAAGGTGCTCTTCGCCCTTAGGGGTGATCTTTCGGCCACGGGGCGTCCGGATGACCAGTTCGCATCGCAACAGAAACGGTTCGACATCGTCCTCGAGCGTGTCGGGCGCCGCGCTCATCGTGTGGGCGATGGCCTCGACCCCGACCGGGCCGCCCGCGAAAACCCGCTGGATCGTGTCGAGGTATTTCCGGTCAAAACCGTCGAGGCCCATCTCGTCGATGCCCTGCATGGCCAGGGCGACGCGGGCAATCTCGACGTCGAGACGCCTCTCCGCGCGGCTTGTCGAATAGTCGCGAATCCACCGGAGGCGGTTATTGGCCAGCCGCGGGGTGCCTCGGCTGCGGCGGGCGATTTCGTCGGCCGTGGCGTCGTCCATCGGCATGTCGAGCTTGGCCGCTGAACGCCGAATGATTTCCGCAAGCTCTGCCGGGGAGTAGTAGTCGAGGTGCTCGCGAATCACGAACCGGTCGCGCATAGGCGCCGAGATGAGCCCAGGCCGTGTGGTGGCTCCCACGAGTGTGAAGGGCTTGAGTGGCATGTTGATGGTGCGGGCCGCCACCCCGTCGCCGAGCGTGATGTCGATCCGAAAATCTTCCATCGCGGGATAGAGAAACTCCTCGACGGCGATCGGCAGCCGGTGGATCTCGTCGATAAAGAGGACCGATCCTTCCGCGGCATTCGTGAGATATGGCAGGAGATCCTTGGGCGCGGCGAGCGCCGCCCCACTGGCGATCTGGAGGGTGGTGCCCAGCTCGGCCGGGATGCACATGGCGAACGTCGTCTTGCCGAGGCCCGGGGGGCCGTCGAGGAGAATGTGGCCGAGCGGCTCGCTCCGCTTGCGGGCCGCATCAATGGCGATCTCGAGCCGCTCGTAGACGGCCCGCTGACCGATCATTTCCGCCATCCGCTGAGGCCGTAGCCCACGGTCCTCCGGGGCCGGCTCCTCAGGCCCCTGCATCGACGGTTGGCGAAATGATTCCATGCTCTGATTCCATGCTCTCTGTTTCTCGTTGTCGGAAAGTCTAGCGGGTTTGGATTCGCAGCCCCATACAAGCCCCTCGCGCTCAGGCACTCTCACGCTCGCCGCGGCTCGGGCCTGCCCGTGCCGCATCGCCGGACGTTCGCTGGCTTCACGGCCAGCGGGGCATCCATGCCCCCGCGGCCTTGCCGTGCCTCCGCCCGGTGGTCGCACCTCCGGGCTCCCGTTTGTCGTGCGCGATCGTTGGTTGTGCGCCCGAACAGACGGGGCCCGAGGCATCCTCCGTGTGCTCGGCCTCCAACGCCGGCTCCACGGCACGGGCAACCCCTGGCGGGAAGCGCCGCAGGCACACGCCTTCACCGCGGCTTGTGCGTCTGCCGGTAGATGATCTCGAGCGCGTCTTGCACATCCTTGGGCTTCTTCTTTTCTTCCCGCAGTGCCTCGACGAGTCGGCGAGCGTCGGAATCGGAGTGGCCGAGCGATCGGAGCACATCAAATGTCTCCATGAGCACGTCGGGAGCGCCGCCCGCCTCACCGGGAGCTTCCCTGGCAACAAGCAGGGCAAACTTCGGCATCCGGCGCCTGAGCTTGGCGATCATGCGTTCGGCTGTCGCGGCGCCGATGCCGGGCAACCCCGACAGGCTCTTGGTGTCCTGCTCTTCGATCGCGGCGGCGATCTCCCCCACGGGCCTGACGATCGCGCGGAGGGCCTTGCGAACACCCACGCCGTCGACCTCACAGATGAGCTCAAAAAACTCGCGCTCGACTTCCGAGAGAAACCCCACGATCCGAGGCACGAGGTTGCCGCGGGTCGGATTGCCCTCAAGGTATTCGAGCGTGTGCAGCACAACGGGCTGGCCGACCATGCCCTGGAGGCTGCGGCGCACGAGCTCGGTGACAAGCACTTCGTGAACGACCGGCCCAACAGCCACTTCGATGGCGGTGGTCTCGACCCGCTCGAGCGTTCCTGAGAGTCGCGTGATCATGCTCGACCACTCCGGATTCGCACCGTACCGGTGCCGAAGAACAGGGGCCGCAGGCGGAGGTGCCAGTCGGTGAGCGCCACAGCCAGCGCGTCGGCAGCGTCGGCGGGTTCGGGCCTGGAAGGGAGGCCGAGCTCTCGCTGCACGGCCGCCTGAATCTGTTCTTTCCCGGCATGTCCGCTTCCGGTGAGCGCGCTTTTGACCCGGTTGGGGAGGTAGTGGTGAACGGCCAGGCCTGCCTGGGCCCCTGCGAGGCATATGACGCCGCGGGCGTGGCTCAGGAGAATCGCCGCCTTGGGAAACTTCGCGTGGGCAAACACCTGCTCGATGGCCATCGCCGACGGCGAAAACGCTTCGAGTACCTCGCGGACCCCGGAGTGGATCGACATGAGCCGGTCCTCGAGCAACTCCCCGCGTGACCGTACCGTACCCGCCTCAACGAGCCGCACACTGCCACCCTGGCATTCGACGATGCCGTAGCCAGTCGTATTGAGTCCCGGGTCAAACCCGACGACCCGGATAGTGGTGGACGTCCGTTCCATACGCGGAGCGTAGCGGGGCGTCTTCAAAACCCCCAAGCCCAGTCACGCCGCGGCTCGGAGTCGCCCATGCCATGAACTACAGGGCAGCACGCGGCGCGAGTTTCGCTCGCGGCGTGGGAGCACTGGCGCCCCGTCTGCTCGGGCGGATTCCATCGATACCATCACGAGCAGGGGAGCCCGGATGTGCGACCGCCGGTCGTGAAGATAGCCGTGCGACCGCCGGCCGGAGGGCCGGCAAGACCGCCGGGGCCATGGATGGCAATCGTGTTCGGCACGGCGAATGCGTGGACGACAGAAGCAAGCCGCGTTG
>CAYZHH010000062.1:0-14788 GCA_964478275.1 uncultured Candidatus Kuenenia sp.
GCGAGCCGATCGAGCCGCCTCCGGTGTCTCCAGCCAGAGGCCCGCCCACCGAGTGGAATGAGCTCGTGCAGGCCCACTTTCGACCGCGACGTCGTCCAGGCCTCGCCCGACGAGCTGCCAGTCATCGACATCCATTCACTCTGACGCGCCCGCAACGGGGCAAAGTGGAGCCGGCCTGCGCCGAGCCTCGAAAACCGTGCCTCGACAGCGGATTCCACGGGCGTCTGAGGCCGTCCTTCGCCTCGCAAGACAGCCGCAAGACAGGCCCAAGCACCATCGGCTACGCTCAGAAGCCAACCAGCCGACAGCGCCCCGGTGCGGAACTGCCGTTGACCGTCCTATCCTTCGGATCGCAGCGAACGTCATCAATGCCGAGATCGTTCAGCGAGCAACGTAGGCCCAGGAGGCGGCACGATGGAACCGCCTGGCTACAATGCCAGTCGGTGCTCTACACCTTAAGTGAAGATGATGAAACCAATATCAAAAGAAGATTCGATCAGAGGTGCTTTCATGGCCGCCATCGTGGCCGATGCACTCTGCTTGGGGAGTCACTACGAATACGACGCTCATAAAATCTCTAGGGCCTACGGGAATCAGCCGATTGAAAGATTCATGTCTCCGGGCGAAATGATGGGGGGCCACACTCATGGGATTGGCTGGGGCGAGCGGAACTATCATCCCGGCAAAAAAGCTGGTGGAACCACCGATTACGGCGACTACAACATCGTCATTTTAGAACACTTGGCAGCCACTGCTCAGCCTCCCAGAGCGCTGAGTGTCGCGGCACTCATCCCCCACTGGATGAATCGTCTGGAAACCGGCTGGGGCTCATGGATCTGCACGATGACCCAGGAGACCTATGCGCAGGTCAAACAGGGAGTCCCAATTGAGCAATTAGGCGGCATCTCCAACGCGATGGCGATTCGGCATGTCGCCGCACACGCTTACTACGAAACGGAAGAAGACGTCGTGGATGCTGCCCGCAAATCCATGTTTACGCATCGAGATCCTCATGCGCTGGGAGGAGCGGAATTCTTTGCTCGCGTGACCCATCGTGTGATCGGTGGCGCGACACCAGAAGATGCGATAGAAGCTGTCGCCCGACTCATGGGTGGGTTTTTCCAGACGAAAGTCGCTCAAGCCATTGCCAAATGGAAGGAAGCAACCAATCCTGATGAACCGCTTTATAGCGAGCCGTTTGCGGATGATTTAGCGCTCACGTCGATGGCACGGCTCTGGGACGTCGGTCGATCCGAGCCCATTAAAGTTGGGAAAGCGAGTCCGACAGAGGGCACGCTCCCAGGGGCTGTCTACTTCATTCTCAAGTATGCCGACCAGGAAGATGGTCTCAAAAAAGCGATTGTGGCCAATGCCATGGTCGGTGGAGACAATGCGTCTCGCGGCATCGCAATTGGAATGGTCTTGGGAGCACATTACGGAATCAATGCCATCCCAAAAGAGTGGCGGGCAACGCTCGATCAATGGGATTATTGTGATAGCCTTTTGAGCCAGTTGCCGCTGCTAGAAAAAGCTGCCTCAGCAGAATCTGTTGGTCCCTCCTCGCAGGGGTAAGTGCCCCATCTCAGGAGCCAACCCTCAGAAGACAGCGCGGGTGTTTAAGGCGGTCAGGTTTTGGCCCCGCGGATCGCCGAGGGCCACCATGCTCTGGAAATACTCGATCACTCGCGGCTTCGAGACCGTGAGCGCTGGCCACTGCGGATAGTCCCAGGTGTCATTCATAAATGGCCGCATCTGGTCGTGGCTGAGGATCGTGAGGTGGTTGACGTCCTGAGCGGTTGCCGCGCCTTCGATCACCAGCCGCCCATGCGCTCGGTCGTGCATCCATCCGCCGTAGTGCGGCTCCATCTTCAAGGTGTCGATGAATACCGTTTGATAGCCGTTGTCGATCAGATACTGAGCGAAACCGGTATGACCATAAGCGGCCACCATGGCCATGACGTTCAAGAAGTAGAGGTTGTTGGGCGAGCTCACTCCTGATGGCAAACAGTGTCGCCTTCTACCCGCAGCCCCCCGTCTGGCGACGAGGGGTTTTAATCGGCCGCGGCCTCCGCGCCGCACCGGCGGCCGGAACAGTACACCCGCCGCCACCCCAAAAAGATGCCGCTCTGACTCTCCGTGGCCAAAGCCAGCCATGGCCTCTCCCGTTCGACCCCGTCGGGAGCAAGACACTAGCACCGCATGCATGCATCGTGAACATCACAGGGACAAACGATACTTCCGAGATGTGGGACGGGCGAGAAGTGCGAGTTGCACCCATTGGATTGGGTGGTGTGGTGGAAAATGACCGCGGCGTCGTACTGACGATCGGTGTGGTCCTGATGATGTTGATCACCGTGGTTCCGGCCCATTTATTATTGGTCGTAGAGACCATTGTTTCGGTGCCCTGGAAATGCTCCTCGTCATCATCCCCATCACCACGTTGCGGAACTGCCGTTGACCGTCCTATCCTTCGTCGGGCTCTCGTATGGATTCTCAGGGCGGACTGGGACTGCCCGTGATCCGCGGCGCGTTGTCCTTCGGAAGGTACTTCAAAAGACCGGATTTCACCGAAGCCATGTCAGGTGTGTCGGCAAGATTGGTCCATTCGTAACGGTCTGTGGAATGGTCGTAGAGCTCTTCGCCGCCGTCCGCGTAGCGGATGTACCGCCACCGCTCGGTCCGCACCGCATGATTGTGTGGCAGGTAAGTCATGACGGCCGGGTGAATCCATTCGGCGTCTGGATTCACCAAAAGCGACACGTGGCTCACGCCCTGAACGTGAGGGGGAGTTTCGATTCCGCACAGGTTTGTTAGCGTTGGATACACCCCGCTGAAATCGACGGTTCGGTCGCATCGGGAATGGGGCTTCGTCACACCGGGAACGACCCAGATCAACGGTGAGCGTGTGGCCTCTTCCCAGAGGGCAAACTTTCGCCAGTGATCCTTCTCTCCGAGGTGCCAGCCGTGATCGCCCCACAAGACGACAATCGTGTTGTCGCGATACGGACTCGCGTCGAGGGCATCGATGACCCGGCCGACGTTCATGTCCAGGTAGTTGATTGTGGCCAGGTATGCCTGCACCGCTTCCTTCCAGCGACCCGACTTCAGCATGGATTCATGGTCTCCGTATGAACGCGCCAGCGCGACGCCGCCGGGAGGCACATCGGCAAGATCATGCTCGTGGGTGGGTGGAAGCTGGATGCTCTCGAGCGGAAACCGATCGAAGTACTTCTTTGGAACATTCCAGGGCATGTGCGGCTTGAAAAACCCACACGCCAGGAAGAACGGCTTGTCATGGGAGTGTCGAAGCTGCTCGATCGTCCAGTCGGCGATCTCGTAATCACGAAGCTCCGAGTCCTCGCAATCGAGCGGCGCAAACCTGATACCCGCGACACCGCTCGAGCCGGTCGGCTTGGGCTCAAGGGTGACAGGATGAAAATACGCGTCCCAGTCTGAGTCGCGGTCGAGCCCCGCGCCGTGGTAGACCTTTCCGGCGCCGGCAACGAAGTAGCCCGCCTTGCGAAAGACGACGGGGAGCATCTTGTCGGGGGCCAGGATAGGCCGCCAGTCTGCGTCGTTCTCATAGATGCCCGTCGTCGAGGGATTCAGTCCCGACAAGAGGGCTGCCCGCGAGGCATTGCACACCGGTGCCTGGCAATAGCTGCGCGTAAACGCCACACCGCGAGCGGCGAGCCGGTCGATAGTGGGAGTCTTCGCTTGGGGATGGCCGCCGAGATAGCCCACCCAGTCCCTGAGGTCATCAACGGCGATGAACAAGACGTTGGGCCGCGTCAGCTCGGCTCCATGGAGCGGCGCGGCGACAAGTGCCAGCACCACGACGACGAGCACGTGCTTCACGAGAAACCTTTCGCTGTAACGATGTCGTCCGGAATAGCTCTGCGGCCAGAATCAGTCGATCGCCTCAGCTTCCCCGCCGACGAGTGGCACCCCGTAGGACTCGAGGCGGTTGTGGGCCTCGCTCGATTGGCCGCTCTGGGGATACCGCTTGAGGATCGCCCGCAGCTGTTTCACCTCCGCCCCTTTCTCGCCAGCAACCTTATAGATGTCGGCGGCCTTGAGGGCGGCCTGCGCGGCCACGGGGCCACCGACAGCCTCGAGCTCGCTGACCGTCTTGACCGCCTGGGGATACATCTTCAGGGCGACGAGACAGTCGGCGATCGCCCACGTCGAGTCGGGCTGGCGGTTCACCTCGCGGTAGACCTTGATCGCGTCCTCGAAGCGGCCCAGGCCACGGAGAAGGTTGGCCTTGGCCCACGCCAAGTCGGCACCGGCGTACTTCGGTGACTTCTCGAGTGCCGCCACTTCCGCGAGGGCCTTCTCCATGAAGGGCGGGTTTCGGTGGGTGCGGGCGTTGTAGTAATCGAATCGTCCCTTGGCGGCTGTGAGTGAATCCTTGACGCGGGCGAAGTACCGCATGACACCCTCTTCGGGCTCGGAGGTGGCGGCCACGCCAGCAATCGCGATGAGCTGGCTGTCGTCGAGACCATCGAGCTTGGTCGATCGGAGGACTCCGGCAGCTTCGTTTGGGAGCCCGAGCCTTCCGAGCCGGTGGATCAGCTCCACGCGTTTGCCGATATCGGTGACCGCGGCCGTGAGGGGTCGGCCGTGCTTTTCAAAAAACGCATTCGCGACCGACGGGTTGCCGCGGTACCACTCGCACCAGGTGACGACGCGATCCAGGCTCGCAGGCGTGCGGGCGAATTGTTTATCCATTCGGGCCTGCCAGGCCTCGTTGTTCCCATTGGCTCCGAGCTGGACGTCGCAGGCGAGCTTTCGCAGGCCGTCGTTCTCAGGAAAGCGGTCTCCAAACTTTGCGGCCCAGTAGCCGCACGCTTTTTGTTTCGTGTCAGGCGGCGCCTGGGCCGCCAGCGGGAGCACCGCTGCCCAGTAGCGTTCGTCCGTCTCGGCACTCGTGAGTTGTTGGCCTTTCCCCTCGAAGCCACCGGCGGCCACATAGAACTCAGCCAGCTTCTCGTGGTTTGGGTTTCGAATCACATAGTGTCGCAGCACGGCGTCACGACCCTGCGCAGCGGCTTGCGGATTCGACTTCTGGAAGGCGACGGCTGTCCGCCACTGATACGCGGCAGCCTCCTCAAACTCACCGAGCTGCGCCATCCGCTGCGCGAGGAATGTCAGCGCCGTACCCGACTGCGGCTGACTCACATAGTCGTCGTCCTTGACCAGCTTGGCCCAGGCGGCGGTCTGCTTGGCGTCCTCGCCATTCTGCCCGTGACACTCACCGATGAGGTAGAGCGCCGCGGCCGCGTAGGCAATGTCGTCGGGGAAGTAATCGAGCACCTCCTGGTAGGCCTGGATTGCGGCGTTCCGCTTGTCGAGGCGATGGAGGCAGCGGCCTGTCCGCAGGAGCACATACGGGAGGGCGGCACTCCTCGTGAACTCGAGCGAGTGCGCTTTGTACGCCGCGTAAGCCCCCTTGAAATCACCCTTCGTGAAGAGCTTGTCGGCCTCTTCGAGGTTCAGGCTCTCGAACGTGTCGAGCTTGGCGAAGTCGGCGGCCGGGAAGCCGATCTCGCCCTGGGCCCGGGCGACCGTCGCATGGGCCCACGCACCAAAAATGCACGCGATGCAGGCTATGCCACGCCACCGCCTCGTATCCGCGAAGACATCCAGCATGGGGGCACACCCTCGAAATTCAGTGGAAAAACGAATCGAGCTCGTCTGGTCGCTGTAGGGGCGAAGCCTAAAGTATAGCCTCGCCTGTGCCGCAGCCTGGCTGACCCAAACCCCACTTCCGTGCCGCCGGATCCGATCGAATCCGATGAGCCTTGTATGGGCGGACTTTGCATGCCGATAATCGCCATGACCTGAGGTGGTATCCGTGCGTTCATTCCTAGCAGTCCTGACGACGCTTGCCACGGTGGTGCATTTCACCGTGGGGTGCCATGCCCATGCGGGCCATGACCATGCCGTGGAAGTGTGTCCCGGCACGGTCGCGGCAGGGGCGTGCGACGAAGCCCATGACGACCGCCACGATGATGCCCCCATGCCTGCCACCGCGGACGACCGGACGGTGACCAGCGGTGATGCGGTCAGCCACACTGCGGAGCCTGGCTGCTACGGATGTGATTGTGCCGCGACGTGTGACGCGAAGCCGGCTGGCCCGATGCTGGCCGATCATCTCGGCGTCGCGTGGAAGGCGGAGTCGATCGAGTTGATCGCATCGGTCACGCGCGGCCCGTGGGAGGTGGCAGACTCTCCCGTTCTCTCCGAGCTCGAGCCTCGACTCTTCGAGCGGCTCCTCGTCTGAAGGTCCGCGCGGCGTTCCTTGCCGCCGCGTTGCTGATGCTTTCCCCACGGGCGTGAACCGTGGGGGTTCGTCATGATTCCGGTCGACATGCGGCATGTCCTCCGTTCACCTTCACCCGCTCTCCGAGGAATCACCCGTGCCATCTGCCCCACGTTCATCGTCCCGATTTCGGACTCGTGCTGCGATCGCCACCGTGGGCGCGATGGGCATGGCGGCGGTCGTCCTCTTTGGCGGCCCGTATTCGCAGCCGGTCCGCGATTGGGTTATCCGCGGGCTCGGCGGCGTGCCGGCTGGCGGAGACGCGAATGAAGCCTCGGTAGCCGATCACCCTGCCGATGACCACGGCCATGCTGCTGACCACGGTAACGACCATGAGGGACACACCGAAGAGAACTCGATTGAGCTTTCCGCGCAGGCCCGGCGGAGCATTGGACTCAAGGAGGGTTCGGTCACACTTTCGACATTTCGTCGGACGATCACTCTGCCCGGCATAGTGGTCGAGCGCCGCGGTCGGTCGCGGTTCACGAGCATCGCGCCGATGACCGGGTTTCTTACCCGCATTGTGGTGACTGAGGGTGAGGCCGTCGCCCCAGGTGATCCGCTCTTCGAGATCCGCCTCACCCATGAGGAGCTCGTGCAGTCACAAGCTGACCTGCTCCGCTCGACGGTGGAGGTGGACGTTGTCCGGCGGGAGATCGCTCGGCTCGAAGGGGTTGGACCCGAAGGCCTGATCGCGACCAAGACGATCCTGGAACGAAAATACGAGCTCCAGAAACTGGAAGCCGCCCAGCTCGCGCAGCGTCAAGCGCTCGTGCTACACGGGCTCACCGAGCAGCAGGTCGAGGATATTGTCAGCACCCGCAAGCTCCTCGGCACGGTGGTTGTTCGAGCTCCCGTGCCCCGCGATGCGAGTGCGGGAAGCGGCACCTTGGTCGTTCACGCGCTCTCGGTGGACCGCGGCCAGCACGTGACGGCCGGAGACACGCTCGCCGTGCTCGTGGATCATGGCACCCTGCTGCTCGAAGGCGATGCCTTCGAGCAGGACATTGCTCAGATCACTGAGGCAGCGTCCCAGGGCACGCCGATCACGGCGGTGCTCGACGCGCAGGGAAGTCCGCAGCGGCGGATCGAAAACCTTCGCATCGCCTACGTGGCCGACAGTGTTGCCGCCGAATCGCGGACGCTTCGGTTTTATGTCAGCCTCCCCAACGAGGCCGGCGGCGAATCACGCACCGACAACGCGAGTCGGTCCGTAACCTGGCGGTACAAGCCCGGGCAGCGGATGCAGCTCGAAGTGCCGGTGGAGGAGTGGCCGGATCGGATCGTGCTGCCGGCCGCGGCCGTCGCTCAGGACGGCGTCGAGAACTACGTGTTCCGCAGCCGCATCGGACATTACGATCGCACGCCTGTCCAGGTCGAACACCGCGATCCCCAATGGGTCGTGATCGCAAATGACGGCGCCATCAAGCCGGGCCAACGGGTGGCGACGTCATCCGCTCAGCAGCTCCACCTGGCGATCAAAAACAAGGCGGGTGGTGGTGTCGACCCCCACGCCGGCCACAGTCATTGATGGCATCCCCCGTGAGCCCCTGGAGACTCTTCGCCCGTGCTTGACGCCGTCATCCGAAACGCCTTGCGCTTCCGCCTGCTCACGATCGTGATGGCGGTCGTGGTCCTCGTCTACGGAGGCATCACACTCTGGCAGCTTCCAATCGACGTGTTTCCCGACCTGAATCGGCCGCGGGTGACGATCCTCACGGAGGCACCGGGGCTCGCGCCTGAGGAGGTGGAGACGCTCGTCACGTTTCCGCTCGAGAGCGTGCTCAACGGAGCGACGGGGGTGCAGGCCGTCCGCAGCTCCTCCGGCATCGGGCTGTCGGTCATCTATGTCGAGTTTGCATGGGGCACCGACATCTACATCGACCGGCAGATCGTGACGGAGAAGATCGCCGTCGCGCTCGACCGTATTCCCAAGGGAATCCGACCGCAACTGGCCCCGATCTCCTCGATCATGGGGCAGGTGATGCACGTCGGCATGGGGAGCGAGAACGGCCAGACGCCGCCGATGGAGGTGCGGACGCTCGCCGACTGGGTCGTGCGGCAGAGGCTTCTCACGATCCCCGGCGTCGCCCAGGTCGTGACGATGGGCGGGGGACGCAAGCAGTTTCAGGTGCTCGTCGATCCAGAGCGATTGCTCGAGTTTGGCGTCACGCTCGAAGACGTCGAGCGTGCGGTGCAGGCGAGCAACTCCAATGCCACGGGCGGCTATTTAAACCAGGGGGACAACGAACTGCTCGTTCGGTCGATTGGTCGTATCCAAAGCCTCAGTGATCTCGAATCGATCGTCGTGAAAACGGGCGCCAGCAGGCCGGTGGTGCTCGCGCAGGTGGCCCGCGTCGCTGAGGCGGCCCAAGTGAAGCGAGGCGATGCGGCTGTCAACGGCAAGCCCGCCGTGATCCTTGTCATCTCCAAGCAGCCCGGTGCCGACACCCGGAGTCTGACCGATGCGGTGACCAAAGCCCTCGACGACCTCCGAGGGTCGTTGCCCGCCGACATCCAGATCAACCCAGAGCTCTACCAGCAGAAAACGTTCATCGATCTCTCAATTCAGAACGTCATCGAGGCGCTCCGTGACGGGGGCATCCTCGTGGTCATCGTGTTGTTTTTGTTTCTGCTCAATTTCCGAACGACGTTCATCACACTCACGGCGATACCCCTATCGATCGTCATCACGGGCTTGGTCTTCAAGTGGCTTGGCATGTCGATCAACACGATGACGCTCGGCGGGCTCGCCGTGGCCATCGGCGAGCTCGTCGACGATGCCATCGTGGATGTGGAGAACATCTTTCGCCGTCTTCGTGAGAACGCCGTCGCGGGCCACCCGAAGTCGGCCTTGCGGGTGGTCTACGAGGCCAGCAGCGAGGTACGCAACTCGATCGTCTTCAGCACGATCCTCGTCGTGCTCGTGTTCGTGCCCCTCTTTGCCCTGGGGGGCATGGAAGGCAAGCTCTTCACGCCACTCGGCATCGCCTACATCGTTTCGATCCTGGCATCGCTGCTCGTCTCCCTGACGGTCACGCCGGTGCTGTCCTACTGGCTCCTTCCGAACGCGAAGTTCATGGAGCACGAGAAGGATGGCCTTGTGCTCCGGAGTCTCAAGGCGCTCGCCGGGCTCGCGATCCGAGTCTCCGTGCGGCATCCGGCACCCATTCTCGCGGCTGTCGCGGCTGCCGTGGTCGTGAGTGTCGTGGTGGTCATGGGTCTCGGCCGTGATTTCTTGCCACCGTTCAACGAGGGCTGTGTGCAGGTCAACGTGCTCCTGCCGCCGGGCACGTCGCTCGAGGCGTCGAACCGGATCGCCGGCATGGTGGACGAGCGGATCGGCCGAGTCAGCGGCGTCGCCAACTTCAGCCGGCGGACGGGGCGAGGCGAGCTCGACGAGCACGCCGAAGGTGTCAACGCCTCCGAGATCATCGTGAGCTTCGACCCGAAGGCCGGTCGAAGCCGCGAGGAGGTGCTCGAGGAGCTTCGCGAGGAGCTCACGCAGGTTCCCGGGGTCGTCATCGCCGTCGAGCAACCCCTGTCCCACCTCATCAGCCACATGCTCTCCGGCATCAAGGCGCAGGTGGGTATCAAGCTCTACGGCGATGACCTTGGCGAACTGCGTCGGACAGCCGACCGGATGAAGGCCGCCATCGCCGACGTGCCTGGCGTGAAAGACCTCATGGTCGAGCAGCAGGTCGAGATCCCTCAGCTTCAGATTCGCCTTCGCCGCGACAAGCTCATGCAGTACGGCCTGACCGCCGACGCCGTGAATGCGTTCATCGAGACCGCAATGAACGGCCGCACCGTCTCGGAGGTCGTCGATGGCCAGCGGAAGTTCGACCTGGTCGTCCGGCTCGACGAGCCGCACCGGATCGATGTCGAGCTTTTGCGGCGGCTTTCGATCAACCTTCCGATGGGGGGCCGTGTGCCGCTGGCAACCGTGGCCGATATCGCCGAGGGGAGTGGGCCCAACACGATCAACCGAGAGAACGTCCGTCGGCGAATCGTCATCCAATGCAACACCGCGGGCCGTGATCTCGTGGGCGTCGTGTCCGACATCCAGGCACGGCTCGCGCCCATCCAGGCGGCGCTGCCGACGGGCTCCTTCGTCGAGTACGGCGGCCAGTTCGAGAGCCAACAGCAGGCCACGAGGATGATCGGGATGCTGAGCCTCGTGTCACTGGCCGGCATGTTCTTCGCGCTCTATACGCTCTTCGGTTCGACGAATCTCTCGCTCCAGGTGCTCGCGGCGCTGCCGATGGCCGCCATCGGTTCGGTGGCCGCGCTCGTGATCACCCAGCAGTCGCTCACGGTCGCGAGCATGGTGGGATTCATTTCGCTCTCAGGAATCGCTTCCCGCAACGGCATTCTCTTGATTGCCCATTACCTCCACCTCGTGCGGCACGAAGGGGAGGGGTTTACGCCGGAGATGATGGAGCGGGCTGGCAAGGAGCGGGTGGCACCGATGCTGATGACGGCGCTCACCGCCGGGATCGCGCTTGTGCCCCTCGTCTTGGCGGCCGGTGAGCCGGGCAAGGAGATCCTCTATCCGGTCGCCACGGTGATTCTCGGTGGCCTCGTCAGCTCCACTCTGCTCGACTTTTTCGTCCACCCGGCCCTGTTCTGGTGCTTCGGTCGAGGGCAGGCCGAGAAGGCGATGGCGGAGAACGCCCAGGACGAACTGGCGGCAACCGGCTGAGGGCCTGTGATCCTGAGGACCACGCGTCTGGACTCCATGCCTTCGTGGCGGCCGCGGTCAGGCGGCCCGGCGGTGGGCGACCTCGGGGAAGGTCTCGCTGAAGGCGTGCCCGGTGCGGGAGCGGATCCGCAGGGCCGTGAGCAGCCGGCGGCGGACGGTGCGGAATGGCACGGCCACGCAGCGGTGCGCGCGGATCCACCAGGGCCGCATGCGATGCATGTCCTCCGGCAAGAGGTCGACCTGGTCGGGCCGGTGCCGCATACGGTGCTTGAGCAGATGGTAGTCGTCGCAGCGCTGGAACAGTCGGAGGAGACCGCCGAACACGAGGGCCGAGAGTCGGCCGGACGCCAGGCCGAAGGAAATTTGGTAGTCGATCAAGTGGGGCCGCCCCGCGTTATCCACGAGCAGGTTCTCGCGCTTGTGGAGGTCCACGTGGGCGACGCCCCGGCGATGCACGTCCTTGAGGATCGCCGTCAGCAAGGGAAAGAAATGATCGTCGACCCTCTCACCCTCGGCGAGCGCATGGCCTTCGATCCATTCGTGTGCCATGGCATGGGCGAGCCGTTGGCCCTCGACGCGCACCTCACCAAGCGATACCGGGATTCCCTGGATGCCGGCGAGACGCTTCATGAACCAGCGTTCGCGGGCGGCGAGCAGCCGGCCCAGCCAGCTCATCGGCATGAAGAGAATCGGCTGGGTGCGGTTGAACTTGCATTTGGCGGTGCGGGTGGCCGAGCGATAGACGGCCGTGACGGCCCAGGAATCGTGTTTGAGCGTCTCGACGTGGCGAAACGTCTCGGCGTCGAGCTCGACGCTCGTCGGCGGCTCGGCGTGGCCCAGCGCGCGAAAAACGGCGGGGCGGGGCCGCGTGTGGCCGCCCACCCCGGGACCAGGAAACGACGCCGTGCCGGTGCTCACGAGTGTTCCTTGGTTAAGGTCGCCGTCGGCGCACCCGACGGCCACTGGCCCACACGCTGGGTATCGACATTGGCGTTGGCAAAACCTTTGTGGCCACCGCCGTCTAAGAAAATGTCAGGGCTTGCCTCGCCCACCCGCGTAACCGGCAGGGGTCGCGCAGCACCCGCCCCTTGCCCGGCTTGCCGCCGCGCGTCTCATCCGCTGCGGCGTTTCGCGACGACGCTGGCAATGTTGTCCACCCAACGCTCTTCGGGAATTGTGGTCGGGGGCAGGCCGAGAAGATGATGGCGGAGAAGGCTCAGGACGAAGTGGTGGCAACCGGCTGAGGGCCTGTGTTCCTGAGGAACGGCTCGGACCGATGTGCAATTCCCTCTGACTGACGTCGAGCAGGCTTCGGCGGATTCTGGCGCACGCCAGAATCCGCCGGCCGCAGAGGACTCCCGCGAAACGATTACTTCTTGGCGGGTACCGCACTCGTCGAGCCAAGTTTTTTCATGAGCTTTTCGTGCTCGTCGATCGCCGCACCGAGGGCCGCGGCGCTTGTATGCGATGCCACCTGCCGTTTCATCGAGCATGTCGCCTGAGCCGCAAACTGTTGAGCACCACGCTCACGCTGCTCAACGCCATCGCGGCACTCGCAATGATCGGTGAGAGCAGCCAGCCCGTAACCGGGTAGAGAACGCCCGCGGCGATGGGGATGCCCAGGGTGTTGTAGGCGAACGCCCAGAAGAGGTTCTGCTTAATCGTGCGCATCGTCGCCTTCGAAAGGGCGATGGCTTCGGGTACGGACCGCAGGTCACCGCTGATAAGGGTGATGTCGGAGGTCTCAATGGCTACATCTGTACCAGTGCCCATCGCGAGGCCGACATCAGCTTGGGCGAGGGCAGGGGCATCGTTGATGCCGTCGCCGACCATGCCGACCACGAAGCCTTGGGCTTGGAGCTTCTTCACATGCTCGGCCTTGTTCTCCGGTAGCACCTCCGCGAACGTCATGTCGGGCGCGATTCCGACTTCCTTCGCTACCGCCGCGGCCGTCTTGGCGTTGTCGCCGGTGATCATCGCCACTCGCAGGCCCATCTCCTGCATCTGCGCAATGGCCGCCTTTGACTCAGGCTTCACCCGGTCAGCGACGGCGATCAATCCAGCGGACTTGCCGTCAATCGCGGCGTACATGGGCGTCTTTCCTGCTGCGGCCAGTTCGCCGGCAAGGGCGTCGAGTGCCGTGGTGTCGATCCCGCGGTCGGCCAGGAGCGCACGCTTGCCGACCAGGATCACGCGGCCATCAACGGTTGCCTCGATGCCATGACCGACGACGGCGTTGAACGCGATCGGTTCCGCGAGCGTCAGGCCGCGGGCCTTGGCCCCCTTGACGATCGCGGCGGCGAGGGGGTGTTCACTGCGTCGCTCCGCCGACGCGACGAGGCGAACCAACTCCGCTTCGATCATGCCCGGCAACGCCCGCACATCCGTCAGCGCCGGTTTGCCCTGCGTGATCGTGCCGGTCTTGTCGAGAATGATCGCCGTGATTTTGTGGGCTGTTTCCAGTGCCTCGCCACTCTTGATGAGGATGCCGTGCTCGGCCCCGCGGCCGGTGCCGACCATGATGGCCGTGGGCGTGGCCAGTCCTAGGGCGCAAGGGCACGCGATGATTAGGACGGACACGAAGGCGAGGAGGGCCATACTCAGCCGCGAGTCAATCGGCGCGAGGAAGTACCAGACTACGAATGTGATGAGCGCGACGCCCAGCACCGCGGGTGTGAAGTAGCCGCTGATCGTGTCGGCCAGGCGGGCGATGGGGGCCTTGTTTCCCTGGGCCTCTTGGACAAGCCGGACAATCTGCTGAAGCGCGGTGTCCTTGCCAACTTTCGTGGCAGTGAATGTCAAGGTGCCGGTCGTGTTGATGGTGGCCCCGAACACCGTGTCGCCGGGCCTTTTTTCGACGGGGATGCTCTCGCCTGTCAGCATCGACTCGTCGATTGCAGATTCTCCGCTTTCGACCATGCCGTCCACCGGGAGCTTTTCCCCAGGGCGGACGAGGACCATGTCGCCGACGATCACCTGCTCCACGGGGATGTCCTGCTCCTGCCCATCGCGCACCACCCGGGCCGTCTTGGATTGAAGGCCAATCAAGCGCTGGATCGCGGCGCTCGTGTTCCCCGTGGCCCGCGCTTCCAAGAGCTTGCCGAGCAGCACGAGGACGATGATGACCGCCGCAGCCTCGTAGTACACCGGAACCATCTTCATTCCACCCGTCGTGCTGGTATGAGCCGTCGAGAAGAATCCCGGCCAGGCCGTCGCGGCGATGGAGTACAGGAACGCCGTGCCCGTGCCGAGCGCCACCAGCGAGTCCATGTTGGCTCGGAAGTGCTTCAGTCCCATCCACGCCATTCGGTAGAACTGCGATCCGCACCAGACGACGACCGGCGTGGTGAGGGCGAGTTGGAGCCAGTTGATCCAGGGTTGATTCAAAAAGGCGATTGTGCCGTGTGACATCGCGATGATCAGCACGGGCAGCGACAGGGCCGCGCCGATGATGACCTTTCGCAGGAGCACCGTCTGCTCGTTGGCGTTGACGTGCATATGAGCCGAGTGGTCTTCGCCGCCCTTGCCAGCAGCCATGGCGTGACCCGCCGGCATGGCCGCGCGCTGTGCTGCCGTCATGCCCTGCATCTGGTCTCCACGCCCGGCGTGAGATCCCGATGCCGGCTCTGGGACCATGGCGTCGTACCCGGTCCCCTTCACCACCTCCACCAACTTCTCCGGCGAGGTCGCGGCGGCGTCGTAGCGCACCGTCGCGGTCTTGGTGGCGAAGTTCACGCTCGCCTTGGACACGCCGG
>CAYZHH010000063.1:0-14725 GCA_964478275.1 uncultured Candidatus Kuenenia sp.
CACCAACGCCAGCACGAGCCAGTGCTTCGACCCCCGCTCCGGCGACTGGGCGTTTGGAATGCTCGAGCGGTTTGATCTGCCGCGTCACCTCTTCGGGCCAATCTCACCTCCAGGCACCGGGCTTGGTTCCCTCCGCGCCGACGTCGCCGCCGACACCGGCCTCGGCCGTGTCCACGTCATCCTGCCGGGCACGCACGACACCGCAAGCGCCGTCGCGGCCGTGCCTGCACACGAGCCCCCCGCTGCCCGGCCCGACTGGTGCTATGTGAGCCTCGGCACCTGGGCCCTCGTGGGGGCTGAGCTCAATAGCCCGCTTGTCACGCCCGATTGCCTGGCCCACAACTTCACAAACGAGGGGGGCGTGGGCGGCACCACGCGGCTGCTCAAAAACGTCTGCGGACTCTGGCTTGTGCAGCAGTGCCGCGCCGCATGGCAGCGGGCGGGCAAGGAATGGGCGTGGGACCAGCTCACGGCTCTGGCTGCCGAGGCGCCGCCACTGGTAACGCTCGTGGACCCGAACCATCCGTCGCTCGTCGCGCCGGCCGACATGCCGGCGGCCATCCGCGAACTGGCCCGCGCGACCGGCGAGCCTGAGCCGCAGACGACGGCCGCGACGGTGCGGGCGGCGCTCGAGAGTGTTGCGGCCGCGATCCGCCGCACGCTCAGCGAGCTCGATGGGCTGCTCGGCCGAAAGGTGAGCCGCATCCACATCGTGGGCGGGGGCGTCAAGAACTCACTCCTCTGCCAGATGATCGCCGACGCCACCAACCGTCCCGTGATCGCCGGGCCGGTGGAAGCCACAGCCATCGGCAACCTGCTCGTCCAGCTTCTTGCCAAGGACGGCACGGTGGATCTCCGCGCCATTCGGCAAGTGGTCCGCGACACGTTCGAGCCGATCGCCTACGAGCCCCGCAACGCCACACGCTGGAACGACCGGCTCGCATAGAGAAGCCGCCAGATTCCGTGGCATTCCATTTCAGGTCGTTGCGGGTGTCAGCGGCGTTCCAAGGAAGGCGCTCGCGTCGCCGTCATAAGCCTCGCCCCCCATTACGATGCGAACGTGATCTGCTGAATGTCCCGAATCGTCACGCTCGGATTCGTGGCCCCGCTCACCGACGACAGCGCGAAGGTCACCGGATACTTCCCGCCCCAGCTGCTGTAGACGCTCACGGTCGCTGAGTGCGTTCCCGCGCCGGCCGACGCACCATCGACGACGAAGTATTGGTAGGTGTCCACAAGGCCGCCGATGGTCACGCTGAGCTGGTCGCCCGCGGTCGCGTTTGAAAACTCGAACGTAAAGGCGAGGCCGTACGACGTCGATTGAAAGTCGAGCTGGCCGGTGACGTTGGCAGCCTTCGATGCCGGTGAGGTGGCGAGCGCGATCACGCCGCCCGTGAAGCTCGCTGTGCCTGCCGTTGTCACGTCGGTCAGAGCTGCTGGCGTAAACACCGGCGTCTTCGCGTCGGGTGTCGGATTCCCCGTCAGCACAAACTGCGTGCCGACGGTCGGCTCGGTCCACGGCTGACGGTAGCCGGCCAGGAGCGTCGGCGGAACGCTCGGATGGAGGAGCGGTGACCAGCCGAGGCCATAGCCGCTATTGCTCGAGGTCGCCCCGGCATACCAGGCCGCGGCGTAGGAGTGATTCTCGCTGATGGCCAACCCGCCGTAGAGCACGCTCGGGGCGAGCGACACATCGACGACGCTCCCAAGGCCGGGGAAGTTGGCGTAGGTCTCGCCGAGGAACGAGATGGTGTTGTCGACGAACGTGGTGCCCGCAGCTCGACCAGGCTGGACGTCGGGGAGGTAGTACCAGAGCAGGTTGTTCGCGTCGATCTTCGCGGTCAAGTACGACTCCGGCGAATCAAGCACCGAAAGCTGCTCGACGATCTGACCGGCCCCGCGGAGTTCGGCTGCGGCAACCGTTGCCACCTTCGAGCCATGGCTGTGGCCCATGATGTGGACGCGTGGGGCACCCACGGCCCCGAGCGGGACGCCGCCGTCGAGCCCCAAGAGCTCCGTGATCGCCTGGGCGAGACGAAGGCCGTTGCGATAGGTGCGTGCCTCGGATGGATACGCCGAAAACTCCGAGGCGGTTGCAGATTCATCAATCCAACTGAACGCGATGACGACGGCGCTGGGATCCTTCGCAGCCAGCGTTGCCGCAAGCCCCTGCGGCGACACGACAAAATCGGTCGTCGGCCCGTAGGTCGCATTGAACATCCACGCCGCCGCCGGACCATCACCCGGGGCGTGCGGAAGCGTCGGATCGGTGGTCTGCCACCACTTCAAAAAGTCGCCCGGATTAGCCATGGCATAGCCATCCACGGCGGCCCGCCACTGGGGTGCCCAGCCATGCGATATGAAGTAGACATTCTTGCCGGCGTAGATTGGCGCGTTTCCCGCAGGCACGGCGGGCTGGGTGAATGTCTTCGTGACGGGGTCGTAGATCCCGAGTCGTGAAAGCTCCGAGCCGGTCGCCGCCTGAACCGGCACCATGCCGTTGAATGCCGACCGATCCGTGCCTGCCACGAAGTGGTTGGTGAGGGGATTCGCCGCTGTCGCTCCAAGCACATCAACGCCACCGTCTCCGACAAGGCTCGTCACCCCCAGCCGTCCAGAGAGGCCCCCGATGACCACTTCTGCCGTGTTGTTTCCATTGACGTCGATCGTGCCAATCGGCCGCGAGCCGCCCGCGATCCCCGTCACGATGGGCCCGGCCGATGTGAGCCCGCCCGCACCATTGAGGTTGTAGAGATCGAGCCGACTGGGAAGGCTCACCACAACCTCAGGAGTGAGGTCGAGGTCGCGGTTCGTTGCTGCCACGTATACCGGCCCGGCACCTCGCCCGACATCAATGACACTCTCGCCAAGCCGGCCAATCGCGGCACTCGCGATCGAATACACGCCCACATGCTGCAACCGCCCCCGACCCGTCGCCGCAATCACGTCTCCGCGGCCGTCGTTGTTCATATCCCGCACCGTAACGCGAACGCTGCCATACGGCCGAGGCCCATCCCGACCGAGCGCGGCGTTAGTCGTCCGAAAGATCGCCTTCATCACTCCGGTGGTGACGTCGTACACCCGCACCTGACGCATCGCGGAAAAACGTCCCGCTCCATCGGCGGCCACGACCAGATCGGCTCGCCCGTCTCGATCCATGTCGCCGAGAGCCACATGCACGCCACCGCGATACTCGGGGCCGAATGGCAGGAGCGTCCGCGCGGCGCTGGCGATGGGTGACATCGTCGCCCCGTTGTAGACGACAACGCGGCCACGTCCCGACCCGGCGCCGAATGCGAAGTCGGCAACTCCATCGGCATCGACATCGCCAACCGCCACCCGGACGCCGCCGGGCACCGATGTCCCGAGCGGCTGCAGCCGCGCCACTTCCGACCCTGTCGAACTATCGAGAACTCGCACGAGGCCCGACTGCCCTGCGGTGCCCGTCACTACCACGCCGGAGAGGCACAGCCTGGGCTCGAGACTTTCGAATCCGACCTCCGTCGGTCGAGCCCGGAGACGCTGTGACTTCCGACCGGCCGTCCGCACGCTACTCATAGAGGTCCCTCGATTGTGATAGGGAGCTCGATCGTACTGGGAATCCCAACAAATCACCATTGATTCCGGCCACCGCGGGAGAGCCCGCGCGGAGTCTTGTTCTGGCCTCGTCCGACGCGTACCGTGAACGGGTTTTGTGGCTGCGGCCTCCCCTTCCTCACCTCCTTCGCAGCGAGTGCCCTGTGGTATCGAATCATTCACGCGACGTTCGAGTTTTCTGGAATGGCTCGCTGGTAGTCGTGCTCATCGCGGTGGTGCTCATGCTGCCCACTGCGTGCTTGGCTGTTCCCACGGGCAGCGATTCTCCTGAGCCAGGGGCGCCCTCCATCGCGCCGGCATCGAACGAAGGCGAGATGGCCATTCCGCAGATCAAGGTGCCGGCGGGTCTGAAGGTCGAGCTTTTTGCAGCCGAGCCCCTTGTCGCCAACCCAGTTGCGCTGTGGATCGATGAGCGGGGACGGGTCTACGTCTGCGAAACCTTTCGCCAGGTGCGAGCAGTCACTGACAACCGGAAACATTCACGCGAATGGGTCGATGACGACTTGGCTTCCCTGACGGTGGCCGACCGTGATGCCTACCACCGCAAACACCTGGGCCCGGATGGCGTAGCCACCGCGACAGGGGTCGACGATCAGATCCGCCGACTCGAAGACTCCGATGGCGATGGCCGTGCCGACACATCCACTCTTTTTGCGAACCGGTTCAATAGCCTCGTGGAAGGCACGGCGGCGGGGATCCTCACGCGGGGTGGCGATGTCTACTTCACCAACATCCCGAACCTCTGGCGGCTCCGCGATACCGACGGCAACGGCGAAGCCGACGAGCGGACAGCGCTTGCCTACGGGTTCGGCGTGAAGGTGGCCTACCGCGGGCACGACATGCACGGCCTGACGATCGGCCCCGATGGCCGTCTCTACTGGAGCATCGGCGACCGCGGGTATCACGTCACGCTCCCCGACGGCCGCGTGCTCTCCGATCCCGTGTCAGGGGCGGTGTTCCGCTGCGAGCTCGATGGCTCACACATGGAGGTGTTTGCGAAGGGCATGCGAAACCCCCAGGAGCTTGCCTTTGACGAGTACGGCAACCTCTTTACTGGCGACAACAACAGCGACAGCGGCGACAAGGCACGCTGGGTCTACGTCGTCCGCGGCGGCGACAGCGGCTGGCGGATGCACTACCAATACCTGGGCGATCGCGGGCCATTCAATCGCGAGAAGATCTGGTACCCGAATGATGCCGCGAGCCCCGCCTATGTCGTGCCACCGATCATCAATTTTGCAGACGGCCCCTCGGGGCTGACGTATTACCCAGGCACCGGCCTCCCGGAACAATACCGCGGCGCTTTCTTCCTCTGCGACTTCCGCGGGGGTGCCGGCACGAGCGGAATTAGGACACTCAAGGTACGACCGAAGGGAGCAGGTTTCGAGACATTCGACGACGGAGAGTTCGCCTGGAACGTGTTGGCCACCGACTGCGACTTTGGCCCCGACGGAGCCCTCTATGTGACCGACTGGGTGAACGGCTGGGACGGCCTCGGCAAGGGACGGATCTATAAGGTTTTTGATCCTTCGCTGGCCCAGTCGCCCGCCGTGCTGGAGGTCAAACGCCTCCTGGCTGAAGGGATGGCGAAGCGGGATCTCGCCGAGCTCGCGGCGCTGCTTCGGCATACCGATCGCCGCATCCGTCAAGACGCGCAGTTTGAGTTGGTCGCCCGCGGCGCACTGCCGGAGTTGATCCAGGCCGCCACGCGAGGAGAGACGGTCTTCGAACGCCTTGCCGGGGTGTGGGGACTCGGACAACTCGCGAGGCGCGGCGACGACCCGCAGAAGAAAACCGCGGTCGCGGCCCTCGTGCCCCTGCTAGGCGAGAGTGACATTGACGTCGTGTGTCAGGCGATGCGCCAGCTCGGCGACGCGCTGAACGGTGAACCCAGCCCGACGACAAGGAAGGAAACGGTTTTATTCATTCGACTTCTCCAGCACCCAAGCTTGCGCGTTCGATTCTTTGCCGCCGAGGCACTTGGACAATTCGGTGACCCCACTGCCTTCGAGCCGCTTCTGGCCATGCTGGCCGAGAATGCAAACGAGGACCGTCACCTTCGCCATGCCGGAATCATGGGGCTGGTCGGCGTGGCTGACGCACCGAAGCTGGCATCCCTGGCGACCCACCCGCATGCATCGGTTCGCCTCGCGGCGGCCGTGGGACTGCGGCATGATCGAAGCCCATTGATCGCTGACTTCTTGAAAGACAAAGACGAACCAATCGTCCTCGAAGCGGCCCGCGCGATTCACGATCTCCCGATTGACGAGGCCCTCCCACAACTCGCGGCCCTCGCGACGAGCACAACCACGAGCGACCCGCTGCTTCGCCGCATCCTCAATGCCAACTATCGGCTCGGCAACGCGGATGCAGTGGCGGCGATTGCTGCCCGGGGCGATGCCCCCGAAGTGGTTCGACGGATTGCCCTGCGAAATCTCCAGCAGTGGGCAGCACCGCCGCAGCGGGATCAATTCCACAGTGGCTGGTGGCCGTTGGCCGCGCGTGATCCAGCCCCAGCCGCCGAGGCCCTTCGCAATGTGCTCTCGACGGTTCTCACCGTCACATCCCTGCGAGAGCATGCCGCCAAAGCGGCCGCCGCCCTGGGTATGCCCGAGGCAAATCAGGTGCTCGTCAATCTCCTCGCTGACCGAGAGCAGCCTGGCGATGTCCGCGCCGATGCCCTCGCCGTCCTCGGGCAGCTCGGGTATGCGACGCTCAACGATCTGGTGCGATCATCCCTGCAGGATGCTTCGCCTGCCGTCCGAAGCGTCGCCCGCGATCTCCTCGCCCGAAAGAGTCCGACGGAGGCGCTTCCGCTGCTGTCCGAGGCGATCGCCACGGGCGAGATTCGTGAAGCTCAGAAGGCGATCGACACACTCGCCTCGCTCAATGATCCGGCAGCCGACACGATCCTCGCGGGGCTGCTCGATAAACAGCTCGCCGGCGAACTGCCGCCCGAGCTCATCCTCGAGCTCGTCGAAGCAGCCAAGCGGAAAAAGAATGCCGATGTGAAGGAGCGACTCGGCCGCTACATGGCGACCCGTGCCAAGAATGACCCAGCAGCGGCGTTCCGAGAAGCGGTTGCCGGCGGCGATGCCGCGCGGGGCCGCGGGATTTTCTTCGAGAAGGTCGAGGTGTCGTGCGTGCGCTGCCATCGGGTGGGTGACACCGGGGGCGAGGTGGGCCCGAATCTGTCGAAGATCGGTGAGAAGCAGCGGCAGTACCTTCTCGAAGCGCTCGCCGATCCCAACCGAGCGATCGCCCAGGGTTTCGAGACGATCGTGGCGATCACCGACGACGGCCTGAGTCACGTCGGCATCGTCAAGGCACAAGAGGACACGACGATCACGCTCATCGACGCCGACGGAAAGCTCCATGTGCTCGAGAAGAATTCAATCGACGAGCAGGTGCCTGGCCGCTCGTCGATGCCCGAAGATCTCGTGAAGCAGCTCACGCCACGCGAGATGCGCGATCTGGTCGAGTATCTCTCGACGCTGAAGGAGTGAACGAAGCCGCGGCGCAGAGCACCACTTACGTCGGACGCGATCCCGCTTCGATCAACCGCATCACTTCCAAGACCGTGGCCTCACCCCGCCCCGGCGCCGCCACCACCTGCACGCCCACGGGCAGGCCAGCACTGCCACGGTCGGTGGCCGCCGCCCAACGGAGCACGGGGTCACGTGACCGGGGCCTTTCTTGCTCTTCGTCAGGCCGCACGGTCGTGACCGGCACGGCGCCGGCGGCAAGGCCGAAGAGATTGGCTGCGAGACATGGAGCCACCGCCAGAACGAGTCGGGCCGCAGTGCCGTGCCGCAGGGCGGGCAGGGCCGACACAGGGCACACGACGGCGTCGTATCCCGCGAGGTGATCTGCAAACTGCACAGCCATCGCGTCCCGGGCGGCCACGAGGCCTGCCAGCCCCGCGGCATTGCGTGGCCCAGTGCATGCAAGCCCCTTCGCTTCGAGCCGACGGCCCGCGACGCGTGCCACGACTGCCACAAACGATCGCGCTGGCTGGGAAAGGCCCCCGAGCGTCAGGAGCCTCGCGACGCCGGGGATCGGCTTGCATGCGGTAAACAGCCGGCGAATGTCACGCCCTCCGTTGGCCGAGAGGATCGCGAGGTGGAGCCAGGCTGCTTCCTCCGCGAGGCTCCCGGAGAGTTTCTTTGTTTCGATGCCGGCCCGCTCGAGCCGCTCCACAGCTTCGGCGACGCCGCGTCGGATCGCCGGGGACGCGGGAATCGGTCCCGCCTCGTCCCACCAGCACACGCGGCGCACCGGCTCGGCGACAGCGACGGCCGATAGCGCGACGGCCTCGAGGGCAGCGCGGAGGTCAGCCACGCTTCGTGCCAAGAACCCGACCCGCGATCGCACGGCGCGGAGATGAGGCTGCGTATTGAATGACCCTCCCTCGCCCAGCACCTCGGACCGAGGCATGAGCGCCGCGATGCCGCACGCGTGGGCCGGCTGCCTGAGACTTCCCGCGAGGTCGTTGCCGACCGCCAGCGATACGACGCCGGCGGCCACAAGCGCAGCATCGCCACCGCTCGAACCACCCGGCCCTCGGTCGGTGGTCAATGGATGGTTCGTGCGGCCCCACACCGGGTTCTCGGTTTCATGGAGATACATCACCTGGGGCACGTTCGCTTTGCCGACGATGATCGCCCCGGCGTTCCGAAGCCTCCTCACGATCTCGGCGTCTTCGGCGTCTGGCTCTCTGGCAAAGCCTGGTATGCCCAGCGTGGTCAGGAGACCGCGCACCGGAAAGCAGTCCTTGATGCTGACGGGAACGCCGGCAAGGAGTCCGGTTGCTGCGGAAGCCGCTTCCATTTCCGCCGCAGCATGCCGCGGCTGCACGAGGGCGTTGAGGTGCGAGTGGCACGCCTGATGACGGGCACGATGCACCGCCAGCACATCCGCCGCAGCACGCCGGCCAGCCGCAACATCCGCCGCGATCATCACGACGGAGTCTGGAGCAGACTGCCCTGCGGCAGGCAGCCACGCTGTCACGGGGCGAAGAGTGGGTCGGCTGACTTCGCCGGACTCACTTGCGTCGCCCACACAACACCTCCGTCGACCGCCAGGCCCGTGACGATCACCGTCTCACCGCTCGCCGCCGCGGGCTCAGCCCGTGTGAGCACGATCATGGGGCGATCGCCAAGCGTCACTTCCGCACGCCAATACGGTCCGACGCGACGGGCCGACACAAACGTGACCGGAGCCACCACGCCGTCGCTCGAGCGACGCGAGTAGGTCATCCAATCGCGCGTGAGGCGAGTGAGCGGCTCGAAAAGCTCGGGGCGGCTCGCGATCGCCTCATCCATCGACGTGACGGCCCCAGGCATCGTCTCGAACGAACGCCCTGAATCGGCGGCCACCTTCTCGAGCATCGCCAACTCCTGGGCATAGCCCGCCAGCGACTTGTAGCACTCCACAAGCACCTTCTTCATGACCGGGTCCGACGGATCGTCCACGCTCTGGACCGCTGCGAGGGCCGCGATCGCCTTCGTGGCGGCCGCTTCAAGCGGGGCGGTATCGAGCGGCTCTGGCTCAGGAGCCGGCGGAGGCTGCGGCGGATCGACCGGCGGCGTGGTTCGGTCTTCATTGAGCAGGGCCATGAGGGGATCGTCAGGATCGTCGCTGGGCTCTGGCGTCGGGGTTACCGACGCGAGATCCGTGTCGGATGGCTCGAGCGGCTCAAGTTCAGGGACCACCGGATCCAGAACTGGCTCGGCGGACGGGTCCGTCGCTGCCACATCGGAGCCGCCCGCATCCGGACTGCTTCCTCCAAGGACGTCATCCAGACTCGGTGCGGTGCCGCCTCCCGGCGCAACGGCGACCTGGCTGCCTGGGCGGAACTTGGCCGGCACGAGAAAGCTGAGCGCATCGGGCATCTTCCGGGCCAGCTTGAACGTGTCCTGGCCAGCGCCCCACCAGAGAATCAAAACGACGATCGGGATAGACATCGCGCCACCCACCACGACGCCGACCATCTGGCCGATCATGCTCGGCTTCTTCTTTTTCGACGGAGCCGGTCGGGGTGCCTTCTTTCCGCTGGGCTTGGGCGGAGCCACGCCTGCCTCGAGGGGTGTTGCGCCGATCATCCCGACCGCATCATCCGCAGCCCCTTCAGCGGATTCCTCGGCCAACATTCCATCACCCACGGCTGCCTCGAAGTCAAACGCGGCCTCCGTTGCTTCCTGTTCCTCACCTTCTTCGCCGGCGGAATCACTGGACGCGCCATCGACGTTCAACGACGCGAAGGCGAACG
Source organism: uncultured Candidatus Kuenenia sp. (assembly GCA_964478275.1). GTDB lineage: Bacteria > Planctomycetota > Planctomycetia > Pirellulales > UBA1268 > QWPN01. The sequence goes on from CAYZHH010000063.1 coordinate 9,869, forward strand.
GCTCAGCCTCGGCGGCTGTCTCGGGAGAACCACCAGCAAAAGCATCGTCGGATCCGGCGGCTGTGAACTGGAATGGGCTTCCAGAGAACCCCGCGCTGTCGTCTATCGCTTCCGCCGAGATCTCCTCGGCTTCATCAATCGCTTCGGTCGCAGCCTCGGCGGCAGTCTCAGCCTCAGCCGCTGGTTCTGTCGCCGTGACGTCACCGATCTCCGCGAACGGATCGACAGGTATCTCGGTGGCATGTTGCGAGATAAGCGACGCGAGCGTGCTGGATTCGAGAATGCCCGAGTCACCGGTGCCGATATCCACCGATGAATGCCCGATCATCGCACTCGTTGGATCGTCGTCGTTTGGCTCGTCATCGTCGTCGGACTGAAAGACGGAGAGCTCGGGTGCAGACCCATCCTCGTCTGGTTTCTCGCCCGGCTCGTCAACCCAATCGTTGAAGGCGTCTTCATCGGCTTCGTTCTCCGCGGCTGCGTCCGTCGGCGATCCAATTGTCATCGCCTCGAAGGCTTCGTCAGTGGGGGACGACGGCGTCTCTTCGAACGAAAATGAAGGCCCTTCGGCCGCGTCGGGAAGTTGCTCCGACTCAAGACCGGCCCAAGGGTCGTCACCGGCTTTCACCTTGTCATCGTCAGCCATCTGTCTCTCTCCGCGCGTGCGTTTCACCGCTGATCCGGGTCTACCCCCCCGGAATCACCGCCACGAGTGTACCACCGCATTTTTGGCCGCCACCAGCGGCCGGCACCGACGGGGTCAGAGGCCGTGGGCAGGGCCATATCTACGGTGGAGACTCGCTGCGAGCCAGTCGGCCGACACAGGCCTGCCGGTGGCTCGCTCCACAAGGTCTTCGCTCACAAACCGCCTCCCGAGGGCGTGGATTTCGGCCCGCAACCAGTCCAGAAGCGGCCGAAATTCACCGGCGGCGAACTGCTGGTCGAGGTCTCCGAGCCGCTCGTCCGCGGCCGCCATGAGTTGGGCCGCGTAGAGATTGCCGAGCGTGTATGTCGGGAAATAGCCAATGAGCCCTGCACTCCAGTGGATGTCCTGGAGCACCCCAGATGCATCGTTCGGCGGCCGGATTCCGAAGTCCCGCTCGAACCGCTCGTTCCAGGCGCCCGGCAGGTCTGCCACGGGAAGGTCGCCATGGACGATCGCCCGTTCGAGGTCGAATCGCAGCATAACGTGGAGGTTGTAGGTGACCTCATCAGCTTCGACCCGAATGAACGACGGACGCACGGCGAGCATCGCCTGGTGGACGATCGCCGCATTGGCATCGGCAAGGGCGCCAGGGAATGCCGCACGTGCGATTGGAAAACACCACTCCCAAAAGGCACGCGAGCGACCCACAAGGTTTTCCCACAGACGCGACTGCGACTCATGGATGCCGAGCGATGCCGCCTCGCCGGGCGGCAAGCCATACCACTCAGGTGGCAGCCCCTGGTCATACATGCCGTGGCCCGCCTCGTGGAGCACGCCATAGAGCGCCGTCGGGAGGAATCGCTCGTCCCAGCGGGTCGTGATGCGGCAGTCGTGTGGCCCCAGCGATGTACAGAAAGGATGGTCGGTGGAGTCGAGCCTGCCGCGACTGAAGTCGAAGCCGATCTGTGTGGCCACGTCGTGGACGAACCGCTTCTGGGCCTCGACCGGATAGGGGCGTTCGGTAAGGACGCGGTCATCGGGCCGCCGCGTGGCCTGCGAACACGCCTGCACGAGCGGCACAAGCCTCGCGCGAAGCTCGTCAAACCGCGGCACAATCGCCCTCCAGCGACCTCCTGGCTCGTAGTCGTCGAGAAGCGAGTCGTAGGGATCGAGATCGGGGCGTTGGCACGCGGCCTGTTCCCGCTTGAGCGAAAAGACTTTCTCGAGCCAGGGCTCGAGCATCGACCAATTCGACGCGGCCCGCGCCGCCACCCAGGCCTGCTGGGCTTCGCATGTCGTGCGGGCCAGCTCGGCGACGAGTTTCGGAGGGAGCCTCGCCTGCTTGTTGAAATCATCGGCGAGGAGGCGGATCGTGACCCGCTCTTCGGGGCTTCCGCCCGTGGCCAACGGCCCGGCGGCAAGGGTGGCGAGGCGTTCCCCTTGCTCCGGGTCGGTGCGGTAGCGATGGACAACGGCAGCCATCTCGGCAGCCTGATCGGCCCGCCATGCCCCGCCGGCCGGCGGCATCATCGTTCGCTCATCCCAGCCGACGATCGAATCGATCGTGGCCAGCACCGCGGCACGTCGGGCGTGGTCGCGGGCGGCTGCGAAGAGGGAATCGGGGGAGACAGCGGATGATGCCAGCGTTGAATGCATGGAGGCAGACTATGATCCCAACGTCTGGCCGGCAACTGCGGCCGGGGCCCAGGAGCGCGATCCATGCTCGATGTCCTCGTCATCGCCCCGCATCCCGACGATGCCGAGCTCGGCATGGGCGGCACCATCGCCCTTATGCGTGCGCGGGGCATGGCCGTGGGCATCCTCGATCTCACCGACGGTGAGCCGACACCGCTCGGGTCTCCCGAGACGCGAACCCGCGAGACGTCTGAGGCGACGGCGATTCTGGGGGTTGCGTGGCGGGAGAATCTCGGTCTTCCCAATCGCCGGCTGCGGGCCACGCTTGCCGCGAGGGGGGCGCTCGCTGGCGTGATCCGTCGCACCCGACCACGGTGGCTCTTCGCTCCCCACTGGATAGACGCGCATCCCGACCATGTCGCTGCCACACGGCTGGCCGAAGCCGCGCGATTCTGGGCGAAGCTCACGAAATGCGACCTTCCGGGTGAGCCCTGGCATCCCGAGCGCATCTATCACTACGCGTGTGTCCACCTCCGCGCGGTGCGACGGCCGGCCTTCGTGATCGATATCACAGCCACCGCCGAGACCAAGCGGCAGAGCATCGCCTGCTACGCGAGCCAGTTCCCAGCCTCCGCGTCCCGACCTCGCGTACCCGAGCGGGTGGCCGCCGCCGACGCCTGGTGGGGTGCCCACATAGGCACGCTTGCCGGTGAACCCTTCTGGTCGCGGGAACCCGTTGCCTTGCGCGGGTTCACCGACTTGTTCTAAGCGTCGGCGGAAAAAGTCATCCATGGCCTTTTTCCACCCAGGCCGACCGATGGCTAAGCCGAGGTTTGCCATGATCGGCAGCCGCCGCATCGTGCGGCGGGTTCGGTGATGTCGCCCTCGTCCGCACAGCCTTCCCAGAGTCATGCCCGCGATGGCAGGCTTGGCCCGGTCAAGGTGACCTGGGGGGGAACCGACAGGAAGGCTGCGGTCATCCGCTGGGCCTGGCCGATAGGCCTTTTAGTGCGCCATGACGCTCGGTCATGCCACCACGCTACCGGCTTCATGCGGTGGCACTCGTCCGGAACATCCGATGGCTGCTCGCGACATCAATGTGATCGCGCTCGTCAAGGGAGGGGAACGCTATGTGTTCCTCTACGACGACGACAGCCGCGATGAGGCGCTCCAGTCGCTTGGGCGGCATGCCGCCAACCCCGACCTGAGCTTCTCCTGGTACGACGCTGCGGTGCTCGCCCAGAAGATTCGCCAGAGCGGCCCGAAGCTGCGGCGGTTGCGGTTCCAGCCGCGGGCCGACCGTCGCGCATGACCCCTCCCTGGGGCTCGTGATGGCGTCGCCTGCCGCATCCGCCGGCTCACCCGCACGATGGCCGGAGGTTGATCGCTTTCTGAGGCAACTCGTCGCCGAGCGAGGTGCCTCGCCCTTGACCATCAAGAGCTACCGCGAGGATCTCCTCCAGGTCGAGGAGTTCCTCTTGTCCGCAGGCTGTCGCCGGCCGGCCGACGCCACGAGCCCAGTCCTCCGCCGCTTCGCTGCTGGCCTCCATGCCACGGGTTACGCCGCTTCCACGGTGGCCCGCAAACTCGCCAGCCTGCGGAGCTTCTACGCCTTCGGCCAACGCGAGGGCTGGGTGAAAGCGAATCCTGCCAAGCCACTCCGCAGCCCTCGCCGGCCGCGGAAGCTGCCGAAGTTTCTCACGGGCGACGAGATCGGGCGATTGCTTGCGGCGCCAAAGCCGGGCGCGGCCGGGGGCATCCGTGACCTCGCGATCCTCGAGCTGATGTATTCGGCGGGGGTCCGTGTGCGTGAGCTCGTGAACCTCGATGATGGCGACCTCGACCTGCGAAACGGCACCGCGCGGGTACGAGGCAAGGGGAGACGCGAGCGGCTCGGCATCGTCGGCTCGCATGCCAAGCGAGCCCTTTCCGCGTGGCTCGCCGCGCGGCCCAAACAGCCGACCGGCCGCAGCACTGACCCACGACCACTCTTCACGAACAAGTTCGGTGCCAGGCTCTCGGTGCGAGGAGTCGCGAGGCTCCTCGAAAAGCACCTTGCGACGGTGGGTCTCACAGGCCGTGCGAGCCCGCACACGCTTCGCCACAGCTTTGCCACGCACCTGCTCGACGGCGGCGCCGACATCCGCAGCGTGCAAGAGCTCCTGGGCCACAAGAGCCTCGTCACGACGCAGATCTACACCCACGTGACAACCCGCAAGCTCCTCGACGCCTTCGACAAGGCCCACCCCCGCGCCCGGTGATATTGCCTTCACGTTCCAAGATGCATGCTCATTGCCTCGGCTTCGCTTGCGCTCGCCTCGGTCAGGCACACACCGGCGATTGAGAGAAGGTATGTTGCACTACCCACGGCGCGGCAAACCTCCTTTGGTAGGGACGACTTCAAGAACGCGTGCAGGCGTTATGGGTTGATCCGCAATCAGTGAGCGTTGAGATGGTGTAGAGGAAATGAGGGACGGGAGCGATTTGTTCCCGGGGAAAAATCGCTCCCGTCCCTCATTTTCTCCGCTTTTCTTTCTTTTCTTCTTTCTCTTCTTTGTGCGGCGTCGACTTTTTTG
>CAYZHH010000064.1:0-9133 GCA_964478275.1 uncultured Candidatus Kuenenia sp.
ACGATCACCACGCCGCCTCGGAGGCCATGGTCACTGCCGACGAGGCCACCGGCCACATTGTCTCCGGCTGAGCCGGCTACGACGACATGCCCGCCGGCCATCTCTGCTGCCAGCCAGTCGCCAGCGTCGCCCGCCACGTCGAGCCGTCCGCCGGTCATCGCCTCACCGGCGTGACGGCCAACGCTCCCTGTGGTGCAAACCGTCCCGGATCGCATGCCTGCGGCCACATGGTGCACTCGGCTGAAATCACCGCGGCACTCGATCACGCCATCGCGAGCATCACCGCTCACGCCCAGCACATCGCCCAGCACACACGGCCGCTCATCGACACGGATCGGTAGGCGCCGGACGGCCTCGCCCGACAGGCCCGCGAGTCGATCGGGCACGATGCCGGAGAGGTGGATTGCCAGAGGACCGCCCGCAGCCGGATCGGCAATGACCGAGAGGACGAGCGGCATGGCGAAACGACCTGCGGTCAGTTGAGGAAAGTCATCAGCCTACCCTCACGCCCGGTGGCCCTCGATCCGGGATGCGGGGAATCCAGATCCCGGGAATCCATGAGGATCGTGCCGGAGGTGCCGGCTGACAGCCCGCCTGCCACGGCCCTGGCGGGACTATTGCCCGTTGAGGGCGGATGGACTTCACCTATACTCCGCCTCAGTGCAGGGTGACCCCGCGGGACTCGTTTCCCACCCGGCCGGCTTTCGGCCCCCGCGAGGATGCTCAGTCAACGGAGACGATTTCGATGCGATTTACGCTGCTCGATAGAGTGCTTGAGGTCGAGCCTGGACGGGGCATTACGGCAGTCAAGGCCGTCACGCTCGCCGAAGAATATTTGGCCGACCATTTTCCCCGCTTTCCCGTCCTGCCCGGGGTCTTCATGCTCGAGGCGATGACCCAGGCCGCTGCCTGGACGATCCGTCTTGGTGAGGACTTCGCCCACTCGATCGTGGTCCTCCGCTCGGCCCGGAACGTGAAGTACGGTGACTTCGTTGAGCCCGGCAATACGCTTACCGTCTCGGTTGAGGTGCTCTCCCAGGACGAGACCATCACGAAGGTGAAGGCCAGCGGCAAGGTGGGCGATCGGACGAGCCTCACCGCCAGGCTGACGCTCGAGCGATACAATATGGCCGATCGCCTCCCCCATGGGGCGGCGATCGATGCCCGGGTGAGGTCCGAAATGCGACGGCTCTGGTCCGTCCTCTACCCCGCCCCCCGTCAGACCGGCGGTCCGAGGAGCGTCACATATGCCTCCCCACTGCCGATGGCCGGGCTCGCGTCGGCGACACCCTCGCTCGCCCGATGACAGGACCAGCACGACGCCCGGGGGCTGCTTGGCCGTCGGCTTTCGCAGGGTATTTGGCCGCGAAGAGGGGGGTTGCCAGGTTCGGGTTTCCCTGTGAGCGAGCCCAGATTACAGTTTCGGCTCAGGTTTCAGCGTTGAAACTTCCCCAGCCTTCGAGGTGAACCGTCGATGCCGTCTCGCGATGAAATTTTTGACAAGGTCAAGGACGCCCTGGTGGAGGCCCTCGGGGTCGACGAGGACGAAGTTTCGCCGTCGGCCACCTTGGTGGGTGACCTTGGAGCGGAGTCGATAGACTTCCTCGATATCGTCTTCCGCCTCGAAAAGGCGTTTGGCATCAAGATCCTGCGGGGCGAGCTCTTCCCCGAGGATGTCCTCTCGAGCAGCGAGTTCGTGACCAACGGCAAGGTAAACGAGGCGGGGCTCAAGGAGCTCAAGGCCCGCATGCCCTTCGTCGATCTCACCAAGTTCGAGGCCAACCCCAGCGTGCAGAACTTCCCCAACACGCTGACGGTCGAGGACATGGTTCGATACGTCGAGAGCAAGCTGGCGGCCTGACGCCGCCAGCCAGGAGGGGTCGGCCCGACCCCCTCCAAGAGCACAGCAGGGGCGGCAGAGCACAGGGACGGCAGAGCCCGTCGGAGTCCATTCATGCGCTGGTTCTGGATTGACCGGTTTAACGAGTTCGTCCGTGGCAAGCGGGCGACGGCCGTGAAGAACGTCTCGCTGGCCGAAGAGCATCTCCACGATCACTTCCCGGGGGCGGCGATGATGCCCAACTCCCTGGTGGTTGAAGGCATGGCCCAGACGGCAGGCCTCCTCGTGGCGGATGCCATCGAGTTCAACCGGCGCGTCGTCCTGGCCAAGGTGGCAGCCGCCGAGTTTCATTTTGATGCCGTTCCCGGCGACACGCTCGTCTATAAAGCCGAGGTGCTGGATCTCAAGCCGACCGGCTCCCTCGTCAAGGTGACGAGCACCGTGGGTGACAGGGTCCAGGGCGAGGCAGAGCTTTTCTTCGCGCACCTCGAGCCGGGCGACGGCGTCCCCAAGCTCTTCGAGCCCGACGAGTTGCTTCGGTGGCTTGATCACATGCACATTTATGACATCGGCCAGGACGAGGCCGGGCAGCCCTTGGCCCGGCCTGACTGGTGACCCCACGGGGTTCATGATTTCAGGGAGACGGGCACGATGGTTTCCGGCAGGCGTCGAGTGGTGGTGACCGGGATGGGCTGCGTCACACCGCTGGGCGTGACGGTGGAGTCGCTCTGGAAGAATCTCGTCGCTGGCCGTTCCGGTGTCGGCATGACGACCGTGTTCGACGCCTCGCGGTTCCCGACCAAGATCGCCGCAGAGGTCCGTGACTGGGATGTCACGAACGAAGGCGAGAAGGCTGCGGACTGGCAGTACTGCGGCCGCCACACCAAGTTTGCGGCCGGCGCGGCGCTTCAGGCGATGCGGGATGCCGGCCTCGAGAAGGGCCTGACGGCCGACCCCACCCGCCTTGGTATTTATCTCGGCAGCGGTGAAGGGCAGCAGGCCTTCGACGCCTTCACCAGCATGATGATGGCGGCCATCGAGGGGCCCACGCTCGACGTCGCCAAGTTCACGAAGCTCGGCCTCGAGACGCTCCATCCGCTCACGGAAGTGGAGCAAGAGCCGAACATGCCGGCCGGCCACCTCGCAGCCCTCTTCGGTGCCGAAGGCCCGAACCTCAACTGCCTCACGGCCTGCGCCGCCTCCAGCCAGGCCATCGGCGAGGCGGTGGAGATCGTCCGCCGCGGCGAGGCCGACGTCATGCTCTCGGGCGGCTGCCACAGCATGATCCACCCCTTCGGTGTGACGGGCTTCAATCTCTTGACGGCCCTCTCCACCCGCAACGATGAGCCGACCCGTGCGAGTCGCCCGTTCGACAACGAACGGGATGGCTTCGTGCTTGGTGAGGGGGCCGCGATGGTGGTGCTCGAGGAGCTCGAGCATGCGAGGCGACGTGGCGCGAAGATTCACGGGGAGGTGGTGGGCTACGGCTCGACGGCCGACGCCTACCGGATCACCGATACGCATCCGGAGGGCCGCGGGGCTGCGGCTTGCATCCGCATGGCGCTGGCCGACGCTGGTCTTGGCGATGAGACAATCGACTACATCAACGCCCACGGCACGAGCACCGACGTCAACGACAAGGTCGAAACCTTGGCGATCAAGAAGGTGTTCGGCGAGCGGGCCTACAAGATCCCCGTCTCGAGCACGAAGAGCATGATGGGGCATCTCATTGCGGCGGCCGGTGCCACCGAGATGATCGTCTGCCTGCTTTCCATCCGCGACGGCCTCTTCCCCCCGACCATCAACTACGAGAACCCCGACCCCAACTGCGACCTCGACTACGTCCCCAACAAGGTTCGCGAGGGGAAGTGTGAGCGGGCGCTCTCGAATAGCTTTGGATTTGGCGGCCAGAACATCGCGCTCGTCGTAAGCCGCTTCGGCGGCTGATCGGCCGACGCCCAACGCTAGCGCGCGGTCACGGCCTTGCGGCCGTAAATCTTCACGTCCGTGAAGTCATTCATGTCGTCGAACGAGCCGATACCGACGCGGCCATTCGTGAAGGTCTTGTCATTCGCTTCCATGAGCGGCGTCTCGAGGTCGTCAAAGAAGACGGCAATCCGGCCCGTGCCAACGTCGCGGACGAGCTTCACGGTGTGCCACTGGTCGTCCCATGGCACGGGCGCCGTGTTTTTCGTGAGCGGCCGGCGCGGGGCTCCGTCCACGATCATGATTTGACCACTGGCCGGATCGGGTTTGGCCCCGAGGTGAACGTAGTAGAAATGCTCGGGGTCTCGCCAGTTGAAGAAGACACAGCAGTCGCGGTGGCCGCCCGTGTCGAGCGTGCTCTTCACCTGAAAGGTGATCATGGTGTCGGTGAGCTCGAGATCCTTGACGATCGCCACGTTATGAGGGCTGCGGACCTTGGGCTGGTAGTCGCCTTTTCGCTTGTTGAGGCCCCAGACAGCCCGGTCGCCATCCTTGCCAAGAGCCCACGATGCCGGGTCGGTGGGTGCCCACCGATCGGATCCTTGGGAGAAATCGTCTTCAAAGACGAGGTCGTGGGCGTGGACCGGAACGGTGATCGCCATGGCCACGAGCAGCAAGAACGCCAAGGATCGGTTTGACATCGGGATCTCGGTGATAGGAGCCAAAAAATTCAAAGCGGCTTCAGACGGTCGATCATGTCTTTCTTCGCAGCCTTGAGGGCATCATGCTCAGGTGCCAGCTTGTAATAGTCATCCAGCGGGTAGCAGCCGGAGATGATGCCGTTGCGCGGCGCAGTCGTGCAATCGCTGAACGTGCGACAGATGCGCTTGTGGTTGACCGGCCTCCCCTCGGCGACGTCTGTAGGCAGGTCCCAGTACGACAGGGCCATGCGTCCGAGGCCAATGAAGTCGATCCATCCCTCTCGAACGAGCGCCTGGCCGACATGGGGAAGGTAGTCCTGAAAGTAGGTGTAGGCACTCCCGACCAGGGGCAGGTCGGGCACGGCCTCGCGAAGCTGACGCACGATGTCAATTTGTCGCAGGCAGCCGAGCAGCGGATCTTCGGGCGGCTGGTAGCCGTCGGAAGGCGGATAGTAGGCTGGCCGTTGGAGGTGGGGGGTGTAGTAGGGTGAACCCGCAGTGACATTGACGATGGCGACGCCAAGCTCGTCCCGCATCAGCCGGAGGAGTCGTATCGGCTCGTCGAGATCGATCCGCGCGGGGTTGCCACGATCGAGGCCGAAGCCCGGGTAGTTACTGCCGGCGAATTCTTCGGGAATGCCCGGGCCCAGGCGTCCGCTCTCGCTCTTGGTGTTGTCGGGCTTGTGCGGGAGATGGTCGAAGGCGCTGAGCCGCACACCAAGGATCAGGCCTGGACAGGTGCCGCGGATGCCCGCGCAGACCAGTCGGAGGAAGCGTGTACGGTTGTCGAACGAGCCGCCGAAGTCGCCGGGGCGCTCGTAGGCCGACAGCAGTTCGTGGCCGAGGTAGCCGTGGCAGTGTTTGATGTCGACAAAGTGGTATCCGGTGCTGTGTGCGGTTTTGGCCGCAGCGATGTACTGCTCGATGAGCTGATAGAGCTCGTCATCGCTAAGCACGGCTGAGTCGTCGGTGATACCGACCCGTGCGTCAAGGATCGGGTGCCGGTACGCGACGCGGGGTTCGATTCGCTTCGTGTCGTTGGGCCTGGAGAATCGGCCGGAGTGCGTGAGCTGAAGGCCGATGAGCAGGTCGTTCGCGGCGTCCGTGCCGAAGCTTTCGACGTGGGCTGCGACGAGTGTCTCGCGGAGGTGCGCGAGGCCGGATTCGTTTCCGGGCGCGAAGCAGAGCTGGTTGGGGTTGGCACGCCCGTCGTGTTGCACAGCCACGGCCTCGCCACCCCAGATCAGCTTCGCGCCCGAGTGGCCGAAGTTTCGCCAGCGCCTGAGCGTGTGGTCGGTCGGCTTGCCGTCGGGCGTAGCGTCCCAGCCCTCCATCGGGTGGATGGCCCAGCGGTTGCCGACGGTGAAGTCAGCGACGCGGATTGGCCGGTTCAGCGGCGAGTTTTTGGCGGTCAGCGCCGCATCATCGATGGGGATCGCGAATCCGAGTTCCGCACAGGCGGCGCGAAGCTCGGCAGCCGACTTGTACCGAGAGAGACGCGGGATGGCAGGCATGGGCAAGTTCTCTTGTGTTTCCCGGTGTCATGACAACAACAAAGCTTCGAGCCGCGGCACCAGCTCGGCAAGGACGGCGCGATCGCTGTCGGGCCGCTTGGGACTCTGCGGGTGGGTGTCGTCGCAGCCGATCCAGCCGCGGAGCCTCAGAAACATCGCCGCATCATGCTTGTAGGCGGGCACGGGCGAGCGGAAAGCGAAGAAGCCCAGGTACTGGAGAAGGTCATTGACCTCGTAAAACCCACTGTCGCCGGTGGCCCAGAGCGCGTCACGCTTCGCGAACAGGTCGGGGGCGAAGGTCGAGAGCCCCAGCAGGTAGTCGCTGCCGTACATGATCATGTCGATGGCGAGATCATTGCCGGTGAAGACATGAAAATCCTGGCGGGTTTGGTCGCGGAGGGCGAGGCGATCCCACTCGAGCTGGCGCGAGAGCGATGAGTGCTTGGCACCGATGCAGTTAGGCAGCCGCATGAGCTTCTCGTAGACATCGAGAGAATAGATCCTGCCGAACGCTGCGAACATCTGGCCCAGCTCGAAGGCAATGAAGGACGGGCAGCCATCGGAGAGCGTCGCGTAGGCCGGTGCGATCTGGTCATCCGGGAGCGAGGTGAGCCCGAAGGACTGAAAGATGACGGGCTGGCCGGCGAACCGCAGTACCTCGTCGATCTGCGAGCGGTAGCCGTCGGGATTGAACGGGCTGCCAGGCTTGTCGAAGACCCCCGCGCCAGCGACATACCGTGCTCCGCCGCAGGTGTCGCGTGCGCGACGGAGTGCTTCAAGCCGCGTGGCATCGTCCAGGAGGGGGCCGTAACCGGTGTCCATGTTGACTGCGGGCACGAGGCCAACATCGACGGTGCGGGCGACATGGGCCTCGAACCCTCCCCAGTCGATCGAGCCGTCGCCGTGAAAGGGCAGGAGCACCGCGGACATGCCCAACGGCTTGCGTTTCGGTCGCATCGTCGGCACCTTGGTATGGAATGCATCATCGTCTACTTTCGTCGCCTTGCGAAAGCCATGGGGGGGTAGAGGGCCGCCGCCAACCGATGCCCCTTCAGCGTGAACCCCCCTATCTTGCCAACAACAGGGTTCCCTCAACTGGTGCGAGCGTTACGACCGATATGACCAGAAGTCTGCGGTCGAGGCTCCGAGTGACAGTTGGTCACCTCGGTGCTTTTGCCGCCCAGTGGGAGCCCTCCGATGCATCGCTCGCTCACCAATTTTCGCCTCCTTGGCCTTGTCGTCGCTGCGGTCGTGACCGTGTCGAGCACAGGCTGCTCGATCATCGATCGGCTGTTTCTCCTGAACGCCGACGGCCCCTACTCGAATCGCGGTCACGCCGGGCAAGGCGGGCAAGCCGGATGCGCCGGGTGCGAGTCGGGCACGTGCTATGAACATGGATGCCCCGACGGAAGCTGTCCTTCGGGCGCCTGCCAGACCGGCGCCTGCCAGGATTGCCCGGGCGGTGTCTGCAAGACTCCGCACACCGGCCGCTACGGTGGCCTCGCCAAGCACCATCTGACCCATGACGAGAAGGCCGGCCTCGGGGCCTCCGACTACGGTGCCGTCACTCCCGCGGGCCCGCCGACCGGTGCCGTGGCGTATCCGTACTACACGACTCGCGGGCCCCGCGACTTCCTCGCCAAGCGGCCTGCCTCGATCGGTCCGTGACTCGTCGGCTGACGGTTTCCGTCGCGATCGTGTGCCGGTGTAGGCTTTTGGGCCTCACCGGCATCGTTCGTTTTCCGCCGATGCCTTTCTGTCTCGGAGACGATGCATGCGAGCGCTTGGGATCACCGGCTGGCTCGTCTGCGCGATCGCGGCGATAGGTTTCGCGTTCGACATCTACGAGCTCCTCATGCTGCCGCTGATCGCGCGGCCGGCCCTCTTAGAGCTGGGCGGTTTTCAGCCAGGCAGCCCCGGCTTCCTGAGGTGGGTAGGGATCCTCTTCTATGTGCCGGCGCTCTGCGGCGGATTGTTTGGCCTGCTGGGCGGCTATCTCACCGACCGACTGGGCCGACGTCGCGTGCTCACATGGAGCATCCTCGTCTATGCCTTCGCCGCGTTTGCAGCCGGCTTCTCAACGAGCCTGTGGATGCTGCTGATCTGTCGGTGCTTTGTGTTTGTCGGTGTGTGTGTTGAGTTCGTAGCAGCCGTGGCGTGGCTTGCGGAGTTGTTCCCCGACCCCAAGCAGCGGGAGCGAGTGCTCGGAATTACACAGGCGTTTTCGTCGATCGGCGGCCTCACGGTGGCGGTGGCCAACGGGCTTGCGATCCAGTTCGGCCCCAGCCTGCCTGCGATCCAGATGCCATCATGGCTGTCGTTCCTGGGGCAGATCGGGCTCGAACATCAGCACGAGGCCTGGCGATACACGCTCATGTCGGGGCTGATTCCGGCCGTGCCGCTGATTCTCATCCGGCCGTTCTTGCCCGAGTCGCCGGTGTGGGCGTCCAAGAAGGCCGCCGGCACGCTCAAGCGGCCGAGCCTTGCCGCCCTCTTTGCCCCCGAGCTTCGTCGCACGACGATCCTGACCGCCATCGGGTTTGCCTGCACGCTCGGCGTCGCCTTTGGGGCGATCCAGCAGATGCCTCAGATGGTGCCCGGCCTTGCCGAGGTGCGCCAGGGAGCCGCCGCCGCAGGCGAGAAGGCCGTGGCAGCAGCTCGCGACCGCGGAGAAGCCGATGAGGCGAAGCTGGCAACGCTTGCCAAAGCGGCGTCGGCTCGGCACTCGCAAACCATTGCCGCCGAGTACACGAAGATGCAGGAGATCGGGGGCCTCATTGGCCGCTGCCTCATGGCCGTCGTGCTCGCGGCGGGCATCGCCTGGGGATGGAAGCTCAGGCTGCTTCAGATACCAGGGCTGCTGCTCACGCCGCTCGTGTTTTGGTGCTTCCTCCGCGTGCCGAACACAACCTTCTTTGAAATCCCGCTCGAGTGGGCCTATCTCGGCAGGCTTCCGGTGACGACCATGTCACTCGGCATGTTCATGGTTGGCCTCGTGACGGTGGGCCAACTCTCGTTCTGGGGCAACTACCTGCCACACGTCTTCCCGGTGCACTTGCGGGGGACGGGCGAGAGCTTCGCGGCCAACATTGGTGGACGCATGATCGGCACGTCAGCAGCCGCGGTGACGTCGCTGGTGGCCGGGCTCATGC
>CAYZHH010000064.1:9143-12575 GCA_964478275.1 uncultured Candidatus Kuenenia sp.
CTCATGCCGTATGAGTCATCCCCGCTCGCGTTCGCCTCGGCTGCGGCGATCGTCGGCACCGTGGTGTGTGTGATCGGGCTCGGTGTGGGATTCTTGCTCCCAGAACCTCGCGGCGGCATCGAAGACTAAGGCATCACTCCGCGATGGTGCGCGGTGCCTGCGGGGCGTCGTCAGGGAGCGTCGGCACGGTCCAGATCGTGTAGAGCCCCCCCGCAACGAGCGCCATCGCCACGTACTGGAGATACCAGGGCAAGGAGTTGTACAGGAGGCTTGTGCCCACGACGGCCAGCACCATCAGGATCGCGCGGTGTTTGAGGCCGCGACGAATGCCGTGGTAATGATGCCAGTCATCAAGCGTCGGCCCAAACCATTTTGAGCGGTGGAGCCAGGCATGGATCCTGGGCGAGCCGCGATAAAAACAGAAGCTCGCGAGGATCACAAAAGGCGTCGTTGGCACGAGTGGAAGGATGGCCCCCACGACCGCCAGGGCGAGGCAGGCCCAGCCGCCTGCGACGTAGAGCAGACTACGAATAGGGTCGGTGACAGGTCGGAGGTCCATCGTGCGGGAGCGCTGCGGCAAGGGAGAGAGGACATAACCTGCTCGGCCTGAATGCGAGGGGATTCTAGCACCCCGCCGTTTGCCGTATGCTCTCGACCGCCGCCGCCGCGGCACCGGTCGAGAGCCGGTCCTGCCCCCAAGGAGTCTCCCGCCATGCCACTCGTCCCGATGCGGATCCTGCTCGACCACGCCGCCGAGCACGGCTACGGCCTCGCCGCGTTCAATGTCAACAACATGGAGCAGATCCAGGCCATCATGGAGGCGGCCAAGGAAACCGACTCGCCCGCCATCGTGCAGGCCTCGCGAGGCGCCCGGTCGTATAGCCAAGACAACTACCTCCGCCATCTCATGCTCGCCGCTTCCGAGCTCTACCCGAAGATCCCGATCGCGATGCATCAGGATCACGGCAACTCGCCGGCCACATGCCAGAGTGCGATCGACAACGGTTTCACGAGCGTGATGATGGACGGCTCTCTCGCCGAGGATGGCAAGACCCCGGCCGACTTCGACTACAACGTGAAGGTCACAAAAGACGTCGTTGACCTCGCCCACCGGCAGGGCGTGTCGGTGGAGGGCGAGCTCGGCTGCTTGGGCTCACTCGAAAGCGGTGAGGGCGAGGCCGAAGATGGTCACGGCGCCACGGGCAAACTCTCGCACGATCAACTCCTCACCGATCCCGACGAGGCGGCTCGCTTTGTCGCGGCGACCGGCGTCGATGCCCTCGCCGTCGCGATCGGCACGAGTCACGGGGCCTACAAGTTCACCCGCAAGCCCGACGGCGACGTCCTGGCCATGAAGCGGATCGAGGAGATCCACCGGATGCTCCCCAACTGCCACCTCGTGATGCATGGCTCGTCGAGCGTTCCGCAGGAGCTTCAGGACATCATCAATAAGTATGGCGGCACGATGCCGCAGACCTGGGGTGTGCCCGTGGAGGAAATCCAGAAGGGCATCAAGCACGGGGTCCGCAAGATCAACGTCGATACCGATTGCCGGATGGCGATCACCGGAGCGATCCGCAAGGTGCTCTTCGAGCATCCGGAGAAGTTCGATCCTCGCGACTACCTCAAGCCCTCCCGCGAGGCGATGAAGAAGGTCTGCGCCGAACGGATGGTGCAGTTTGGCCAGGCCGGGAACGCGGGCAAGGTGCCGATCGTGTCGCTTGCCGAGATGGCGAAGCGGTACGGCAAGGCCTGAGGCGCGTCGCCGGCTACGCTGCGTGACGCCTGCTGCCGCCGAAAAACCGCGTTGCGGTGTTTGCCCAGCCGTCCTATAGTCCCGCCCCCGCTGAACCCAGGGAGGCCGGTGACGTCATGGATGGTGCGCACGAAGAGAACCGCAACGAGGGGATCCTGAACCGCGGCCGCGAGGTCCTCAGGGCCGAAGGCGAGGCGGTACTCGCGGCGGCCGACGCGCTCGACGAAGCCTTCTGCCGCGCAGTGCGCCTCATCAAAGGCTGCACCGGAAGCGTCGTGGTCACTGGGATTGGGAAGGCTGGCCTCGTAGCAAAGAAGGTCTCAGCCACGCTCGCGTCCACTGGAAGCCCGAGTCACTTCATGCACCCGGCCGAGGCGATGCACGGCGACCTGGGCGCCCTTCGCAGTGATGACATCATGCTCGCGCTGTCTCAATCAGGCGAGACGGAGGAGATCACCAGGCTCCTGCCTCACGTGGCTGCCCGACGTGTTCCGATCGTGGCGCTGACGGCCCGGCCAGACAGCACGCTGGGCCGTGCCGCCGCCGTGGTCGTGCCGACAGGAAGCGTCCGCGAGGCCTGTGATCTCGGGCTCGCGCCATCGACGAGCACCTCGCTCATGCTCGCCCTCGGCGATGCCCTGGCGCTGGTGACCTCGAGCCTGCGGCAGTTCACCCCCGAAGACTTCGCGGCCCGTCACCCCGGCGGCAGTCTCGGCCGCCAGCTCATGCTTGTCGAGGATGCGATGCGGCCGATCGCCGAGTGCCGCCTCGCGCGGGCCGACGAGACCGTGCGCGCCGTGTTCTCACGGCCGCTTCCTGCCCGTCGCACCGGTGCCGTGATGGTGGTGGGCGACGGTGACTCTCTCGAGGGCATCTTCACCGACAGCGACCTCGCTCGCCTCTTCGAACGGCGACACGACAACCTGCTCGATGCCCCGATTGGCCACGTCATGACGGCTCATCCCACCACCGTACCGGCTGGCACGCGGCTGCGAGATGCGGTCGCCATCCTCGAGACGCGGCGACTCAGTGAGCTGCCGGTGGTGGATGGTGACGGTGCCATTATGGGCCTTCTCGATGTCGTTGACCTCGTCGGGCTCGTGCCCCACGAGGCTGTCCACCGGCCGCCAGTCCGCACGTCCGCTGCGGCCTGAGCCGACTCGTTCGTTCACTACCCCTGCAAGTGGCATCCGATGTCTCGTTCGTCTGCTGAACTTGATCGCCGCCTGGCACGCGTGCAGCTTCTGCTGCTAGACGTCGATGGTGTGCTGACCGATGGGGGCGTGACCTGGAACAACCAGGGCATCGAGGCCAAAACATTTCACATTCGGGATGGCCTCGGCCTCAAGCTCTGGCAGCGGACCGGCTGCCGGGCCGGCATCGTGACAGGCCGCGCGAGCCATGTGGTGCAACTGCGGGCCACGGAACTTGGCATCGGCATCGTGCGGCAGGGGGTTGAAGACAAGCTCGCGACAACGGCTACGATTCTCGCCGAGACCGGCGTCTCGTGGGAGGAAACAGCCTTCATCGGCGATGACCTGCCGGATCTTCCCGTGATCGCGAAGTGCGGCGTCGGCATCGCGGTGGCGGATGCCTGTGTCGATGTTCGCTCGGCCGCGGCCATCGTGACGCAGCTCCCGGGTGGCAAAGGCGCGGTGAGGGAGGTTATCGAGCGG
>CAYZHH010000064.1:12585-14228 GCA_964478275.1 uncultured Candidatus Kuenenia sp.
GGGGGGGCGCGGGGGAGCTGGGATTCGATCGTGGCCCGATACGCTGGTCACCGCGGCTGAGACGGCGATCGAAGGTGGTGGCAGTCTGATGGAACACCGACTCGGACGCACGCTGCGAGTATTCCTCGTCATTCTGGCGACGGCAGGCTTCTACCGTCTCGCCGTCGTACCGCTCGTGGAGCCGCGGCTCCGCGATGTCGCTGCCGGTGTCGAGATGACGCCCGAAGAGGCCGCGAAGATCCGGGCCCGCGCGGACGGTCGCCTCGAGGCAATTGGCGATCTCTTTCCCCCGGATGCGTGGGAGCGGCAGAACCCCATCGTGCTCGAGAGTCGGCAGATGCGGCTGCTCTTCAAGGAGTACCAGTCGCTTCCCGACGGTCGCGTGAATCTCGTCCCCTGCACGCTCGTCGTTCTCCCCGATCGCGGCCGCTCGCCCGTTGGCTCTGCTGGCCGAACGATCGTGATGCGGGCCCCCCAAGGAGCGGTGCTCGAGTTCGACGAGCCCCTCGATCTTCGCCAGGGGCGGCTTGCTCGGCTGGTAGGTGGGAGCCTTCGGGGGCAGGTGACGATTCGGGGCACGCCTTCGGCGCCTGGCGCCGAGGATGACATCGAGATCGTGACCCGCGATCTCGAGCTCGACGAGCTCGAGGTGCGGACCGGAGAGGCGGTGCAGTTTCGCTATGGTCGATCGAACGGGAGCGGCCGAGGCCTGCTCGCGCGGCTCACTCCACGGACCGAGCCCAGCGGCCCCGACACGCTCGGCCAGGGGCCGAATATTGGTGGTGTCGAATCGATCCGGCTGGACCGAGATGTGCGGATTCGGCTGGAGGGGATGAGCGGCGGGTTCATCCCAGGCCAGCCTGCGAAGGAACCCACGGCACCGAAGGATGACCAGGCAGCGCCCGTGCTCGTAAGCTGCCGCGGAAGCCTCACGTTCAATGTTGTGGGCAACGTCATTACGCTCACGGACCATGTCGATGTGGCCCGGGCGACGCCCGAAGGAGGCAGTGATCAGATCACCTGTGACATGCTGGCAATTCTGTTGGCGGCCGACGGCGCCGAGAACGATCAGAAACCCGGAAAGGGGCCACTCTCACCGACGGAGATCCAGGCCAAGGGGTCCCCGGTCGTCGTCCGCAGCACGGCCGCAGAGCTCGAGGCCCGGGCCACGCGACTGGGCTACGAGATCGCCACGCGACGCATCCTTCTGGACGGCACGGAGCCTGTGTCGCTCATCGCGCGAGGCAGTGAAATGGAGGCCCGGAAGATCGACTACTGCCCAGGGCCACCGGGCGATCCCGGGGCGCTCATGGCCGTCGGGCCAGGCTGGCTTCGTGTCACCTCAGAGGGGCAGCCGCCAGCCCTTGCACGGTGGCAGCAATGGCTTCGCATGCGGCCCGATGGCGAGGGCCATGTCGTGTCGATCGCCGGTGATGCCGACATCGTGGTCGAAACGCGAGGACGGCTGAGCGCCGGTGAGCTCCACCTGTGGCTTGATGTCCTGCCACCCCCTCCTGGTGCGCCGCCCCGTGATCCCACCGCGGGCCCAGATCTTTCCGGCGTGAAGCCATCACGCATGCTGGCCCGCGGCATGGTGGAGGTGGGAGCGGATCAGGTAGCGGCGCGCACGGACAGGCTGGAGT
>CAYZHH010000065.1:0-14169 GCA_964478275.1 uncultured Candidatus Kuenenia sp.
GATCTCGTTTGCCCGACGGCGGCCGGCATCATCGCCATCGAGCACAAGGACGACGCGGTCGGCGTACCGCTTGAGGAGCTTGGCATGGCGTTCGCCGAGCGCGGTGCCGAGCACGGCGACGACGTCGTCGCAGCCTGCCTGCCGAGCGGCCAGGCAATCGGTGTAACCCTCGACGACCACGGCGCGGCCCGAGGCGGCGATCGCGGTCCGGGCCAAGTCCAAGCCATAGAGCGTGCTACTCTTCGAGAAGAGCGGCGTCTCAGGCGAGTTGATGTATTTCGCCATGTCTTGCTGGCCACCCGGAAGGATGCGGCCGCCGAAGGCGATGCAACGACCCAACGGATCTCGGATCGGAAAGATCACGCGGCCGCGGAAGCGGTCGTAGTGGCCAGGTCGATCGTCCCGCCGGATCACGAGGCCTGCCCGCTCGAGGATCGGCGCTGCGATGCCGGCCGTGGAGGCCTGCCGCAAAAGCCAATCCCACGATTCGGGTGCATATCCGACCCCAAACTGCTCGAGGAGGCCGGAGGCGAGGCCGCGATTCGCGAGATAGTCGCGGGCGGCCCCGGCTTCCGGCGCCAGGGCGAGGCACTCACGGAATCTGGCGGCGGCCCATTCGAGGCACTGGGCGAGGAGCGTTCGTTCGTCGGAGGCAGCCCCGCTGCGGACTCGCGCGAGAGTGATTCCCACACGGTCCGCGAGCTGCTCGAGCGCGTCGCGAAACTCGAGCTTCTCGATCCGCATGAGGAAGTTGAAGACGTCGCCGCCAACGTCGCAGACCCAGCACCGGTAAGTCTGGCGCTCCGGGTTGACCTGGAGACTCGGTTTGGAATCGTCGTGCCACGGGCACAGCCCGACAAAGCCCTTGCCTTGGCGGCGGAGCGCCACGTATGACCCCACCAATTCGACGATGTCGACGGCATCTCGGACCTGCTCCTTGACGTCGTCACGATCGTTCGACGGGGTCTGCGGAGGCTGCACGGGAGGTTGGGTCCGAAGCGGGGCAGGCATGCCGCGAGCAATCGCTCGCAACTGACCGCCGCAATCTATGGGTACAAAAAAAACAGGTCAACGCCAGCCGCATTCGGCGCAATCTGCCCAGACTGCCCCGCTGGTGTTTGCCCGCACTCTGAGCGGCCCCGCTGAGGTTATTTACCCCGCTTGAATCGCTTGTCTTTGGGATTCCCACGGGCCAGCGCGTAGGCGAGGAGATCGAGGACCTCCTCCTCGTTGAGCGTGTCTATCAGCGCGGCGGGCATGAGGGACGTGGGCGACGCGACGATCTCCTCGATCGCGGAACGGGGGACGCGAACAAACTTCGTGGCATCCTCGGGGTCTGTCACGATCGTGATCGCGTCGGCGTCCTCCGCCACGATACGGCCGGTGTAGGCCTTGCCTTCGTCGGTCTGCACGGTGCTCGCCTTGTACTGATCTGATACCACACGGCTCGGCTCTACGATCGCCTCCACGAGATCCTTGAGCTGAAAACGGCCGCCGGCCTGCGTGAGGTCGGGGCCTGTCGATCCGCCATCGCCACCATAGCGATGGCATACGATGCACCGCGCCGCGGCGAAGGCTTGCTTCCCAGCCTCAAAGCTCCGCGTCTGTGGGCCGAGACCTTGCTCAGCAGAAGCCATGACGTCGGCCACCGTCCACGTTCTTCCAGGGCCCTGCGGCTTCGGGAGCGGTGGTGCCACCCACGGCTTTCGGGCGCCGAGCGTCTCGAGAGCAAGCCGCTCGTTCTCGGACAGACCGGCGAGGCTTTCGGCCTCGATGTTTGCCAAAAACTTCTGGAAGCTGTTGCCACCGACCCACTCTCGGCCGCGGGCGAACCATTCGTAGTAGGCCTTCCGATCCGCCGCGGTCCACATCGGGGATCCCGGCGCGTCGCGAAGGGTGCGAAGGACATAGGCATAATGAATTTGGAGAAGGTCGCTCCGCTTCTCGAGCGAGGCCCGCACCGCCGAGCCGTAGCGGGCGTTCCGCTCGATGAGCCGGCGGAGTTCGTCTTCGTCTGGCGCGAGGTTCGTGCCTCCTGCCGATTCGCTCGGGACAGCGAGGCCGGCCACGATGGCGCTCGCAATGCCCGGGGCGCGCACCGCCACGAGGAGGCTCGAGAGAGCTCGATCGAGGTCAAAACTCCCTGATGGAAAGAGCGGCATGAAGCGCGTGGCGATCCGCGCCGCGGCATCGGGCGCTGGGGCACCAAGACGGATGAGCGCGAGCTCGTATGCCCGCACGAGCGCGAGGAGGTCTTCGTGCCCGAGCGACTTTGGGTCAACCTTGTCGAGCGTGGCGAGCACGTTCGGCTGGACGGCACGCTCAGCCCGTCGTGCGACGGCAATGGCGCCCTCGATTCGAGCGCGGGATGTTGTGGCCGCAAGCGCCGCGTCCTGCCAGAGCTCGAGGGGCTGGTGCTCGAGCGCGACCCTGGCGGCGTAGCGGATGAACCGGTCGGGGCTCGCGAGCGACGGGATCGCGAGGGTGACGGCCTTTGCCGGATCGTCAGCACGGCGGTGGTACGCTTCGAGCGCATGCCGAAGCCGCCGATCCTCTCCGTGCCGCTCGTCACGGACATCGACCGCGGCGGTCGCCTCCGGGCCTGCGTACCGCACACGGTAGAGCTCACTCTGCCCGCCGCGGCCACCGACCGCGAAATACATTGCGCCATCGCGGCCGATCACCATATCAGTCAGCGGGAGGGGAGTCCGCGTTACGAACTCCTCGAGGGTGCCGCGGTACGTCGAGCCCAAAGGCTCGAGGTGGATGCCATAGATCGTTCCAAACGTCCAGTCAGCCACATAGAGCGCCCGCTGGTACTTCGCAGGAAAGGCTGCGCCATACCCGAAGCAGACGCCCACGGGAGAACCTGGGCCGATGTCGACGAAGGCGGGAAGACTGTCGGGATTCGATGGGGGCCACTTGGCCGTGCCACTGCGCCATCCCAGCTCGCTCCCACTGGTTGCATGGTTCACGCGGGTTGGCCGGTACCAGGGCGTTCCAAAATCCCACTCCATGTCGGCGTCGTATGCGAAGATCTCGCCGTCGGCGTTGAACGCGAAGTCGTAGGGATTGCGGTAGCCCGCGCTCCACAGCTCCCATGTCTTACCTTCGGGATCGGTGCTCGCGATGAATCCCCCGGGCGCAAGGATGCCCGCGGCGTGACCGTTGGCGTCCCACATTCGCGGAATCACGACATCCTCGTCCCAGCAGTCCGGAAGGCGGCTTGTGCCGTCGGACGCCAGCTCAATCTTCCGCTGCGATTCACGAAGCCCGCCCATCGTCTGAGGCGGTGTGACATCCGTTGTGGCAAAGGGAAGCTTCGTGTGATTGCCACAGATCACGAAGAGCCGCTTGCCATCCGGCGAGAGAAGGATGGTATGCGGTCCGTGCTCGCCACCTCCGGCGAGGTCGCGAAGCTTCGTGACGGTCTCGGGCATGCCGTCGCCATCGGTGTCCGTCACGCGATAGAGCCCGCTGCCAGTGCCGCCGTTGCAGACGACATAGAGGGCATCGAACGCCCACAGGAGACCCTGGGCGCCGGTGATCGCCGCGGGAACGCGTTCCACCACGGTCTCCCCTGCCCCGTCGAGCGGCGCGGGCGTGATTCGGACAAGTCCCTTGTCTTGCTGATCGCTGGCGAAGAGTCGACCCTGAGGATCGACGGCCAACGACACCCACGAGCCGAGCTCCTCGCGTGGCACGCTGAAGAGCCGGTCGACAACGAAACCTGCTGGCACCGTGAACGCCTGCTCCTGAGCCTCACCGGCTGCCGCAATCGGCATCGCTTCGGGTGCCTGCGACCAGCGCGGGGCGGCGGCGGCGGCGCTCACCGCCACAGGCAGTGCCCAGGCGACGATCAGGCCCGCCCAACAGCCTCGTGCGCTGGGGAAGCGGCAGGAGCGAGACGGGGTCACGAGCACATCGTGCCAGGCGCATGACATCACGGGGAGTCTCCTTCGGGCACGGGAAGGGCAAGAAAAGGCGAGGACGGTCCCCTGGGGACCGCGTGATGGAGGGCTGAGGAACTGGCAGTTCAGGCCCGCGAGGACTGGCGAGCTAGGAGAGCAACCGGTCCACACTGTCGAGGAGGCGGTCCATGGCAAAAGGCTTACGAATGTAGTCGTCGACACCGAGCATCTCGGCGTAGGCCTTGTGACGGCTTCCCTCGTTCGCAGTGATCATGATCACTCGCATCGGGTCGGGCCGGCTGCGGCGGAGTTTCTCGAGCACGAGGAACCCACTTCGCTTCGGCATCATCATGTCGAGCACGACGAGATCGGGCTCCTCACTCTCGGCAAGTGCCAACCCCTGATTGCCATCGCGGGCCACGAGAATGGTGTACCCGCGGGACTCGAGGACCGTCTTCATGGACTCGACGATTTCGTGATCGTCGTCAACGATAAGGATTCGCTTCTCGGCGCGAGCAGCGCGGGCTGCGGAATCCTTCACTGCCGGCTTCGCAGAATCCGGGGAACCTTCAGACGGATCCGACTTGGTAGTCTTGCGGGGCTTTTTTGCGGCTGGCATGCAGCGTCTCGGGAAAGGTGCGGTGGGCGAAGATTCCGCGTTAGGTTAGCACGGTGTCGGCCGATCGGCCATCGTGCCCGAACGTGGGCCACCTGCGGAAGGTTGCGCCGGCCGTGCCGTGCCGAGGCAGACGGCGGCAAGAGCGACGCCGCATGCAGCCCCAAAGGCCACGTCGCTGGGGTAATGAGCGCTGCTCAGCACTCGCTGCGACGCTGCGAGTGCTGCCAGGGCGACGAAGACCGGCAGGCCGTGCGGATACTTCCACGAGAGCACCGTAGCGAGCCCGGCAGCAACAGCGGCATGGCCCGATGGCAAGCTCATGAGGTCGGCCGACTTTCCGAGTTTCATAGCCGCGTCGCTCCCGCTGGTCGTCAGTTGTCGAGCGGCGACACCAAACGTCTCAAAGGCCGACGTCACGTTGGCGAAATCGACTGCCCGCGGCCGCACCCGCGTGACGAGAACCTTCAGGCCGTCCACCACGAGTCCACCCGCAAAGGTGGACAGCACCATTCGGCCGATGTCCCACCGCGCTGCCACGAAGCCACCTGCACACCGGAGCACAGGATCGAGGCAAACCGTCACGATGAGGATCACGGCGACCGACAGCGCGTGAGCAAAGGCCTCACCGAGATTGATGAGACGGCCCAGGTCACCGGGGAGCCGGTGCCCACGGCACCACATAGCCACCGGCAGATCGACAAGAAACAAAACCCCGCCGAGGCAGGCCAGGCCGAGGGCCACCAGAAGCCTTCGCCCACGGGCGCGCGAGGCCGTGGCCGCGGGCCGCGGCAACGAGTCCATCAGGGACGGGGCAGAATCCATGGCATCCATGGCGACAAGTGTCGCACGCCTCACCGACGATCGTCCACGTCACTCTGACGCATGGGGGCGTTCTCCGCCGCGGCGCGGGTCATTGCCAGAGGCCGCGGTCGAGCAGCCGATAGTTAATGGCCTCGCTGATGTGGGCCGCGGTGATCGCCTCGTGTGCGTCGAGATCGGCCACCGTGCGGGCCACGCGCAACACCTTGTCGTGGGCCCGAGCGGAGAGACCGAGATCGGCCACCGCCGCGCGGAGAAGCTCATTGGCCGGTGCATCGAGCTGGCAATACTCCCGAATTTGTCGGCTCGTCATCCGAGCGTTGCACCGAGGCCCCCCTTCCGCAAACCGAGACGCCTGCCGCAGTCGCGCCGCGAGCACGGCCTCCCGCATCTGTCCGCTCGACGTCCCGGGCCGCTTGGCAGCCAGCTCGCGAAATGGCACACCGGGCACCTCGAGATGGATATCAATCCGGTCGAGCAACGGACCCGAGATTTTCCCCATGTATTTTTCAACTTGAGGCGCCGTGCACTGGCACTGGCGTCGGGGATCGCCGCGGTAGCCGCACGGGCAGGGATTGAGGGCAGCCACGAGCATGAACTCAGCCGGAAAACGGGTCGTTGTCTTCGCGCGACTGATCGTCACCGAGCCATCTTCGAGCGGCTGCCTGAGGACCTCGAGCGTGCGCCGGTGGAACTCGGGGAGCTCGTCCAGAAAGAGCACCCCGTTGTGAGCCAAGCTGATTTCGCCCGGCATCGGTATCGATCGGCCTCCCACCAGCCCAGCCTCGGAAATCGTGTGGTGTGGGGCGCGGAAGGGTCGCGTTGCCAGGAGCGGTTGACCTGGCTGCAAGAGCCCAAGGGCACTGTAGATCTGCGTCGTCTCGATCGATTCGGGTGCCGAGAGCGGAGGAAGGATCGTCGGAATCCTCTTGGCGAGCATCGTCTTTCCGCCGCCCGGCGGGCCAACCATGATGCAGTTGTGGCCCCCCGCTGCCGCCACGCAGATGGCCCGCTTGGCAGCTTCCTGGCCGCGCACGTCTGCGAAATCAATGTCATAGGTCGCGAATCGCTCGAACCACTCGCTCACCCGAGGCGGCGTGGGTGGAATGTCGAGCTCGCCCGCGAAGAACTGCACGGCCTCGGTCAGCGATGACACGGGGATGACGTCGATATTCTCCACGACGGCAGCCTCGGTGGCGCTGGCCGTCGGCACTACGATCCCTTTGAGTGGACGCGGCCGGTTTTTTTGGCGAGCCGCGGCGATTGCAATCGAAAGGGCGCCCCGCGCCGGCCGCGTGGTGCCCTCGAGCGAAAGCTCACCTACAACGGCATAGTCCTCGAGGCGCTCTGATGAGAATTGCCCGCTACCGACGAGGATGCCGAGGGTGATCGGAAGATCGAACGTGGCAGCCTGCTTTGGCAGCTCGGCCGGGGCCAGGTTGATGACGATGCGGTCGTTGGGCCGGGTGTAGCCCGAGTTCACGATTGCACGCGCTATCCGATGCGTGCTTTCACGGATCGCGGTGTCGGGCATGCCGACGAGGACCGTTGCCGGAAGCGCTCCTGCGGATACGTCCACCTCAACATCCACCGGAATCGCGTCGATCCCAAAGAGCGAAAATGTTTGGAGTCTGGCAAGCATGACGCGAACCTCCGTGAGGCGGCGACCCAGGCACGGCCACGCCGTGGCCACAGGCACCACAGACTAAATGGTGTACAGACGTTCATTTTTTGTCAAGGCCCGATGTGCGGAGAGGCTCGCGGGCGGTAGGATGCATTCGCGAATGGCGTTCCTGCACGCTGCCCCGAGGGGATCACGACCCATGCGATCAACAAGCGAGTTTCAAGCGGTCCGCCCGATCCGAACCTGGATCGCCGTCTGCGGGCTTGTGGCCACGGCGATCCTGGTGTCGTGCGTTGCCACGAGAGCCGCCGATGAAGCTGCCCGCTGGGCATCCCTCTTCGACGGCAAGCAACTTGGCGAGTGGAAGTCCACCCCCTTTGGCGGTGAGGGGGAGATCACCGCCGGCGACGGCGTCCTGCGAATCGGCATGGGGGTCGATCTCAGTGGGGTCACCTGGCAGGGCAAGTTTCCACGCAAGGATTTTGAGATGGAGCTCGAGGCCCGCCGCGTCGATGGCACCGATTTTTTCTGCGGCCTCACGTTCCCAGTCGGCGAAGACCACTGCAGCCTCATCCTCGGGGGCTGGGGTGGAGGCGTGGTCGGCCTCTCGAGCATCGATGGCCAGGACGCGGCCAATAACAACAGCACTCAGGTGATGGCGTTTGAAAACAACCGCTGGTATGCCGTACGCGTTCGCGTGACGGCCAAGCGGATCACATGCTTCCTCGACGGCAAGCAGATCATCGACCAGCCACTTCAAGACCACATCATCTCCGTGCGAGAGGAAGTCATTCCCTCGCAGCCACTGGGGATCGCGACCTACTCCACCACGGCTGAGATCCGCAGCATCCGCTGGCGACCTGTCGCTGACGACGCACCGTGATGACACCAGAGAAGATCGACGAGCCAGAAGACCGTGCGGGGGACGCCACCGATCAACCCCCGTCACCGGATCGTTTGCGGCAGCGCATCGCCGGGGAGGCGGCCCGTGCTGTCACCGGCGGCAGCGACTCGCGGCGGGCGGTGTTTCGCGCGGCCCGACGAGTAGCCCACGGTTGGGTGCCCGCGGATCAGCTCCCCGACCATGCTGAGATTCGTCGCGAGGTCCACCGGCGGCTCGATCCCTCAGGGTCGCTGGCTCCCGTCATCGGAGACCGTTTCGATCGGCTCGCCGCTCTTGTCGCCATCCTCGAAACGGTCCGACAAAACCCAGCCCGCCATCCCGAGGGTGACGCCCTCGAGCACTCGCTTCAGGTTTTTGAAGTCGTGTATCAGGAGCGGCCATCCGACGAGGAGCTCCTCACGGCAGCGCTGGCCCATGATGTGGGCCTCGCGATCGACCGCCGCGAGGCCGTGGCGACGGGGCTCGAGGCCCTCGACGGCCTCATCACCCCCCGCACGCACTGGCTCATTGAGAACCTCCCCGTGGCGTGTGCGTATGCCGATAGCACGCTCGGACATCGAGCCCGCAAGCGGCTCGAAGCCCACGCCGACTTCCTTGACGTCCTCCTGCTCGCGGAAGCCGACCGGCGTGGTCGCGTCCGCGGTGGCGCCGCCCCAACCCTCGATGAGGCCATCACCATCCTCCGCGACCTCGAGCAAGCCGGGGATGCGGATGGCTAACGTCTAGAGGCTCCGTTTGAGATCGCCTGGTTGGCGACTGGTATGGCTCTTCGAGGACAACTCGAGCTGGAGAGATTGCCGGCAACCGGAGGGTGTGACGATGCGTTTCGGATTTGTTCTTGCGATCGTGATGGTCGGTTTCCCATGGCCCGGGGCCGTCGCCCAAGAAAAGGTTTCCAATCGGTAAGGGCGCGAGACCGTCGAGTCGAAACCGAGGCCGTGCGTGGTCTGGATCCATAGTGGAGGATGGCAGAAAGGGGACAAGTCGAATGGTCACCCCAAGGTCGGCAGATACACGGCATCGGGTGATTACGTCGCGGCAAGCATCGGCTATCGATTGACGGATAAAGCGGCCTGGCCCGCCCACAATTCACGACTGTAAGGCTGCCATCAGGTACCTTCGCAGCCACGCAGGCGAACTGGGGATCGACCCCAAGAAGATCGGCGTGTGGTGCGAATCAGCGGGCGGTCAGCTCGCGAGCATGCGCGGTACTTCCGGCGATGTTCCCGAGTTGGAAGGAGCTGCGGGGGTAGCCGGCGTCAGCAGCCGAGTTCAGTGTGTCGTTGACTTCTGCGGGCCAAGCGATTTTCTTCGGCTCGATGAGAACAGGCCGCCGAACGGCCGAGCAGGCGAAGCGATCACCACGCTGTTGGGCGGTCCCTTGAAGACCAGGAAGGACGTCGCACGGCAAGCCTCGGCAGCACATTACGTTTCGGCAGACGATCCGCCGTTTCTCATCGTTCACGGAACAGCCGACCCGGTCGTACCGATGGATCAAGCTCAGTCCTTTTTCGAGCGTCAGAAGAAGGTCGGCATGAAGACGATGATGATCCCCATCGGAGGTGGCGGACACATCATCTACGGAGACGAGATTTTTCAACGGGTGCGGGCATTCTTTGATCGTGAGCTGCTTGGTCGCACATGCGAAGTCTCTGACGCCCCCATTCCCGCCAGGTGAGAGGTTCGTCTGGGTATGTCGTCGTGGTGCTACACCGGCGGGATGCCGTCGAGGGCGATGCGGACAGCCTGGCGGGCGTCCTGCCAGCGCGTCCGCACCGTTCGCTCGGAGCATTCCATGACGTGGGCGATCACCTTCTGGTCGGCACCGAGATACCACACCAAATGAAACACCTCGCGAAGATCGTTCGGCAGGTTCGTGATTGCGGTGTGAAAGAGCGTCCAGCGATCGAGTGACTCATCGTGGACTGCGGCGTTCCCGAGGGCCGGTGGCACGCATGGACGCTCGAGATCTCCAGACCCAGGCATGTTCGTTGCGTGGTTGGCCGCGAACGACATCGGGCCTGCATGCCGGCGGGCCAGATCGAGCAGCTCGCGGTGAAGCTCCGTCGCGGCAAGCGCCATGATCGCCCGCGGTGCATCGATCCGCACCGTGCCAAGCGTGCGGTGAAGTCGCATGGCAACGTTCTGGAAGACGTCGTCCGTGTCGTCCCATCGGCGGACGTTCGGAAACTCGGCAAGCATCCGCCGCGCGAGCACCCGGAGCCGGCTGCCGCACAGCTCGATGATACGATCCCGTGCGGCAAGGTCGCCTGCCGCTAGGCGTTCGAGGCAGACCATCAATTCCGGCGAATACGCGGTGTCTGAATCGTCGTTGTGGGTCGGCACGGGAACCGCCTCGCCATGCGGGCAGAAGGGTCGCCTGCCCTGGAACACCTGGTGCGGTCAACAGGGCCGCGGATCAAGCATCGGGCGATCGTACCACGGAGCGCCGGCATCCCATGCGTGGCATATGCAGAGGCCCGGTATCCCGTCGCGGAGCGATGTATAACGGCCTCATGCACCCTTCGGATCGGTCCTCATCCAGCGTGCCCAGGTTGGCCGACGCCATCGAGAATGGCTCGGACGGATCGTGTGCCGCGGCCTCGGAACGAGATGGGGCCACGGGTGGTCTTCCCGGAGCGGATGAAAATTTCGGTTTCTCGAGCGACCGCCCTTCTGCCGACCCGCTTGGGCCAGGCACGAGGCTCGACGGCGTCACGATCGTTCGGCTGCTCGCATCGGGCGGCATGGGCAGGGTGTACGTCGGCCATCAGGCATCGCCCGCGCGGCCGGTCGCGGTGAAGGTCCTTCGGGACAGCCTGGCCCCCTCGCCGGTCGTGCGACGATTCGCCCACGAGGCCCAGTTCCTGGCACGGCTTCGCCATCGAGGAATCGCGCAGATCTTTGCTGCCGGCATCCACGCCACGCCAGCCGGCAACGTGCCGTACTTCATCATGGAGCTCGTTGTCGATGCGGCCACGATTACCGAATTTGTGCGGAGGCGACAGCTCGCGACGCACGATCGAGTCGCGCTGTTTGCAGGAGCCGCCGCCGCGGTCGCGTACGCACACCGTGAGGGCGTCGTGCACCGAGACCTCAAGCCCGGCAACATCCTCGTCGATGCCGCCGGCGACACGAAGGTCATCGACTTCGGTATCGCCAGGGCGATTGACTCGGGCGATGAGCGGCTCACGGGCGCGGCCGAGCTGGGCCAGCTTCTGGGCACCGTGCGGTACATGGCTCCCGAGCAGCTTGGCCACGCCCATGGTGAGGCCGACGCGCGGAGCGATGTCTACGCCATGGGGCTCGTGCTTCACGAGCTTCTCCTCGATGCGCTGCCGTATGAGCTTGGCGGACGATCCCTCCTCGAAGCAGCTGCGATTCTCGATGCACGTTCCGGTGGGGAGGCTCGTGCCATCGCCCGCAGCCTGCGGGCACGCGGCCTGGTGGCCGACGAAGCGGCTGCGCTGGCCGCGATCATCGGAGCCTGTCTCGAACCACGCCCCGGCGATCGGTATCAGAGCGGAGTTGATCTCGCCGCCGACCTCGAACGCTGGCTCGCCGGGCAGCCGATCCATGCGCGGACGCCACCATTGGTCGAGTCGATCGCGCGACTGGCCAGGCGACACAGCCGAGCCGCAGCGGCTGCGGTTGCGGTCTTCGCCGTGCTGCTGATCGCCCTTGGCGCCGTGGCCTGGTCGTGGCGGACGGCCGAGGCCCAGCGGCGCATCGCGGCGTCGGCAACCGTCGCTGCCAACGATGCACGATGGATCGCGGAGCAGCAGCGGGCCGAGGCCGATGCCCGCGCCACCGAGGTCCGCCGTCAGCTCTACTTTTCGACGGTCCGGCTCGCGGCCGAAGCACGCGACCGCGACAACCTCGCGGAAGCTCGCCGCCTCTTGGCCGAAGCCCATGCGCTTGCCCCAGGCGTCGCAACACATCCGATCGAGCTCGACTACCTCGCCGCATCGCTCGATGAGTCGCTTGCGACGCTCGATGCCGAGGCAGGCACCGTGACTGCCGTGGCGATGTCGGGCGACGGCACGACCGTGGCCGCTGCTACGGAGACAGGTCAGGTGCTCGTCTGGCGACCCGGTACGCCGGCGGTGACTCTCGCGACGCTCGAGGGCCGCGTGTGGGCGGTCGCATTCTCGCCCGATGATTCACTCGTGGCCATCGGCACGTCCGAGGGGCAACTCCGCGTGTACGAAACTGCCACCGGCCGCGAGACGGCCAGCGTCGAGGCGCACGACGGCACCATCTATGGCCTCGACTTTTCACCCGATGGCCTGGTTCTGGCGACCGCGGCACGGGACCGCGCCGTGCGGATGTGGGATACGCAATCATGGAAGCGGCAGCACCAACTCATTGGCCACGACGGCACCGTGCTTTCGGTCGCATTCGCACCGGACGGTCGTCGCATCCTTACGACGTCCTCCGACGGCACCGCCCGCATCGCGAAGGCCGACGACCTCTCAGAATCGCTGCGGATCGATGCTGGATCGGGCCGCGTCTTCCGCGGGGCCTTCTCGCCCGATGGCCGCCACGTTGCCACGGCCGGCGAGGACGGCCATGCCCGTCTCTGGGACGCTGAAAACGGCACCATGCTCGGTGATATCCCCCATGCCCACCGCGTCAACGCCGTCGCCTTTGCAGGTGATGGAAGCTACCTCGTGACGGCGTCGGGGGATTCCGTCTTGCGGTGCTGGGATAGTGCAACGTCGCGTGTCGTGGCTCGCCGACGAGGCCATGCCGACGGCATCTGGTCTCTTGCGATTCAGCCACTCAGACGTGATCGCAAGACGCCGGCAGATTCGCCGCCTACCGTTGTTACAGGTTCGTCCGACGGCACCGTGCGACTCTGGGATCTCGGTGCCGCCGGTGAACCGATCGTGCTCCTCGGCGATCGGGGAATCGCCGTCGCAGTCTCGCCCGCCGGAGACGTGCTCGCCGTGAGCGCGGCGAATGGAGAAGTCGTGCTTCTCGACCCCGCGACGCTGCGAGAGCGCATGCGGTTCACAGGCTTGAGTGATCGCGTGAACGGCCTCGCGTTCGCGCCCGACGGCGCGCTCCTCGCCGCAGTCGATGACAGCGGCACGCTTCACCGCTGGAGGCTTCCTGATGCCGCACCGCTCGAGCCGCTCTCCATCCACACTCGCCGTGGCTTTGATGTCTGCTTCTCCCCCGACGGCCGCGTCCTTGCGACGGCTGGAGAAGATCGCACCGCGCGGCTCCTCGACTCCGCAAGCGGCGACGATCTCGTGTCTCCGCTCAAGCATCCCGCGCGGGTGTTTCGGGCGACCTTTCATCCAGACGGGCGCCGGCTTGCGACCGCGTGCGAAGATCGGCAGGTGCGGCTGTGGGACGTGTCCACGGGCAAAGAGCGAGCCGTCTTCACCGGTCACACCCGCGCGGTGAACTGGGCGTGTTTCTCTCCGGACGGAAAGCGTCTGGCATCGGCATCGTCCGACGGCACCGTGCGCGTCTGGGATCTCGACGCATCCGATGTTCCGCCGCGGCCGATGGTGCTCACAGGACCGTCAGGCCAGATTTGGAAGGTGGCTTTCTCACCCGATGGCGGCCGAATTGCCGCGACGGCTGCCGATGGGCTCGTGCAGCTCTGGGACGCCGCGTCGGGCCGCCCTGTCTCCGTCCTTCGCGGTCATCGCGACGCCACATGGGGTCTCGCGTTTCTGAACGACGGCCACGCGCTCGCGACCGCCTCCTGGGACGGCACCCTCCGCCTCTGGGGCGTTCCCATGGCAAAGCTTGCCGCTGCCCGGGAAGCCGCCGAGTAATAGAACCTTCACTCCGCCAAGCTGCGTGGCACGAGCTCACAGTGGGCGGTCGCCGCCAGACGATCCAGCGCGTCGGATGCGAGTTGGCCGCCGGCCATGAAGTCGACAAGTTTGTCGAACGGGATACCAGCCGCCTGGCAAATCTGTTCATAAGGCTGCCGTGTTGCCGTCACCGCATGCCGCAGCCGACCGCTGACGGTGTCTTCCGCCGTGGCCAGGTCTCGGGCCTGCCGCCGTTCGAGAAGCCACGGCAGCTCAGCCCGCACGGCGGCTTCTACTTCGTCATCGCTCATCGGCTCAGAGGGGATCACTCGGGCACCTCATAGGCAGGAATCGGCTGGACGGTTTGTTGATCGACCTAGCGGTAGACAACGATGAGAAAGCGACCATCCGCCAAACGTCCGAAGGCGACCGGCAGGCCGGTGCACCGACTCCGATCCTGGCCTTCCGGATTGCCGATGATCGCTTCAACTTCGTCAGTCGGTATATCCCTG
>CAYZHH010000066.1:0-14168 GCA_964478275.1 uncultured Candidatus Kuenenia sp.
AAGGTGACGAGCATGCCACCGCCGGCGAACCAATGCGGCTTGCCTCCAAGCCCTGCGCAAGGGCCGTGCCGAACACGATTGCCATGGATGGCCTGCGTCGCGGTGAAGCCAGCCGCATTCACTTGGCCGTGGGCATGACCGGCTCGATCGGGCGGATCCACATGTTGCGGAACTGCACCGGGTTGCCGTGATCCTGAAGGGAGATGGGCAGCGCATCGGCATGGGGCTCGTACCCCGCCGGCACATGCCACTGCGTGCTGCCTTTGATCACCGTATCTGCGTGGATCGCCACACCGTTGTGGAGCACGCTTACGCGGCCTGGCTTTTCGACGAGGCCGTCCGCCGTGAATCGTGGCCGCGTGAAGAGGATGTCGTAGGTCTGCCACTCGCCAGGAGCACGGCAGGCATTCACGGCTGGCGGCTGCTGCTTGTAGAGGGCACCGCATTGGCCGTCGGGGTAGGTGAGCGGGCCATCGGTGCCGTCCTCATAGGAATCGAGGACCTGAATCTCGTAGCGGCCCATGAGGAAGACGCCTGAGTTGTTGCGGCCCTGGCCCTCGCCAACAGGCGGCGAGGGCATCCGGAATTCGAGGTGGATCTGGCAATCCCCAAACGCCTGCTTTGTCACGATCGATCCCTTGCCAACTGTGACGGCACCGTCGGCCACCTTCCACTTCTCGCCATTGTTCCAGGCCGACATATCGCGGCCATCGAAAAGCACGATTGCGTCGGCCGGGATCGGAGCTGGTTCAGCCGGAGCCGGCCCCGGATCGACCACCTTCGGCCGCGGCCACTCGATGGCCATACGCCATTCGCTGGTCGGTTCGTGTTGGCGTCCGCGAAGCTGGAGCCGGCGGTCCCGGAGAGAGTCCGTGATGAGCTGGGCCTTGGCTTCCGCCTCGGCCACCGAGAGGCCTGGCTTGATGCCTGGCCGGCGGTGACCGGCGGCCGAGAGGTAGGCATCGCGGAGAATCCCCATCCGCTTCGTCACATCGGGAAGAAAGGGTGCGAGTCGCTCGGGGAGATCGGCTGCCGACGCAGACAACTCGTCGCCGAGGCCAGCAATGACCGCCCGGGCGATCGCGAGGTGTCCTTCGTCACCTGGATGCACAGCGTCCTTGGCGAACGCAAATGAAGGATCGCTTTGACGGCGCTCCGCGAGGGCTCGCTTCATGGAGGCGTGGACATCGATCACGAGCCAGCCGTCGGCACGCTTCGACACGAGCCAGTCGGAATAGGCCGTGAGTACAGCGTCATAGTCGGTGTTGCCGGCCGGACCTTTGGTCCCGGAGGGCCCGCCGTAGACCGGAGGGGTGAGGTGGATGATCGTCGCACCCGCCTTCTCGGCCGCCGCATGGAGTCGCTCGGTGCCGGCCTTGAACGCGGCGAACCGCTCGTCGTCGAGCGGCTGATAGATCCCGCAGTTCATGCCGTAGCACGCCACCAAGACGTCGGGGCGAACGAGCCTGAGCACTCGGTCGAGTCGCTCGTGAAGATCCGGCCGCGGAAACTTTCCGCCCGCATGCCCCTCCTCAGAAAGCCCCGAGACAGTCTCGCTGGGAAGCCCGCAGTTGATCACGTCGGCGTCGAGCCCTTCGTACTCCATCCAGGCGGCTACATCCGCAACCCATCCCCCTGAGTGCGTGATAGAGTCGCCGAGAATGAGCACGCGATTCGCAGAGACGAGGGCCTCGCGAGGACTCGTCGGCTCGGCAGCGGGTACGGCCACGGCCCACGCGAGCATGACGAGGAAACACCAGAACGCGGAAAGCCGCACACCGAAGAAAAGGAGGCCAGGCATTACTTATGGGGCGGTGTTGCCCCCTCCCGGATGGCAAAGAGGTAGCTCTTGTTGGCGATGTAGAGCGTGTTGCCCACGGCAACGGGCGTCGAATAGACGCTGTTGCCCATGTTGATCTCGCCAAGGATCTTCATGTCGCGAGACACTTCAAAAATCGTGATGTCGCCGTCCTCGTCGCCGATGTAGATCTTGCCATCGGCGATGAGCGGGGAGCCCCACGAGGCCGCAAGCATATCGTGGGTCCAGAGGGGCTTGCCCGTCTTGACGTCGAGGCAATGGAAAAGGCCGCTGAAATCGGCCACGAGCAAGAGCCCGTCCTGAATGGCGACCGTGCCGCAGGTGCGGTGCATCGTCTCCTCAAAGGAGAGCTTGCCGTTGCCATCAGCATCGAAGCCAGGGTAGTGCCAGACCGCCGCTGAATTTGGATTCGGGCGAGCCACCTCGCCGTCCTCCTCGATGACAGCCTGGTTGCGGCGGTGCGGAAGCGGCGTCGTCGGGTCGGCGAGACTCACAGCGATCTCGCTCGACACATCACCGTGCTTGGTCGGATCGATGCACCAGAGGTGTCCCACGCCCTCGCCGTGCTCGGGGTCTTCGCCCACCGCAATATAGACGAGGCCGTCATGGATCACCGGTGTACCAATGATGTGGTTGCGATTGGCCCGGCCACCGAGCGAATATTTCGACACCTTGGGGTTACAGTCGAACTTCCAGAGAAGTTTTGCTTTTCCGTTGTCACCGCGGGCGTCAAACGCATAGACCCAGCCGTCGCCTCCGCCGAAGATCGCCTGGGGGACGCCGCCGATCTCGGCAAAGGCCGGGCTCGACCATTGGCCGTGGAGGATGTTGGCGCCTGGGGAGGCGTCGGCCCAGAGGAGCTTGCCATCCCGTTTGTCGATGCACAGAAAGCTCGGCGCCGCGGCACTGGGGAGATTGATGTGCCCCTCGTCCACGCCGTTGCCGGTGATCACGAAAAGCCAGTCGCCGTGGCTGGTCACGCTGCACGAGCACATGTTGTGCTGGGAGACGCCGAGCGTCTTCATCATGTCGAGCACCCAGACGACATCCGCCTCGTCGTCGGCGACAACCTTCTCATCGGTGAAGGGGCCGTCGTTCTCGCCGTCGCGGAAGCCCTCGGTGTCGAGGCACTTCACCTCGCCGCGGCTCGTCACGTACCAGAGCCTGTCGCCTTGGGCGAGCGGTGCGCAGCAAATGCCTTGGAGCGGCCAATCATGAACACGCCCTGTGGGCAGCTTCTCGCTCGAGTCCTGCCAGAGGAATGAACCATCCTTCACGTTGAAGGCCAAGAGGCAGCCGAGATCCACAGCGGCTGGATACCGCTTGAGCCAGCCCCTGCCGTTGTTGCTGCCGACATACACCTTGCCGTCGGCCACGACCGGATTGCCATACGACTGGCTGCCAAGGGCTGCGGCCCATGCCACGTTCTTGCTCGTCTCGGGTTCCCAGGCACCGGTATTCGCATCAAACGTTCCCGGCTCCCATTCAACAGGGAGATTTTTTGCGTCTGGCGTGTTATTCCGCTGCGCTGAGCCACCCCACTGGTTCCAATCGGCCGTGTCGGCGAGCAGGAGCGGCGAAGTCACGGCAGCGAGCATGCAGCTCATGAGCAGTCGGAAGATCATTTCACGGCCTCCACAGAGACATTGTCGATAAAGATTTCGGAATCCTTGGAATTGCCGAAGAAGCCAGGGCTGCCCTGGAGGTTGCCCTTCTCGTGAACGGCTTCGACCGTCCACGCCTTCGGTTCGGGCTCGCCTCGTGGCCACACCTTCCCCCGCAACACGGCATCGCCGTCACGGGTACGGGCCTCGAATTTCATCGTGTACCAGCGACCTGCTTCCCACGAAAACGGAATTGTCTTCGAGAAGTGGGTCGCCACCTGGGGCGGCCACGACCGAAGCTGAAGCTGCTGGGCGGCGCCCATCATGTCGAACGTGTAGCGCTGAGCGATGAGCCCCATGTCAGGCATCCGGGCCTTCTCGAGCGCGGCCGGCGAACCAAATGCCTTGGCGAAGGCGTCGGCGTCGCTGTTGGTTGCAGGCGTCGCGGGGTCGCCCGGTGCGCCCACGCCGCTTTCAGCCGCGCGCACATCGGCCTGGATGGCGTAGTCATGGAGACCGATGGGGCCCATCCAGCCCTGGCTGCGCGTTCCCTTGGGGATCGTAGTCACCTTCACGAGACACTTCGATCCTTCCACCTCACGGACCACGTGGCGATGCCGCATGCCGATCCAGGGAAGCGGTGGTTCGCCCTGCGGCGGGCCACCCTTTGCGTTGGCCGCCAGTGGAATGTCTTCAAAATCGAAGCGCCACGGGAGTGACGGCATGGACCGAATCCGCGCCTTGCCTTCGAGGCTGCCGACTTTCGCCGTGACGACGGCTCCCGCATGCATTCCCGCAGGCGCCGTGTACCGGCCGTCGGGAGACACGCTGCCGACTGTTGACGAAAAGGCCGCCGGCGACTCCTTCAGGAAGCGGCCTTGGGCGTCGTAGAGTCGAACCTTCAATGGCAAAGTCTCGCCGGCGACGAGCTGTGCCTCGGCTGGCACCACTTGCACCCAGGCTGGCTCACCTGGGGTTCCCGCGGTGGCTGCAGAGACCGTCTGGGCCCGCGTCTTCTGTGGGCCGGACTCGTTGTGCACCGCCGCATTCTCTCCTATGCAATAAATCCGCGCGCCGGTCACGAGGTACAGGAGGCCGGCAGACGCGATCGGCGACGCCGTGACCTCGTCCTCTTCATCGAGCCGCATGCGATGAACGAAACGAAACCCATCGGCCGTCGGCTCGATCACATGAAACCCACTCGTCGAGCAGACATAGAGTTTTCCGTTCGCCACCAGCGGGCTGCCACGGATGATCGTGCCGAGGAGCTTTTGAGGACGGCCAATCGGCTCGCCAGTGTTCTTGTCAAAAACAAAAAGCTTGGCACCGTCTTCGGCAAAATAGACGCGGTCGCCGAGCACGACTGGCATCGATCGGCCATCCATCAGGCCCTTCCGCTGCCAGACGGCGTTTGTGGCCGTGATGTCGCCGCCGCCCGCTGCCTTGAACGCCGTGGCCGATCCCATCGACGTGTTGTCAAGGTTTTCTTCTGACTGCGAGATGTAGACCGTGTCACCGTCCACGAGTGGTGGGGTATTGATACCGCGGCGGGACATCCTGAAATTCCAGGTGGGCCGACCGGTCCGAGGTTGAAAATTCCAGACGCTCCCGTCGCTTGAGCCAAAGACGAGCGCGGCCTGGCCATCGAGAACGGCGAGGGAGGGAGAGCTGTACGTCGTGTCTTCAGGCAGTTCCTTCGTGCCGTTCATCCAGCGGACTGCACCCGTCGCCTTGTCCATCCCCAGGAATCGATGGGCCGGCCGCGCGGTGTCGCCCCAGCCGGTCACCACGGCGCTTGCGATCACGAGGTCTTCGAACACCACCGGGATGTTGGTGCGACCACCATAGGTCGAGAGAAAACCGAACTCTTCATGAAGACTCCGCTGCCATTTTGTTTTGCCAGTGGCGGCATCGATGGCTGTGAAGACACCGCAGACACCATGGGCGAAGACGGTGTTCGTCGCGGGGTCGGCCACCACCGCCGACCAGCCGACCCGTTCAGCAGGGACGTCCGAGAGATAGACGTTGAAGATGTTTTCCCAAAGCTTCTTGCCGGTGCGGGCGTCGAGGCAGATGACCTTTTCAGCCTCGGCGGGAGTGTCTGGCGCGTGACGGACGAGCGTGTAGAGCCGACCGCCCATGATCACCGGCGTGGAGATTCCGCCCTCATCATGCTGCCAGAGAATGTTTTCTCCGCTCTCGGGATCGAACGACGTGACGAGTGGCGGCCCTTCGTAGTGCCGGTCTTCATTCGGCCCCCGCCAATCGGGCCAATCGCGGGCGACCGCTGGTGCGGTGACCAACAGAAGGCAGATACACGCTGGGCAGATCCATGCGCGTTTGCCCAGCAGGCCTTCAGCTTTCCACATTTGGTGTTCGCGACTGCTCACTCCCATATCCCTTCCTTCTTAAGGTCGGCTGGCAGTTTTGGATCGACGATGCCACGGGCGGCGCGGCCTTCGTCGAGGCGATTGGCCACGTCGTCCTTCATGGACTGCTCATCGGCTTCCCACCAACGCCGCCGCTCTGCGGCATCCGCAGGCACGACAAACGGTCGGATCATTCGCATGCCGACGCCAAGGGCCGGCTCCTCGGTATACCACCATGGACTCTTCGGGAGGTTGGGATCCTCCTCCTTCCAGTCGGGGTTCTTCCGATCCCCCCCGGCGTCTCGCGAGCCCTTGCGGGCGGCGCTTCGGCACTCAGCCGCCTCGTCGAAATAGGCGCCGCCACGCAGCACACGGGGATAGAGTTGTACGGGCCACTGGATCGCTGCCACGACGGCTACGGGCTGCGGGAGCGCAGCGACTTTGGCATAGCCGCCAGCGATAAGCTCGTCCACGACCCACTCCGCGACGTTGCCGTGCATGTCGTAAAGACCAAAAGCATTGGGCTTCTTTTCGCCGACGGGGTGCGTGGTGTCATCGGAGTTGTCGGCAAGCCAGGCGACGGCATCGAGCGAGTCTTCGTCGCCGCAGGAGAAGGGGGTGTCGGTGCCGGCGCGACAGGCATGCTCCCACTCGCTCTCGGCAGGGATTCGATAAAACCGACCCGTCAGGCCGCTGAGCCATTTTGTGTACTGCCGCGCGGCGAACTGGGTCATCGTGACGGCCGGCAGTTCTGGCTCTTCGCCGTTCATGTAGGTCGTCGACGGATCGTAGAGCGGGGTTGGAGCGGTAACGGCGTCGGCTTCGTTTGATTCGTCGATGGGGCGGATGTGGGCTCCCCGCATGGACTCAAACACGTTGTGGGCATTGATGTACTGCTGGTACTCACCCCAGGTGACTTCATGCTCGCCCATCCAAAAGGGTTCGACCGTCACCTGAAACGTTGGCCCCTCGTCGGCTGAGCGGCCCGCCTCGCTCGCGGGGCTCCCCATTCGCAGCGTGCCACCGGGCACGGGGACCATCCGAAAGGCGATGTCGCTCCCGGGAATCTTCTCCTCGTAGGGCACCATCCAGCCGCCGGGCACCTGCACGAACGGCCCATCGCCCTGCGGCTTGGCATCGCCAGCCACAAACCCAGGGCCGTTGTCGGCCGCTGGCCCGCTGGCCGCGGAGGCCACGACGGCAAGGATCACGAGGAGTGCGTGGACCATCCGAATGGATCGCATGGTGTCGTCCGGAGGGGTGAGGTGGGAATGGCCGGGCGGTGGTCACCCGGGCCTGGGGCCGCCGTGGCGCTGCGGCGGAAAGCCGTAAAGTGTACCGTGGAGACTCGACCCCGCCCACGAGTCGGTCAGCGGTAACCACCCCATGTCTGCCAAGAAAAAGCCACCGCAGCCCACCGCCTCCGCCTCCGCGAAGAAGACGAAACCCGCCTCGGCCGACAAGCCAGCCGAACGGCTCGTGGCCGAGAACCGCAAGGCCCGACACGAGTACGAAATTCTTGACACGCTCGAGTGCGGGATCGCGCTGGTGGGCAGCGAGGTGAAGAGCCTGCGGAGCGGCCGCATGAGCCTTGACGAGGCCTATGGGCGTGTTGACGGAGTGGAAGTCTGGCTCCTGGGCTGCGACATCCCTGAATATGAGAAGGCGAACCAGCTCAACCACAAGCCGAAACGCCCTCGCAAGCTTCTGCTACACCGCCGGGAGATTCGCACGTTTGCGGCGCAAGCCTTTGAGAAGGGGCTCACGCTCGTACCGCTCAAGATGTACTTCAAGGACGGCCGCGTGAAAGTGCTCATGGGCATTGGCCGAGGTCGCCAAGCCCACGACAAGCGACAGAAGCTCAAGGCCGCAACCGCTCGCCGTGAAATCGAAATTGCCCTCCGCGGGCGATCCCGCGGAGGGCAATAAAACGAAGGTCAGAGGGTGCCGCCTCGAGGGCGACACACCGCGGCTCACGCGCTTGTCACGAGCTCGCCGATGGGCATGTCGGTCGAGTCTTCGGGGTGCCACAGGGGCATGCCCCGCTGGATCCGCTCCGCCAGGATGTCGATCTTCTGCCGCGAGCCAGCAGGGGCCGCCGTCGGGATGAACTGCTCGGTCTTCACCGGCTCAAAGTTCTCGTCGTGACCATACAGCTCGATGATTTCAAACACATTGCGAATCCGGGTCATCGCCACGAAGCAACTCCTTTTCATGAAACGTCGTCACCGACAGCCAGCGGACCGGCAGAACGTCCTGCCGGGCTTGGCTGCTCGTTTCCCGTGAACACTCGGGCGCGGGCCAGCGCTCGGACGCATCCCTCGGGATGCCGACCGGCGGACCATCGCGACCGCCCGCTGACAACGTGGCCCTGGGGGCCTCGCGGGCATTCGGCGTTCGTGGTGAACGAAGACATTATGGACCCGTGCTCGCACGAGTCAAACAATTTTGAGCAGCCCTGCCTTCAGCGGAAAAACCGGCATTTTCGCAAGGGAACTGCCGGGCATCGGCGACGGCAAGTACGCTTGAGGGACGGCGAGGATGCTGGCGCGGCTGGAGCCGCCCCCTCGACGGGCAGCCCCTGGGTGCCTCTGGCGGAAGGCCATGGGCACCTCAATCGATGGCCCAACTCACTACTGGAACGCTCACCAGCTACCCCGCCCGGGTTTCGTTCGCAGCCTATGTGCTCACGATTCTCATAGGGGGGTTTCTGCTGACGCTTCCCGTGGCTCGGCAGCCGGATCGGCCGCCCGTGAGCCTCGTGGACGGCCTCTTCACCGCCACCAGCGCCTGCTGCGTGACCGGGCTCGCGGTGCGATCAACGCCGCATGACTTCTCGTTCTTCGGCCAGGGCGTGATCCTCGTTCTGATCCAGGTGGGTGGCTTGGGGATCATGACGATCGCGACCCTCGCGGCGTTTCAGATCGGTGGTCAGGCCTCGCTCCGTCAACAGGCCGTCGTGGCTGAAACCCTTGGCATCAAGGCTGGAAAAAACCTTCGCAGCGTAGCCATCGCCGTCTTCCTCGTGGTGGCCTGTGCCGAGCTCATCGGCTTCGTGCTCCTCGTATGGGCCACCTGGGGCCGTGGTTCCCCTGGCGAGGTGCTGTGGTGGTCGGCCTTCCACTCGGTCTCCGCGTTTTGTAACGCAGGGTTCTCACTCGCCGACGACAGCCTCGTCGGCTTCGTGGCGAACGTGCCAGTGAATGCTGTCATCGCCTCCCTCATCGTCGTGGGCGGCATCGGGTTTCCGGTCATCCTTGATATCGCGTCCCGTGGGCGACAAGGCCACAACGTCTGGCAACGACTCTCGGTCCATTCGAAGCTGATGCTGGTCGGAACGGCGCTCCTCGTGGCCGTCGGGGCGATTTCATTCTGGGTCTTCGAACGGGATGGCGTGCTCGCTGACGAGCCACTGGCCACTCGGATTCTGGCGGGAATCTTTCACTCCGTCACCTGCCGCACCGCCGGCTTCAACACGGTTGACTACGCCCTTCTGGCAAATCCGACGCTGTTCATCGCGATCATCCTCATGGCGATCGGAGCAGGGCCTGCATCGACGGGAGGCGGTTTTAAAGTCAGCACCTTCATGACGCTCCTGGTGAGCTCATGGGCGAGCTTTCGGGGCCTGCCGCGAGCCAACTTCTGCCGACGGACGATTTCGTCTTCGGCGATCCGCCGTGCCACGGCGACAACACTCCTCTTCGGGGCGGTCGCAATGGTGGCGCTCGTGGCCCTTCTCTCGGTCGAGTCCGGCGGGGATGCGGCCGAGCGGCCCCGGTGGTTTCTCGAAGCGCTCTTCGAGTGCACCTCGGCGCTCGGCACGGTGGGCCTCTCAACCGGCATCACGCCAGTCCTGACCGATGCCGGCAAGATCGTGCTCATGGGACTCATGTTTCTCGGCCGGCTCGGCCCGCTCACGGCCGCGGTGGCACTCAGCCGCCAGCGGACCCCCTACCAACCCGAATACCTCGAGGAGGAGCCGCTCGTCGGCTAGCGTCCATGAAAACTACCAGGCGGTTCGTCATGCTCGGCATGGGCTCGTTCGGCACGGCTCTGGCCCGCAAGCTCGCAGCCAACGGCTGTCACGTGATCGGTGTCGATTCCCGTCGGGAACGGCTGGAGGCGGTCAAGAACGAAATTCACGACTGCGTCATCGGTGACGCCACAGAGCGGGAGGTGCTCGAGAACCTCCCGCTAAAGGATGTCTCGGCGGTCTTTATCTCCCTCGGCGAGACGATCTCCCGATCGCTTCTGGCCACGCTCCATGTCAAGGAGCTCGGGGCCCGGCAGGTGATCGTGAAGGGCGTCACGAAGGAACACGGAAAAATCCTCGAGCACCTGGGCGCTGACCGCGTAGTGTTTCCCGAAGAGGAGGTCGCCCGTCAACTCGCCGACAAGATGACCTGGCCGAACGTTCTCGACTTTCTTCCGATCGACCCCGAATACAGCGTGGCGGAAGTGGCCATGCCCGGTTCGCTCTCCGGCAAGACACTTGCCGAGGCCAACCTTCGCAACTCGATCGGCATCCACGTGATGGGGATCAAGGACGTACTCTCGGGAAAGCTCGACATGTTTCCCGACGGAAAGCGGAAGCTCATGGACAACCATGTGCTTCTGGTGGTGGGTCGGGCCGAGGAGCTGCAATCGCTTCGCGATCTGCCGTAGGCAACCACCGGGGCACCGTAGGCGGGGAAAATGGGGAGGAAAATGGGGACGGGAGCCATTTCTGCGAAGCAAAATGGGGACGGGAGCCATTTCTGCGAAGCACCCTCCGGGCCGTACCGGGAAATGGCTCCCGTCCCTATTTTCCTACTGACCAGGAGGGCCAGGGGGCAGGGCGATCTCGATATCCCCCGGCGGTGGCCCCGCAGGGGTGGTCGGCGTGGCGGAGGGATCGAATGCCGGGGTATCGACGCCGGTGCGGGTCTCGAGATCAGAGGTGAGCGAGAGTTTGTCGCCCCCGCCAGCCGGGCGGAATTCGAGTCGGGTCACGCCCCACTCGCCGCGGGTCTTCTTGCCTTCGACCACGACGACGCCGGTGCCCTTGGAGCCCTTGGCATTGAACTCGAGCGTGGCAATCCCGTCTGTCTCATTGGCCGTACCGCGGATCGATTTTTCACAGGTCACCGGTGGCCCCAGGACCTCGGCAACGCGGGCGTTGCCCGTCACTTCTTGCGTAGCCTCGATAACGATCGGGTGCTTGGCGAGCTGACCGCAGCCGGCGAGGAACAGCGCGAGGCCAACGACGAGCGAGGACGCAAACGAGTATCGATGCATAGGAGCCTCCGTGCGTACAAAAGGGATGGCGAAGGAATGAACGCAGCCGTTCGTTCCGTTGCCTCAGTGACCGTCGCCGCTCAGCCCTTGGCGTCGTGAGTGCGGCACCAGGCGATCTTTTCAGCCGTGGTCGTAGGGAGCGGGCCCGTGGCCGCGGCCTTCACTGGCGCGGCGACCGGCTCGGGGGGCAGCGATGCCTCAGTTTCTGCCGGAGCCGCCTCGGTCTGTGCGGGGGCAGCGGTTTCCGCGACTCCTGCCGCCTTTTTGCCCCGGGCAGCCGCAAGGATG
Organism: uncultured Candidatus Kuenenia sp.; assembly: GCA_964478275.1. Taxonomy (GTDB): domain Bacteria; phylum Planctomycetota; class Planctomycetia; order Pirellulales; family UBA1268; genus QWPN01. The sequence continues at coordinate 11,358 of CAYZHH010000066.1, forward strand.
TCGGCCGTCGAGGGTTTTCCTGTCGGCTTGGCTGGGCTGGCACCCGTGCCACGAGCCGCGGCGAGGATGTCGGCGGTGGATGGTTTTCCACTCGCCGCTGGCTTGGCGTCGGGCTTGGGAGCGGCCGTTTTGGCTGCGGCCGTTTTGGCTGGGGCCGCGGCCTTTGGCTTGCTCTCGGCTGGCATCGGCAGTGGCTTGGGAACGACCTTCAGGCAGGATGGGTCAATGTCGTACCAGCCAGTGTTGTTGTACTGGTCGAACTGCACCAGGCAGCGACCGTTCATGTTGACCGTCTTCACAATGCCCGTCGCAGCGGCGAACCGCGCGAGCTCCGGGGCTGGCGAATCGATCACAACGTACTTGTCGGTCCACTCAGACTTGAGTCGCTCGATTACGTCGAACATGGGCAGCTTCAATGGAAGGGAGCGGGCAGCATTCCAAAGGGAGAATGTGAACGATCTGCGGGGCTGCCGCAAGCCTCGCTTACCCGCCCGCAGCCGGGCTGACGTCGGATGGCGCTCGCAGAACCTTCGGGCCACCGCGGCCGGCGGAATAGCTCCACAGGACCGTCGCTGGAGGAGCGGGAGGACTTCCGCCGGGCTTCATCAGGATCGTCCCATTCTCCAGGCAGCAGTAGGTCGAGCCGAGCCAGCCAGCCATGTCACTCAGCCGGCAGGCGGCTTCAAAGAGGAGGGTGTCTGGTTGGTCTGCATGAATCGTCACACACAGCGAAAAATGCGACCGGCCCGCCAGGCCGAGGCCGAGTACCGCTGGCCGTCCGCCGGCCTCCGTGAGCGTCACCTCCGTAAGCACGGGTGACGCTGGCCAACGGGGATCACACGCGTGATCGGCCATTCCCTCGACCGACTGCCACACGCGGCCGTCAGCCGTCGAGATGCTGTGCCGCCAGCGGTCGCCGGTACGCGTGAATTCGACGACGGCTGTGCCAGCCGCGAGCCGCACGGTCGCGATCGACGCTCGAGATCCCCTGTCGTGAACCATAGGCCTGTGTGGGTGCTGAGATACTAATCGCGGTGGCACAAGGCGATGGAGAGCATGTGCCGCGAGCAGGTAGCATAATCGACCAGAGTCCTGGAGTCGGTCATGGAACCGTATCGTTCGCACCGCTGGCCGATCCTGCTCGGGGTTGTCCTCATCGGGTCGCTCGTGACCCTCACCGTTGGCTGGGTGCTCGTAAGCATCGCTGCGGCGCTCGGATCGAAGAACGCTGCCTTCTACTGGGCTGCACTCGGTGTTGGCGTGGCGCTTTTGGTCACCGTGCTCGCCGGGGTGATTGTCTACCTGGCCCTGACCGTCAAGGCGATCGCGCTGTCGCAGCGGCAGAGCAACTTCATCGACAGTGTCACGCATGAGCTCAAGAGCCCACTCGCTTCGCTCAAGCTCTCCCTCCAGACGCTCTCGCGACATCCCGTGCCCACGGAGAAGCAGGCCGATTTTCATCGCTTCATGATCCAGGATGTCGAACGGCTCGACGGCCTCATCGATCACTTGCTCGATGCAGCGCGCACGCTGCACCGCAGGCCCCGAGGTTCCGGCGCCGCGACAGCCTTGGCACCGATTCTCGAACAGGTACGGGCGGCGGTCGTGCAGCGGTATGCCATGCCCGAGGACGCCGTGCGACTCGTGTGTGAGCCAGGCCTCGCCGTGCTGGGGCCGGAGACCGATGTGGAGATCGTGTTTCGAAACCTCGTCGACAACGCCGTGAAGTATTCACTTCCCGATCCCCGCGTGGAGATGATAGCGACGGCCGGCGGAGGCCGCGTGACGGTGCGGGTGGCAGATAACGGGCCGGGCATTCCGCTTGCTCAGCGCCATGCCGTGTTTCGGAGATTCGTACGGCTGGGCAATGAGCTCGAGCGAAGCACCCCCGGCACGGGCCTCGGGCTCTTTCTCGTGCGATCACTTGTGCGTCAGATGCGAGGCAAGGTGGCGGCCAAGGGAAGGTTGACCCAGCGGGGCAGCATCTTCGAGGTCGAGTTGCCAGCGGCCGAGTAAGGGCCGCCCCTTTTGCTTCGAGCCCGTGTGGGCATAATCGCGGCGATGAATCCAACCGCCATGCCGTCCTGCCCGCCCGATCGCGTCCCGGTTCGTCGCGTTCTCGTGAGCGTGTTCGATAAGACCGGCCTCGATCGCCTGGCCGCTAGCCTCGGTGCAGCGGGTGTCCAAGTGGTGAGTACCGGGGGGACCGCCCGGGCACTCGCCAGCCACGGCCTGGCCGTCACCGACGTTTCCGTCGTGACGGGATTCCCCGAGGTCCTCGACGGCCGCGTGAAGACGCTCCACCCCAATGTCTTTGCTGGCATTCTCGCGCGGGGCGATCGCCCCGATGACCTCGGCGTGCTCGCCGAGCACGGCATTGATCGCTTCGATGCGGTCATCGTCAATCTCTACGCCTTCGAAGAAGCAATCGCGAGGCCAGACTGCCTGCCGCACGAAGCCATTGAGCTCATCGACATCGGGGGCCCAAGCCTCGTCCGGGCTGCGGCCAAGAACCACGCCTTCACGGCGATCGTCACGGGCCCCGAGCAGTACGACGATTTCGTCGCAGCCATCGGCGAAGGAGGAACATCGCTCGCTCAGCGCAAGCTCCTCGCCGCCCGCGCCTTCGAGCGAACGGCTGCCTACGACGCGGCGATCGCCCGCTGGATGGCGCGTCACGCAGGGCTCGTAGCGGGAAGCCAGGGTCGCGCCGCTCGCGTGCGTGTCGACGACGATCCACCGCTCCCGACGCGGATGTCGCTCGAGATCGAGCAGCGGCTGGCGCTGCGGTCCGGTGAGAACACACACCAG
>CAYZHH010000067.1:0-14159 GCA_964478275.1 uncultured Candidatus Kuenenia sp.
AGGCAGAGTTGCGCGATGGCTGCTACGCCGGTATTGTGCCCCGCATGGCCGAGCAGCAGACGCAAGAGATCACCGCTGTCGATGGCACGGTGATCGAGACCAACAGGCTTGACCTTCCGGCGGAAATGATCGCGGAGATCTATCGGCAACGGTGGCTCATCGAGATGTTCTTCAGGCTCTTCAAGCATATTCCAAATGGCCTCCTTCTACGTCATCGGGCTTGCGAGCCTGAAGGAACTCAAGGCGTTCGTTGTTTCAAGACGAAAGCCGGCATAGGGGCACCGCAGGCCTGAACGGTTCCGGGCCGCATGTCACCGCCGGCGAGCCAATGCCGGTTGCTTCTGTCGTCCACGCAATCGCCGTGCCGAACACGATTGCCATGGATGGGCCCGACGAGCGTAAAGAATCCTTGCTGCGCTTCGCCATCCTGGCTTCGCTGGCAAACAACGCCGGTTCCGTGGCACGGGCAACCCCTCGCGATCACGCGGGCGCTACTTCGCCTTCTTGGGCGGCGTGAACTTGATCTTCTGGATCAGCGGCACGACGGTGTCGCCCTCGACGATACCGGACGCAGCGGTGATCGCGCTGATGACGTAGTCGTACTTGAGGACCGGGTCGCAGTCGAGCTCGAGCTCCGTGAGCTCGGCACGTGAGAGATCATTGCCGAAGGCGTCGAGAATCTGCTTTTGGAGGGACGCCGTCAGTCTTTCAGACGCCGACTCTTTAGCCTTGCGAGCCTTGGCAAGTTGCAGGCCATTTCCACGTCCTGCGCGGAGTGCGGCGTCAACCATGGCGTCTGCGGTGGCAAGCTCGTCGAGGATTTCCCTTCCCACCGCGCCCTTGCCGCCAAGTCGCACGTCGCTCAGATACCCTTCAGGCGTTGCAGACATCTTGACGACGATCGGCGGAATCGGATTGTCCGCAGGGCCGGCACTCGCGCCAAGAGGCATGCGGATGTTGAAGTCTCCCTCCACGACCACCGATTTGAGGGTGAGCATGAAGAAGGTGAGCAACTGAAATACGACGTCGATCATCGCCGTCATATCGATCGGAATCTTGCTGGCGAGTTTGCTTGCGCGTCTGGCCATGTCATGGACCCTTGTACTCGGCCCGTAGGACGAACGTGTCGAATTCCTTCTCTTGGCAGGTTCGGATGATCTGCTGCACGTCGCCGGTCTGCGAGCGACCGTCGGCCCGAACGACCACCGTGATGTCGGATGGTTTCTTCCCCTCGGAGAGGAGCAGAGCCTTCTCGTTCTCGAGGTACGCACCGAGGTCCGCCAGGGCCACTGGTTCACCGGCGTAGATCACCCGACCGTCATTCATGAGCTGGAGTGTGAGAGGGTCCAAATCCGCGTTTTCTACCGGCTTGGCGACCTGGCTCGAGGGCAGTTGGATTCGCTGATCCTGCTCCGCCTCGGAGAAACTGATGGTGAACATGAAAAATGTGATGAGCTGGAACGTGACGTCGATCATCGGCGTCATGTCGATGTCGGTCCCGCTCACTGCCTTTCGCTTCTTGGCCATCGTCGGCTCCTCCCTCTAGCATGCCTCGTGGTCACCGCTCGAAAGGTCACTTCTTGGGCATGGTTTGGAAGCGGGACATGAGCCTGGTCGATACCTCGGTCGCGTCGTTGTTGATCTCCTCGAGCCGGTTCCTGAAGATCTGGAAGGCGGTGATGGCTGGGATCGCGATCCAGAGGCCGATGAGCGTCGTGACGAGGGCCGTGGCAATACCACCGGCGAGCTGGTCTGGCTTGGGTGCCACGCCCGGATTGTCAGAAATCTGCTTGAAGCTCGCCACCATGCCCTGCACCGTGCCGAGCAGTCCGAGCATCGGTGCCAGCGCCCCGATGAGCGAGATATAGCTGATCTTGTGCTCGAGCTTCATCTGCTCCTCCCCCTGGGCATCCTCCATGGCGGAGACAGCCACCGGATACCCAGCCTGGAGCTTGCCCATGCCGGCGGCGAGCACATGGCCGAGATACGAGTCATCGTTCTTGGCCAGTTCGTAGGCCGGTTGATACTCCTTGGCCTCGAGATGCTGTTCAAACTGAGCCGCCAGGGATTCTGGAAGGAGGAGTGACTTCTTGATCTGGAGGAAGCACATGACCACGAGGGCAACGAAAACAAACGAGAGGAGCAGGAAAACGGGACCGAAAACCCATCCGGCTGACTCGGCGATGTAGACGAGAAGGTTACTACCACTGGTACCCGTGGCCTCGCCCTCTACCGCCTCTTCGTCCTGGGCGACGACGACGCCCGGAGTCATGCAGGTCACCGCGACCATCGAGGATGCCAGTAAGCACGCGGCCAGGAGAATCCGAGCCGCGGGTACGGCGAGGTATCGCCTCACTTGGAACCACGTTGCTCCCTTCGCCTGATCATGCGCGGCCATGTCCATGAATCGTCTCCTAAGAGAATAAATAGAGAATAAAAAGCGAGTGGATGAAAAGCGTGTTTGTTGTGGCCGGCGAGGCGGATCGTGAGAACGTCGGAAGCCCCTGAGGCGTCCAAGCGTACCCTCGCGGCGGCTGGTGTCTACATCCCGTGGCGCTCATGAGGCCTTTTCGGCCCCGGAGAGCTTGGCGGCCCACGAACTGTTTGGGTATGTGGTGACGAGCGTCTGGCTCGCCGCACGGGCTCGTTCGGGCTGGTTCGTGGCGTTCCACAGTTCGACCAGGTTGGAGAGAGCCTCGGCGTGTGCGATCGGCACCGTGTTGAAGACGAGGTCCACGGTCAGAAACGAGATGATGGCGTCCTGGTCCTTTCCGCCGGCAGCCCGCTGGCAGGTTCCCAAGGTGGTGTAGGCCAGGGCCAGGAGATCCTTGTCCTCCGGTTGGGCGTCTTTGATGACGCTCTCCGTCACGGATGTTCCTTCCGCCGCTTTTCCGCTGAGGGCGAGGCATCGCGCCCGACCCAGAACGGCCTCCAGTTTTTGGCGGGCACTCGCTGCGTCGGATTCGTTCGCTTCGATCTTTTCAGCAGCCGAGAATTCCTTGATGGCGTCAGCATACTTGCCTTGCCGCATGAGGAGCCCGGCTCGGGCGGCTGCTGAGCGCACCCGTAAGGCCGGTGGCCCGCGATCAAGATTGCGATAGGCCTCGGAGGCCTCGACAAACTTCCCCTGGCGGGCACGAAGATCTCCGAGAATCTCGGATCCATAGTAGAAGTGGTGGCTTCGAGCGTTTTTCTGGAGGAAGTCAACGAGTTGCTTCTCCCATGAGGCCGCCGTCTCGTTCGTGGCGGCCAGCGCATTCGATGCAATTCGAATGAAGTCGTACTCCTCACGGATGCGGGGATCGAATGCTCGGATTTCCGCCTCCTCGATCTTGGTGATCTCCTCAGCGGCGCCGGCAGCGTCACGTCGACGAAGGAGACCGCGGGCTCCCCGGAGCGCCTCGGGCTCTCCATCGAGTACGAGCTCATCCAGCTCCACGATGCTCACCTTCTTGATCTCACCACCGCTTTCCTCGATATCGACACCGTCCGGCGATACGCTCACCAGCGCGCCGCGAAGCGTGCCGCCATCCCGTGTGCGAACCGAGTCTTCTGCGAGGGCCATAGTATGGGCGGCCACCATGGCGACGACCGCCACGACGAGCCGACCGAAGCCGATTCGGGCTGGTTTCCAATGAATTCCGCTCATTACTTTCCTTCCTCCTCTGGTGCGGGGGCTTTGGCGGCCGGTAGGCCCTGGGGGTTCGCGACCCCCTTCTCCTGCTGGACCTGCTTGAGGAGCGCGTCGAATTTTGCCAGCATCTCGGGGCCTCCAAGGTCTGGATAGAGATTATGGGTCATGGTGATGGCAGCATCGGCTTTATCCAGCGAGGACTTCTTTTCAGCCTCCTTGCCGGGAAGCCGTGCTCGGGCCAGCAACGTCGCGAAACTCCGATACCGGGCGTTGAAAAACGTGGAGCGGGCCTGACGGGATCGTTCATCCACGCCCTCGATCCCCTGCCGCCCAACCTTGTTTGCGATATCGTTCCATCCCCAAATCACGACAGGCTTCCCGCGCCGGCCTCCTGAGGCCTCACGGTAAAGCTTGTTGGCCTTCTCAGAGTCGCCATTCATCGCAGCATCGACGGCGGCAGCTTCCAAGAGCTCCGCGGCCTGGATTTGGGTGTCGAGCGAGTTCTGCCGCTTCGCATCGGCGAGGAACCAATCCAGTTGCTCCTGGGCTTCGTCCCATTGCTTTAGTTCCTGATAAATATTGGCCATGCGGAGCCGAATGGATGGCTCAAAGCGGGCGACCTCGGGATCGTCTTTCTTGCTGAGCAGATTTCCATACACCTCTGCGGATCGCTTGAGGTAGCGGTCGGCCTTGTCTTTCGGCACCACCGCTCCGGTGCCTTTGCCAGAACCGAGCGTGAGGTAGGTGGTGGCGACCCAAAACTGCGACGAGATCTTGGTGTCGCGGGAGGCCACCCGATCCAAGAACTTCTCAAACCCCCCAAGGATTCTCTCCGCCTTGGCGCGGACCTGCGGGTCTTTGGCCTTGCCCGCTCCGAGCTGCTCGAGCTGAGACTGAAGGTCGCGGCCCATGGAGAGATACATCGACGTGAGCTTGGTGGATGCCTCCTCGCCTGTGCCGGCCAACTGCTCGAGGCCGTCCATCGCCTGCTGGGCCAAATCGAATTTTTCTGCTTGGATGAACAACCGCAGCGCGAGCGTCAGCGAGGCTTCAGGCAAGGATCCCTGCTGGAGGACGGGGTTCTTCGCAGTCACGAGGACCCACGGCCCATACACGGGCTGCTCGAGGATAGCCAAGGCCTTGGCTGTGTCGTCGTCATCCATCGCGATTTGGACGCGGGAGAGCGCCCCGGCCACCGTCAACGCCCCGAGCGGTCCCGCAGGCAGGGAACCGCCGGAAGCGACACCGGCAAGTCCCTCGTCGAGGGCGGTGCGGGCACGGCTCTTCCAGGCTTCGATGACCTTGTCGTCCGGCCGTGTCGGCGAGTCCTTCACCCGGCGAATCTCCTGAACCTCGCGCCAGAGCGCGGCTCCCGCCCGGAGGAGCACCTCGCCTCGTTTGGACGATGTCGCGGGAACCTGGTCCATGACTTTGGCGATCGCTACCGGGTCGCGGGCAGCCACCGCCATCCCGATGAGGACGGTTGTCGCAGCGCCACTCACGTCTTCGTCTGGCCAAATCTGGATGATGGTGGTCGCAAGCTCCGCCGCCTTGACTCGTGCCTCGTCACGGGCCGCTCCTTCGGCCCGCTGGGCGACCTGCTGCCATGCCGACAACCCAATCGTCGCTGCCTGACGGCTCCCCTTCGCATTGGGGTAGCGATCCACGAGCAATCGGGCAAGCGCGGCGGATTCTTCGAATCGCTGGGATTCGTAGAGGAGAAAAGTCAGCAGGTATCGGGCCTGATTGATCTCATCTTTCGACGCGCCTTCGAGGGCATCATCCGAGGAGACGTCCGCGGCCAGGGGATTGGCGATTCCGGCAAGCTTCATGGCCTCTTCCAGCTTGGCCACGGTCTCCGTTCGCGCGGCAGTGGCGGCCTCTTTCGCGGCAGCAGCCTTGGCCTCATCCTTGTCGGCGATCGCCTTTTTTAGTTCGGCGTTCCTCTCCTGCATGGTGGTGAGCAAGAGCTTTGCATCATCCATCACGATCGCAAAGGTCCGTGGGCCCTCCTCGACTTCCTTGCCGAGCTTGGCGGCTAGCTCCCTGGCCTCGGCGGAGAAGTCGAGATTCGCTTTGGCGACCTCAGTTGCAAGTTTCTTGGCATCCGAGAGGAGTTTCTTTCGATCGGCATTGGATTTCGGGTCTTTCTGGTCGAGCTGGTCGCCGCGCGCTACGAGAATCACTGCGGCTCGATACTTGAGACCGAGCCAGTCGGCGTCGAGCTGGGCACCCGGAAGGCGGCGGATGTCTTCGAGGGCAAACTTGCGGGCCGATTCGTCAAACTCGTCGTACTTCTTGAGGGCAATGAGGCACTCGAGCATCGTGTTCAGCGAGCGAGAACGAATGAGGATCGCCAGTGGAATCTTGTCTTCGATCGTCGCGAGATCAACAAGAGTCTCAACGGCAAGCGGGTACTGGCCGAGAAGAGCGTAGTTACGGCCCTCGTAATAGCGGGCAAAAAGACCGCCGCCCTTATTCGAATATTTTTCGGCGGCCTCCTTGAAAAGCGCCGCCGATTTCGTGAGCGTGTCGGTCCATTCTTTACTCTTCGCGGGGTAGGCCTTTGCTTTCTCAAAATACGTGGCGGCGGTCATGAGACGAGTTTGGATGAGCTTGCCTTGGAGCGCCTCTTGGTCTGCGGTGAGTCGTTCAAGCTCTTTTTGTGGCTTTGCTGACGCGCGGGCGGGCTTGGCCTTGCCAGCATCGTCCGCCTTGGCGGCAGCGACCGCCTGGACTGCCGCTTTCTTGGCCTCGGCTGCTTCGGCGGCGGCCGCCTGAGCAGCGGCTACCTTCATAGCGGCGGTTTTGGCAGCTTCTGCGGCTGCCTTAACGGCGGCTGCTACTGCCTTGGCGGCGGCAGGGCTGGGCTTCGGACCAGCTGCCTTTGCGGTTGCCTGGGATGCCTGGGCGGCCTGAGCCGCAAAGGCCTGCGCCGCGTTGGCCTCGGCGGCGGCGGCCTGAGCGGCAGCTGCCTTGGCCGTGGATGTCTTAGCGGCGGTGGCCCTGGCGGAGTTGGGCCCGGGGCCGCCTGCCTGAGCGGCAGCGGCTGCTTGCTCGAGCTCCCGCACCTTCTCATTCACCTCGCGGAGCACCTTGAGCACGGCGTCCTCTGCGTTCTTTACCTCCTTGATTTCCTGGCCGGGCTTGGCGACCCCCTGAAGGCTCTTGATCGCCTCGTCGAAAAACTTGACCGCGTCGGCACGGAGCGGTGCAGGGTCAGCACCGGGCCGGTTTGCCTGGTCGGCCTTGGCCCGCCCACGCTCGATGAGCAGGTTGGCTTTCTGCGTGTAGGCCGAGATCGCCTGGCGATCTGACACTCCACCCGACGCCAGAAAAGCGTCGATCGATGCCTGCGCCTCGTCGAGGTACGCGGCTCGCTTCTTGCTATCGGCCTCCGTGCGGCTGAGCACAACCATCGCGGCGGCGCGGCGAAACGGCACCTCCTTCTTCAACTCCGGCGATGCGGTCGGGTCGGCCACGACCCGTTCCAGGATCGCCAGCGACACATCGGGCATCGTCTTGTCTTCGAGGGCGTCGAGGAGGCTGCGAGTGGCGGTGTCTGCCGCAGTTTCTGGCTTGGTGTCTGCCGCAGTTTCTGCAGCGACGAGCTGTGCCGTCACAAGAAACGAGAAAATCCAGACCAAGGGAATGAAAAGTCGCATAGTGCCCAGCCCAAGAGAAGCGGAATCTCGAGGGTATTGTGTGACGCCCACCGCCGCTCGTCAAACGGCCTCATGGATCGAACGGAGCCCGCGTCACCGGCCGCGACGATCGTGGAGGCTCCGCGCGAGTGCCTCACCGAAAGGCGTGATGTCTCCCCGGGCCCGCCACTCGGCGACAAGCTGGTCGAGCGCAGCGATGAATGCGGGACGCCGCGTGATGTGAGCCGAACCCGCGGCCAGCTCGCCGACTCCGGCCGCCAGGAGCAGTTCGCAGCCGTGGACCGAGGGCAGCTCGCCCCTCAGGTCGGATGCCGACCTGCTTGGTCTCGCTTCGACCTGGCCGCCGTCCCCGGTCGCGGTTCTCCAGGCCAGCACCGCCGATGCCAGGCCGCCGAGTTTTTCGGTGCCGCGCGGGATGACCTCATAGACCACACGAACCGTTTCGCCAGCGTGCAGGTCCGCCCCTCGTGGCGGTGCTTCCGCCAACGATTCGATGGCTGACTGGTGATGGCCGACGAGGCGGTAGCGGGCCACGCGTCGGGGGTCGAACCGGACCTCCAACTCGCACTGGCTCGCGACGAGGGTGTCGCATCCGGTCACCTGCTGGATCAAGGCTCGCCGAATCGATACGGCATCGTGGCTCGTACGGCCGAATGTCGGTTCTCGCCACTCACGTGGACTTGGCGTGGCGGGATCAAGCACGATGAATCGCGTGCCGCCCTCCGGCTCACAGGCGATGGCATCGCCTCCTACGGATGCCAGGGCGTTGTGCCATGTCGACAACGCTTCGCGAGTCGTCTCGCCGCCATTCTCGAGGCTCACGGCGTGGGCGATGACGATCACGCGAGGAGCCGGTCGCGCGAGCAGCAGACCCGAATCGAGGTCAGATCCTCCCGATGCACCTTGCCACTCGAGGTCGGAAGCCAGGGCAGCCAGTCCGGCGGGGTCGGCAGCCTGCACGGCCACTCGCGGCCGGGACCCGGCAAGCACCACACCGACGCGATCCTCGGGCCCAAGCTGAGCAGCAAGATCCCCCACGCCGCGGCAGATTCGTCGCCACACAGTGGGATCGCCTGCGGCCGCTTGATCGAGGACCAGCGTGACATCGAGGGGCTCGAGCGAACGGTCGCCACCTCGGACGGGACCCGCCGAGGCCGCGACCTCAACCAGCACGCTGCGAGCCCCACCCATGGAACGAAGCCCGAGAACCTCGTGGATGCCAAGCCGAACTGACGATGCGACCGAAGGAACGAATGGAATGGCCGGAACCGCCGCGAGCACATCCTCCGCGCGGATTCTGGCAAGGTTTCCGCGATCCACGGCGGTCGCGGCTTCAAACCCGTCGAGCCGGAGTGTCAGGGGGGGGTGATCCACCGCCAGAACGGGATTGGCACCCGGGTCCACAAACGGCTGTTCGCCCGTGGCCATCTCAAAGGGCAGGTCGTAGCCGAGCACCCGCGGCACCGACCGTCTTACCGCCGTGGGAACCTCCACGGTGGCAAGCGTGGTGGCCCCGAAGATGCCTCCCATGCCTCTCATGCCCCCCATGCCTCCCTGGAGGCCGCTTGCCACCGCAGCACCGCGCACGGTGGGGAGCCTTTCGGGCACGATCGGATCGGCGTCGCGAGGATCGGCGACGCCACCTTCGGCCATGGGATTACCAGCCGAAGGCCATTTCATGCCGCTTCCAGCCGAGCCGGACGGCACGCCGTCACGGACAGCCTCCGGCATCACGACCGTCGGAACTGCCAGGGCGCTATTCGCTCCGCCCCACGCATGCCCATGAACCGACATCCGCAGCGGCCGGTCTCCAGCGGTCTCGTCGATCGGGTCCGTGAAGTTCAGTTGGGTGATGCTTCGGGGGGCCGCCGGATCCCCTTCGAGCTGTCGAGAAAACTCGATGCCGGCAAGGGTGAGAACACCCACCAATCCCAAGGCCGTGGCGACGGAGACAATGTCGCGGCCCAGGCCAGCAAGGCTCATGCGACGCGGTGGTCGATCCGGTCGCACCACCGGCAGGGCGTCGGTGAGGCCACCTCGCCCCGCCAGCGCGGCGAATCGCGAGAGGTCGATGGCCCCGTCACGGCGTTGCGATTGATGGCCGTGAACGGCGCTATGAATTCGCTTCCCGAGTCCCGCCGGCACGGTGACCCCGATCAGCAGGCGGTCTAAGGACGCATCGTTGAAGAGCGCCTCTGGCTGCAACCGCGACTCGAGGCTGTCGGGGAGCGGCACGCTGCGAAGCGCGTCGTCGATCATGTGGTCGTCACTCATGGTGCGTCCCTCCAGCCACCCGAGCATCGCCGTGGTTGGCGGCGACGGCGGCCCGAGCGATCAACTGTTCCCGCAGGCGGCTGCGGCCGCGGCTGACCCGCGACAGCACGGTGCCGAGGGGCACGCCCAGAAGATTGGCGGCTTCCTGGTGCGTGAGCTCGCCCACCACGACTAGGAGAAGTGTCTCCTTCAACTCCGTGGGTAGCGTGCCAAGCGCGGCTTGCATTGCCATCGACAGTTCGTCGTCGAAGGGGTTGGCATCGTCGCGACTGGCCGGCACCAGGTCGCAGGCTGTGGGAACTTCCCGCCGGTCGTGCTTTCGCCAGTGGTCGCTGGCACGACGTTTGAGAATCGCCAGGAGCCACGCCCGTTCGCTGCGGGATGAGTCGAAGAGGTGGCGGCTCAACCATGCTGATCGGAAGGCGTTCTGCACCACGTCCTCGGCATCGTGGCGATTGCCTAGCGAGCGAAAAGCAACCCGGTAGAGAACGGCAGCGTGTTCGGATACCCATCGGTCGAAGTCTTCAGTGTTCGTGGAGCCGTCTGGCTGGGGCATGGCGCGAGTCCGGGGGCCCTGGCGAGTGCCCGGCGGGGCCAATGCCCTGCCGGAATGGAATTCCTAAACGGAGGCGTCCATTATTCCCGATCTGGCCGGGGAACGCTTTTCCGTGGCCGATGCGTCAGCCAGCCGCAGCCCTGGCCGACCCAGCCATCCAGCGCGGGAGTTGACCGGCTGGCGGCAGTTTGACGACCTGGGCGGATCGGACGCCTGGACAGGCGAGGACGGCCGCAATGGCCTCCGGCGACGGCTCCTGGTCGAGGTTCAGGACGCCGATTGCATCGCCGCCAGGGGCGGCGCGCCCAACTGTCATCTGGGCAATATTGATGCCGAGCTCACCGAACGCCGTGCCCACCCGGCCGATAATGCCGGGGACATCCTGGTGGGTGAAGACGAGGAGGATACCATCGAGGTAGGCCTCGAGTCGGTGCCCTTCGAGCTGCACGAGCCGGGGCATGGACCGACCGAAGAGTGTCCCCGCGGCTCGGTGCACGCGGTCGCCCGACACGAGATCGACCGCCACCACGGAACTGAACGCGCCGGGATCGGTGCGACTCTGCTCCACGAGATCGATGCCGCGATCCCGCAGGAGTACCTCCGCATTGACGATGTTCACGTCTTCAATCGCGTGCTCGAGCAAGCCCGCGGCGAATGCTGCCGTCACAAGCCGCGTGTTGCGGCCCGCGATCTCGCCTCGGTAGGCGATCGAGCAGGAGCGGGGCTGGCCGGCATCGAGCTGGCCCACGAGCAGCCCGAGCCGCCATGCCAGGTCGAGGAATCCGCGCACGCCTTCGAGCGCCGCCCAATCGATCGGGGCTGCGTTGACCGCATGCCGGATCGTGCCGTTGGCCAGGAAGTCGACGAGCAGGTCCACGCCTTCCACCGCCACCTGGGACTGGGCCTCTTCCGTGCTCGCGCCTAGGTGGGGCGTGACAAGGACACGAGGCATGTCGAACAGGGGGCTATCGGTACACGGCTCCTGCTCGAACACGTCGAGGGCGACGCCGGCAATGATGCCCCGTTCGAGGCCGACCACGAGCGCCGCCTCGTCGTAGATGCCGCCGCGGGCACAGTTGATGAGCCGAACGCCGGGCTTCAAGAGATCGAGCTCTTTCATCCCCACGAGGTGACGGGTCTCATCGGTGAGCGGCGTGTGGACTGTGAGGTAATCGACAAGAGGAAGCATGTCAGGAACGCTGGCGTGGAGCTCGATCCCGAGCTCGGCCGCGCGGTCCGGCGCCAGAAAAGGATCAAAGCCCAAAACCCGCATGTCGAACGCCCGGGCGCGGGCGGCCACGGCCTGGCCGATACGCCCCAGGCCGACGATCCCGAGCACTTTGCCGGCGAGCTGGACACCCATGAACTTATTGCGGTCCCAGGCATGGCCTTTGAGGCTCGCATCCGCGGCAGCGACATTCCGCGACAGGCCGAGCAGGAGCGCAAAGGCATGCTCTGCGGTGCTCACGGTGTTGCCGGCGGGCGTGTTCATCACGACGATGCCCTGCCGGGTGGCGGCATCCTTGTCGATGTTGTCGGTTCCCACGCCGGCCCGCACGATGGCACGAAGCCGCGTGTTGCCCGCAAGGGAATCGGCCGTGATCTTCACTCCGCTCCGGCAAATGGCGCCATCGTGGCGAGCTAGCGCCTCGCGGAGCGGTTCCCCCTTGAGGCCCGTGACGACCTCATAGGAAACGCCCTGCTTGGCGGCAGCGTCGAGCGAGGCCAGGCCGTCGGGGCTGAGCGTGTCGAGAACAATGATCGAGGGCATCGGGAGTCTCCGGGGGCAGCTCGCCGTGGGCTGCTAATGGGCACCACCGGCCCGGCCACTGGCGGCCGTGTGCATGAAGGCCAACATGTGATCCCGCAGCGCTTCAATGCCCGCCACGGGCATCGCGTTATAGATGCTCGCGCGAATACCACCCACGGAGCGGTGACCCTTGAGGTCGACGAGACCCTTGGCAGCAGCGGTGGCAACAAATTCTTTCTCGAGCGCCGCATCGGGAAGGCGGAACGTGACATTCATGTCGGAGCGGCATGCGGGCTGGGCATGGCCCGTATAAAAGCCCCCCGACGCGTCCAGGACGTCGTAGAGCAACTTGGCCTTCGCAATGTTGAGGCGATCCATGGCAGCGAGGCCGCCAATTTCGTTACGGAGCCAGCGACAGACCAGCCCGAACACGTACACGGCAAATACCGGTGGCGTGTTGGGTCGCGATCCCTCGGCTACATACGTCCGATAGTCGAGCATTCGGGGCAGATCATCGCGGGATCGTTCGAGGAGATCCCGGCGGATGATGACCACGGTGACGCCCGCGATGCCAGCGTTCTTCTGGGCGCAGGCGTAGATGAGCCCATGCCTCGCGACGTCGATCGGTCGCGAGAGGAAGTCGCTTGAGCAGTCCGAGACCAGTGGAGCGTCGCCCACGTCGGGCATGTCCTTCCACTGCACCCCCTGGATCGTTTCGTTGCTCGTGACATGAACATAGGCAGGCTGCTCGGAGAGGGCGATCTCGCCTGCTCCAGGAAGCCGGTCGTAGTTCGTCGCAGCAGCATCCCAGGCGACATGCACGGCCCCTTCGCGACACGCCTCCTTGATCCCCGTAGCGCCCCACGTGCCGGTCAGGATGTAGTCGGCTTTCTCGGTCCGCCCGCGGAGGAGGTTCATCGGCACCATCGAGAACTGCAGGCTCGCACCGCCTTGGAGGAGGACGATCTCGTAGTCGGGCCCGATGGCAAGGAGGCCGCGAAGATCCTGGAGGGTCTCCGCGAGAATCCGGTCGAATGCCGGGCTTCGGTGGCTGATCTCGAGCACCGACATGCCCACGCCCGGCAGGGAGAGCATTTCGTCCCGCGCCTGCTCGAGCACAGGCAGGGGAAGCACGGCCGGGCCGGGTGAGAAGTTGAAGATGCGGTCGGCCATCGAGGATTACCGGGGACCGGAGAAAAGTACGGCAGAATAGGGGGCCATCCGAAGATGGTCAACGGCCGGGGCCCCAGGACGAGTCTCCGCTCACTGCGGCGGCTGGCACCTCGGGCTGAGGCGCCGTGGCGGGCGGCAGTGCCGCCGTGCGAGTGCCCCCCGCCTGGCTGGATTGAATGGATGCCACCCGGGCCGAGACGGCTGGCTGGCCAGGATCAATCGCGAGGGCTCGCGTGTAGTTCGCGACGGCCTGGCTAGGGTCTCCAGCGGACTCACGCAACTGCCCCAGCGCCACCAGGGCGCGGGAGTTGTTCGGATCGATCTTGAGGGCGTCGATGAGCTGGTTCTCGGCCTCCCGGCGATCGCCGTGCTCCTCAGCCAAGCGGGCCAGTTCGATGTGTGGCTGCGCATTGCCAGGGCGGCTTGCCGACCACTGCTGAAGGTTCGACAACGCCTCCGGGCTGCGGCCATCTTCGACCAGAAGCACCGCGAGGGCCCTCTCGCAGGCGACATGATCAGGGTTTCGAGCCAGGCAGAGGTGGTAGTACTGCTCGGCGACCTGACGGTCGGCGGCGTTGCCGAAGACCTTGGCCTGCTGGTGGTAGGTGGCCCCAAGGTTGTAGAAGCAGTCCGGATTCCCAGGCTGGCGGGCGAGCGCCTGCTGGAAGTGGTTGACCGCGCCGAGATAGTTGCCCTGTTGGTAGAGCTGGACGCCCTGCGACGAGTCGTTACGGCCCATCCCGCCGCATCCGGCGGCGGTAAGGATGACCGCGATCATGGAAAGGGCAGAGCGAAGCACGCGGCAGAGTTCCGGACGAGGGTTGGGGAGGGTATCGCCCACCGCCCGTCCGCAACAACCCCGGCTTTCGGCCTGGGGACGGGCTTCACGCCGTCTCCCGACGGTAGCCGAGCGACTGGAAAACCTCGAGGATTTCACTGCACGTGGGGAACATCCGGCCGCTTGTCCGCTTGTAGTGGTCGAGGGCCTGCATGAACTCCACCTCTTCGGGACGGTAGTCGCGCTCGCACGTGGTCGGGTCGATCAGGCGGCGGCCGTGGCGAACGGCGGCGCGGTCCGCGGGGCTCGAACGGCGGACGGCACGGGGG
>CAYZHH010000068.1:0-8798 GCA_964478275.1 uncultured Candidatus Kuenenia sp.
CTTCTATTTCCACCTGTCCCATGGAAGCCCCTCGCGGGAGCGAGGGGGCAGCGGGTCGTTGGGCAAGTCCGCGAGTGATAGGCAGCGGGATGGCCTTAAACCCGCAGCCCCACGGCTGGGTGGTGCAACTTTCCTGCTGTAAATCGCCGGAGCCGGGCCTAATCGGGATTTGCGAGCCCGGCGACTGTTTACCCGCTTGCAGAATGATACGACGAGGGGCTACACTCACTCGCTGGACGGATAGCGACTAGTCGGCAATCGTAAGCCGATTGGCGTTGATCTAAGCAAATCCTGTGGAGAATGCAGTAATGGCTGAGGGCACGATCAAGAAGTTGACCGACAAGGGCTTCGGGTTCATCAAGACGGGGGGAGCGAAAGACCTTTTCTTTCATTCAAACAGCGTCCAAGGCTGCACTTTCGACGATCTGCAAGAAGGTCAAAAAGTGTCGTTCACGGAAGGCAACGGTCCAAAGGGTCCGTGTGCCGAGAACGTCAAGCCGGCTTAGTACCGCTGTCTATACGCCTGTCGGGCCACCCATGGCCCCGACAGGCTTGGGCCTTCAAGCGTGCTAGCGTGTTCCCCCTTTGCGGTAGTCCCAGGGGGGCACGGGATCTTGCTGGGCCCAGAGACCGAGCTGCTGCGACTGTGCCTGCTGCTGCGCCTGTGCGAGTGAGGAATCGTTGGAATAGGCGGTGTAGTGCCAGGCGTTGCCAGTAGCCACCATCTGACGGTTCACATCGACGCCGTCCACGGAGACCTGGCCGATCCAGCGGCCGTACCGATCACGGCCCTGATCGGTCACCTCCACTGTGCGGCCGAAGACGAGCGAGGCTAGCGCTTCGCGGGATACCTTGCCAAAGTCCTGGCTACTCTCTGGCGCGTCAATCCCGGCCAGCCGCACCTTCTGCTGCTGGTTGGTCTCATCGAGGCAGGTGACCGTGTCACCGTCGTAAACACCGACTACACGCCACAGATGCGCGGTCGTGGGACGCGATGGCGGCGGCCGCGGTGATGAGCTGACCGGAGAGACCGGCACCGTCGGTGGCACGACGGGCGCGTTCGTGGGCGAGGCGATCGCCGCACGGGGCGCTGCGGGAGGCGCTTGCGTGGCTGCGATCCCAGCCGCCGTGCCAGCAGCAGCGAAGGGCGCCGCCGAAGCCCACTGGTCGGCCGATGGCGGCGGAGATGCTGCGGCAAGAGTCGAGTCGGTGGGCACCCACTGATTCGGTGGCGGGCCAAAGACCGGCGCCGCCATGGGTGTGGGCGGAGGCATCGACGGTGGCGCGGCGGCGAAGGCTGACGTGCTTGGCTGAGGCAAGGCCCCCGGGGGCACAAGCGGTGAGCCGGAGAGGGCCCGCGAGTCTGCCGGGAACTGATAGACGGGACGATGCTGCGTGTACGCACCAGGCTGCAGCGCCATGGTTGCAGGCACGGTGCCGCTCGTCGCGTAGTTCCAGCCACCGGTGGTGGGGACGGCGGGCGAGGCGAGCCCTGGCCTGTTGATCACGGGCGCGGCAGGAGCCGGCGGCCCAGACTGGTACGTGAAGACGTACGTCGGCGCGAAGTACATCGTGATCGGCTGGCCGTCAGGACCAACGCCCTGGTAGGCCACCGCCTGCGGCTGCCAGCCCGACGGAATCGCACCGCCTTGGATCACCGCCGAAGGCATCGCTGTCGCCTGCCAGTAGGGCACGGCCTGCGCGGCTGGCGGCGCAGTCGGTGGTGCTGGGGCTGCGGCCCGCGCCGCCGATGGGATGGCACAGCCGAGCCCGCAGGCCAGCATGATCCATCGCTGCGCAGTCCTGCCGTGCTGAAGGCGTCCTTGCCGCACCGCGTTCTCCCTTCAGGCGCCCTCCTGGCGCCGTCCGTGATTTCGTAAGACAACGTGTACATGATTGAGGCCGAAGGGAACCACCCCGATCTCGGCAAACGTCGATGCGCTCGCCGCTCCGTCGCCCCATCACAGACATCGGAATCAAAGGGGACAACGATCGAATCGACTGCCGCGAACAGGCAGCCCTTGTCGCACCATGGAAAGCTGGGTGAACTAGGTGGCATGCGAGTCGACTTGGAGTTGAAAACTGTTCGTGGTGCGACGCGGATTGTCGCGTGGGCCATCACGACGATCCTGATCGTGGGGGCTGCCCAGGCCGAAGAGCCCGTCGGCCGCGCCCGCATCGTGGCCGTTGGGCCAAGCGAGGCTCTGGCCCGACGTGCTGGCCTGCGGCTCCTCGAGAGCAAGCACCTTGTGCTAGCAACCGACCGGCCACTCCGAGAGGGCGATGGCGTCGCGGACCTGCCGGCCGTCTTTGACCAGGCCTTTGAAGTGTGGTGCCATCACTACGGGATGAACCCCGCCGATCATGCCGACTGGCGGTGTTTCGGATGCCTCGTTGTCGATCGCGAACGGTTCCGCGCCGCGGGTCTCCTGCCCGACTCCGTGCCGCCGTTCAAGAATGGCTTCTGTGACCGCAACCATTTCTGGCTCATGGATCAGTCGAACCCGAGCTACCGGCGACATCTCTTCCTGCACGAAGGGGTGCATGCCTTCACGCTCACGCTCCGCGGGCTCGCCACACCTGTTTGGTACAACGAGGGCATCGCCGAATACCTCGCCACGCACCGGCTCGAGACAGACGTCGATGGCAAGATTCGATTCGTCTCCTCACCAATCCCCACGCGGCCCGAAGACGTCGAACAGCTCGGCCGCATCGAGATGCTGGTGGAGCTGCGGGCCACCCACAAGGTGCCATCACTCGAAGACGTTCTCTCGCTCAGGGTTGGCGAGCACGGATCGATCGCCGACTACTCGGCAAGCTGGGCGGCTGTGGCGATGTTCGCCAATCACCCTGCCTACGCGAAGGCATTCGCCAAGCTCGAACGAGGTCCGCTCGGCCCCAACTTCACGAAGCAGCTCGCTGCCATGCCCGGCTGGGATCCCGCCCGCGTGTCCCGCGACTTTGATTCCTTGACGGCTGATGTTGATTATGGAATCGACCTCGAGCGAGTGGCCGTGGACTGGTCGCCTGGCATTCCACTCGTCGGCCCGCGGCGATTCGACGTCGATGCTGCCCGCGGCTGGCAGAATACAGGGCTCGCGATGACCGCTGGAAATCGTTCCACGTTCACCACCAAGGGGCGTGTCGGCCTCGGCTCCGTCACCGACTCCTCATCAAAGACCTCCGCGGTCATCCCGATTGAAGGCGAGGCCGATGGCATCACGCTCGAGTGGTATCGTGGCCGACCGACGGGCCGACTCCTCATCGGCCAGTGGATCGACAAACCCGCCGACGGCGGTCGCCCCCGGTTTGAAATGCTTGCTGAGGGAGCCTCGGGAGAGCTTGTCGCGGCGGTGGATGGACCGATCTTTGCCAAGCTCAATGGACCGCCCGCGCGGCTCGCCGACCGCAAGGGTACGCTTGCCGTCACATTCAAGCCGGTTCCCTGAGTTTATTTGTGCGCCTGTATTCACTCGAGTGATTTCATCATTCCACCGGTACGCCTCGGCATTGTTTTTACGTTTCTCCTCGCCGCGGCGGTGCAGGCTGCCGAGCCCGCGCTGCCGCCGTCGTATGGCGGACGCTATCCCCATCTCGCTGTCTCAAATACCCAGGGCGAATGCGGCATCGGGGCGGTCGTGCCCTGGGCCGGAAAGCTCTGGTTCATTACCTACGCGCCCCACCGGGCGCTCGGCAGCGACGACGGGCTCTATGAAGTTGACGAGGCGCTCAAGCTCGTGCGACGGCCCGAGAGCGTGGGCGGCACGCCGGCCGCGCGGCTCATTCACCGCGAGACAAATACGCTTGCCATCGGTCCCTACCTGATCGATGCGTCAGGGAACGTCCACGCGATCAAGCCGGCCGACATGGAGGGCCGCATTTCCGCGCACGCGAGGCACCTCACCGAGCCTGACCGCAAGATTTTCGTGTACGACATGGAAGGGCTCCTCTACGAGCTCGATATCACGACGCGAAAGGCGACGCGGCTCTTCGCCCGGGCGGTCCCCGGCTGGCATGGCAAGGGAGCGTATTCGGGGCAGGGCGTGCTCGTCGTGGCCAACAACGGTGAGCACGAGGCCGGGTCGGCCAACAAGTTCAAGCCTTTTCACTACGCGGTGCCGAATACCCGCAAGGGATATGAGGAGGCGGGCGCACTTGCCGAGTGGGACGGTAAGGCGTGGCGGCTCATTCGGCGACGGCAGTTCACCGATGTGACCGGACCGGGCGGCATCCACGGCCCACCGTCTCCCGATGCGCCGCTCTGGGCCATCGGCTGGGACGAGAAGAGTGTCTTGCTGTTGGTGCGAAGCGCCGCCGATGCCAAGGCGGGCCGCGAGCCGTGGCATACGTTCCGACTGCCGATCGCCTGCGCGAGCTATACCGGCGACCACGGCTGGCATACCGAGTGGCCCCGGATCCGCGCGATCGCGGCCGCGGCTGACGGGAAGCCGGCCCGATACATCCTCACGATGCACGGCGGCTGGTACGAGCTTCCAGGCAGCTTCAGTGCGGAGGACCCCGCCGGGCTCAGGCCGATCTGTTCGCACCTCAAGATCACGGGCGACGTGACCCCGTGGCACATCGACGGCCAAGACATGCTCGTCTTCGGCTGCGACGACACGGCGAAGTCAGGCTTCAAGACGGCTCTTCAGAACACGCGAAATGATCTCAACGGCCGGTCAAACTCGAATCTCTGGTTTACGACCCGCAAGGGCCTCGACGAGCTCGGGCGGCCGGGCGGCACCGCGTATGTCTGGCGCAACGAGGCCGTGAAGGCGGGCGTGCCGAGCGACATGTTGCTTTTGGCGGGCGGCCCGAAGAGCTACGACAGCCGCGTGGTGCACCTGGCCCACGGCGGCGATGCGCCTGTCACGTTCACGCTCGAGGCCGGTGCAGGCAGCACGTGGCACGAGGTCTCAACAATCACGGTGCCTGCGAAGGGGTATGCGTTTCATGTGCTGCCCGCGGATGTGGAGGGCGACTGGATTCGGGTGGTAGCTGATCATGATGCAGACAGCGTGACGGCGGTGTTTTGTTACGGCCCGCGCGGCGGGCAGGTGGACGATCCGGCGGTTCGTGATGCGATTGCCGATGCGACAAGCGACGAGCCGTGGACGGCAACCGTCATCCGGAGCGCAGCGGGCGAGGACTTGCCGCTCGACGTTCTGGCGACGCATGTCGCCGACGCCGAAGGATCGCCGTCGCGCGCCTGGCGGATAGGCATGGTCGATGACCGCGATTTCCATCCTGAGCCGCTTGCCAATGACGACGCCGACGCAAAGTTCCTGCGTGACAAGGCGATCCCTGAGTCGCCGACGGTCGAGTTCGACGCCGCGAGCGTGATTTTCCGCGAAGGGGATCGCGTGTTCCGATTGCCCAAGCCCCTCGATCTGGACGTGGCTGCTGTGTACGAAGAGGCCTTCGTGACTGGCTGGCCCCGTGGGCTTCGCGAGGTGGTCACCGAGAGGGCGCTTCTGAATGCGGCAGGCACCTTCTACGTGTTGCCGCGGACGACCAGCAAAGGGGCCGCCAAGATGCAGCCGGTGTGCAGTCACGGCAAGCGAATCACCGATTTTTGTTCGTGGCGGGGCCTTCTCGTGCTGGGTGGCGTACGGGACGCTGCCGTGGGCGATCCGCGGGTGATTGGGGCGTCTGGAGCGTCCTCTGACGCCGGCAGCCCGGCCGTATGGCTCGGTGACATCGACGAGCTCTGGAAGTTCCCGAAGCCCACCGGCCGCGGCGGACCGTGGCACGCCACTCGCGTGAAAGCTGGCGAGCCAAGCGATCCGTATCTCATGGCGGGCTACGACAAGAAGCGGCTCGAGGTTTCGCACGACGCGGCCGAGCCCGTGAACATCCACGTGGAGATCGACCCGGCTGGCGATGGCGTGTGGTGTGCGTACGCGACGCTCGCCGTGCTACCAGGCAAGGCCGTGACGCATGCATTCCAAGTGGGTTTCTCAGCCCATTGGGTGCGGCTCATTGCCGACAAGGCGTGTGCCGCCACAGGGACGTTCACGTATGAGTGAAGATTGGACGGGCTCGCCCAATGGCCCGCTGCCCCCTCGCTGTCGCGAGGGGCTTCAATGGGGCAGGCTCACACGCCGCGGCGACGTGCGGAAGCCGCTCACGCGTGCACCGGGAATTCACCCGCGGCCGTGCTCGGCAGATTCGTTTGGCCCATGAGCCAGAGGTCAACCGAGCGGGCACATTCGCGGCCCTCGTGGATCGCCCACACGACGAGTGACTGGCCCCGCCGCAGATCGCCAGCAGCAAAAACACCTTCCTTGCTCGTCATGTAGTCGGCTCCCGCCTTCACGTTACCCCGTGGGTCGAGCTCGAGGCCGAGATCGGCGATCGGCCCGTACTTCTCCGGTCCCATGAAACCCATCGCCAAGAGCGCGAGCTGGCACGGCCATTCTTCTTCCGTGCCCGCAATCTCGCGGAACTTGTGCTGGCCTGTCACCTCATCCTGATACCACTCGATGCGAACCGTTTTGAGCGACTGCAATTTTCCGTTCGCGTCGCCCACAAACTCCTTGGTGAGAATGCCAAATTCGCGGTGGCAGCCTTCTTCGTGGGATGAGCTCGTGCGGAGCATTTGTGGCCAGAGCGGCCAGGGCGAGCCCGACGGACGTTCCGTGCGACGAGGGTATTTTCCGAGATCCGGCGGCTGGGACAAAAGCTCGAACTGCGTGAGGCTCTTGCAGTGCTGGCGGTTGCTTGTGCCGGTGCAGTCGCTGCCGGTGTCGCCGCCGCCAATCACAATCACGTCTTTGCCGGTGGCCGTGATCTGTTCCTGCACCTCGTCGCCGGCGTTTCGCTTGTTCTGCTGCGGCAGAAACTCCATCGCGTAGTGGACGCCCTGAATCTCGCGGCCCGGGATCGACAGGTCGCGGCCAAGCGTGGCACCGCCCGTGAGCACGATCGCGTCATACTCGTCGGCCAGCGTCTGCGTGCTGATATCGCTGCCGACATTCACACCGCAGCGGAACTCGACGCCTTCCTCCTCCATCTGCGTGACCCGCCGCCAGACCCGCCACTTCTCGAGCTTGAAATCGGGAATGCCATACATGAGAAGGCCGCCTGGCCGATCAGCCCGCTCAAAGAGCGTCACAAGATGGCCGGCACGGTTGAGCTGCTGGGCCGCTGCGAGGCCCGCGGGGCCGCTGCCCACCACGGCCACCCGCTTGCCGGTTCTCACCGCCGGAGGCTCGGGCACTACCCAGCCTTCATCAAACGCGCGGTCGGCGATCGCCATCTCGATCTGCTTGATGGCGACAGGGTCTTCATTGATCCCGAGCACACAGGCCGTCTCGCAAGGAGCTGGGCAGACTCGGCCGGTGAACTCCGGAAAATTGTTCGTCGCATGGAGCCGCTGGCTCGCCTCGTGCCACTGGTTTCGGAAGACGAGGTCATTGAAATCGGGAATGATGTTCCCCAGCGGGCAGCCGGTGTGGCAGAAGGGCACGCCGCAGTCCATGCACCGGGCGCCCTGCTTCGTGAGCTCCTCCTCGGGCAGGATCGTGAGGAACTCGTTGTAGTGCGTGAGTCGCTCGGGCACGGGCGCGTAGCCCGCCACCTTCCGCTCATACTTCATGAAGCCCCGTACGTCACCCATGCCTTGCTCCTTGCTTGAATAGAGGGTCGGGAGTCATTTCTGTGAAGCACCTGCGCCGACCGAGAAATGGCTCCCGACCCTATTTGTTTCCTCGAGCGCGCGTTTGTAGTCGGTGGGCATGACCTTCACGAAGCGTGACTGCTCGGTCTCCCATCGCGCCAGGATCTCCTGACCGCGGGTGCTGCCTGTGAATTCGACGTGCCGGGCGATCATGTCGCGGACGTAGTCGGCGTCCTGCGTGTCGAGCGGTTCGAGGTCTACCATCTCCTTGTTCACTTTGGGAATGAACGTGCCGTCCTCGTCCCAGACATACGCGATGCCGCCACTCATGCCGGCGGCAAAGTTGCGGCCCGTCTTGCCGAGGATCACCGCGCGGCCGCCGGTCATGTATTCGCAGCCGTGGTCGCCGGTGCCCTCGGCGACCGCCTCAACCCCGGAGTTTCGCACGAGGAACCGCTCACCACAGCGGCCGCGGAGATAAATCTCGCCGGCGGTCGCTCCGTAGGCCACGACGTTGCCGGCGATCACATGATCCTCGGCCTTGAACGTGGCTTCGCGGTCGGGCCTCACGATCACGCGCCCGCCCGAGAGCCCCTTGCCGCAGTAGTCGTTGACGTCGCCCTCGACGGTCACCTGGACCCCCGGCGAGCCAAACGCCAGCACGCTCTGGCCGGCCGTGCCGCGAAAGTGAATCTTGATCGTGCCGTTGGGCAGGCCGCCGGCTCCGTACCGCCGCGTAACCTCGCTCGAAAGAATCGTCCCGACCGTGCGGTTGATGTTGCGGATCGGCAGCTCGAGCGACACAGGCTTCTTCTCGTCGAGCGCCGGCTTGCAGAGGTCGAGGAGCGTGGTCATGTCGAGCGATCGCTCGATGCCGTGGTCCTGCGACTCGACCCGGTGGGTCTTGACGTGCGCGGGCACCTCGGGACGGTGGAGGATCGTCGAGAAGTCGAGCCCCTTGGCCTTCCAGTGGTTGATCGCGGCCCGCGTGTCGAGCTTATCGACGCGGCCCACCATCTCGTCGATCGTGCGAAAACCGAGCTTTGCCATGACCTCGCGCACTTCCTCGGCGAGCATGAAGAAGTAGTTGACGACATGCTCGGGCTGGCCGGTGAATTTTTTCCTGAGCTCGGGATCCTGGGTGGCCACGCCCACGGGGCAGGTGTTGAGGTGACAC
>CAYZHH010000068.1:8808-14114 GCA_964478275.1 uncultured Candidatus Kuenenia sp.
CACTTCCGCATCATGATGCAGCCCAACACCACGAGCGACGCGGTGGCGATGCCAAACTCCTCGGCACCCAAGAGCGTGGCCACGACGACGTCTTTCGCGGTACGAATTTGGCCGTCGGTCTGGACGACGATCCGGCTGCGGAGGTCGTTCATCACGAGCACCTGATGAGCCTCGGCAAGCCCGAGCTCCCACGGCAGCCCAGCGTGCATGATCGAGGTCTGCGGGCTTGCGCCCGTGCCGCCGTCATGCCCCGAGATGAGCACGACGTCGGCCTTGCCCTTCGCTACACCAGCGGCCACCGTGCCCACACCCACCTCGGCCACGAGCTTGACCGAGATCCGGGCGTGGTGGTTGGCGTTCTTGAGATCGTGAATGAGCTGGGCGAGATCCTCGATCGAGTAGATGTCGTGGTGGGGCGGCGGCGAAATGAGGCCTACCCCGGGCGTGCTATGACGAATGCGAGCAATCTCGAGGTCCACCTTGTGCCCCGGAAGCTGGCCCCCTTCGCCCGGCTTTGCGCCCTGGGCCATCTTGATTTGCAGTTCCTTGGCGTTCACGAGGTAGAGGCTTGTGACCCCAAAACGGCCGCTGGCCACCTGCTTGATCTTCGAGTTTTTGCTGTCGCCGTTGGGCTCGAGGGTGTAGCGCAGCGGGTCTTCGCCGCCTTCGCCGGTGTTGCTCGAGCCGCCAAGGCGGTTCATGGCGACGGCGAGCGTCTCATGGGCTTCCTTCGAGATCGAGCCATACGACATCGCGCCGGTGGCGAACCGCCGCACGATCGCCGTGGCGGGCTCGACTTCCTCGAGCGGCACCGGAGCCTGCGATGGCTTGAACTCGAGCAGGCCCCGCAGCGTCAACAGCTGCGACTGCTGCTCGTCGATGAGCCGCTGAAACTTCTTGAACTCCTCGCGGCTGTTGACTTGAGTAGCACGCTGAAGCGAAGCGACCACATCGGGATTGAAGATGTGGGCCTCGCCCTTTCGGCGCCAGGAGTAGCGGCCACCCACGTCGAGCTCGAGCGTCTGCGGCACGGTGGTCTTGGGCCAGGCGTGCTCGTGACGACGGAGCGTCTCCTCGGCCACTTCGGCCAGGCCGATGCCGCCGATGCGGCTGGCCGTCCGCGTGAAGAACTCATCGATGAACGGCCGCTCGATACCCACCGCCTCAAAAATCTGGGCGCCGCGGTAGCTCTGCTGCGTGGAGATGCCCATCTTGCTCATCACCTTGAGCAGGCCTTTTGTTGCAGCCTTCACGAAATAGGCATGGAGCTTGTCGCGGGGAATGTCGGCGTCGATCATCCGTTCGGCCTGCATTTGGTCGATCGTGGCGAACGCGACATACGGGTTCACCGCGCCGGCGCCGTAGCCGGTGAGCGTGGCGAAGTGGTGGACCTCGCGGGCCTCACCCGTCTCGACGACGATTCCGCAGCGGGTGCGAGTGCCCTCGCGAACGAGATGGTGGTGGACGCTCGCTGTCGCGAGGAGGCTCGGCACGGCGGCCATGTCGGCCGAGACGCCACGGTCGGAGAGGACGACAACAGTCACGCCGTTGGAAACCGCGGTGCTCGCCTCGGCCCGAAGATCGTCGAGTCGCTTCCGCATCCCGGCGGCACCGTCAGCCGCAGGAAAGAGCATCGAGAGCGTTCGCGCGACGAGCCCGGCATGCTCGGCTACCGTGCCGGAGCCGAGGCTCTTGATCCGCGCGCAATCGGCGTTCGTGAGGATCGGCGATTCCAGCCGCAGGAGCTGCGCCTGCTCAGGCGTGGCTGCCAGGAGGTTTCCCTCGCAGCCGATCGTGGTGATCATCGACGTGATGATTTCCTCACGGATCGCGTCGAGCGGGGGATTGGTAACCTGCGCGAAGAGCTGCTTGAAGTAGTTGGCAAGCATCTGTGGCCGGTCGGAGAGGACGGCCAGCGGCGTGTCGTTGCCCATGGAACCGATGGGCTCGGCGCCGGCGGTGGCCATCGGGGCGATGATCACGCGGAGATCCTCGAGCGTGAAGCCGAAGGCCCGCTGGAGCTCGAGAAGGCTTGCCCGCTCGCCCGCGACACCGGCGGCCCGCCAGGGGTCGGTGGCCGAGGGGGTGGCGTCGCCGTTTCGGTGATGCAGTTCCTCGGGGCGAACGGCCCGTGAATGGGTCACATCCGCAAGGCCCGGAGGATCGGTGAGGGCATCAAGGCGCACCTGGTTGCCCGCGATCCATTCCCGCCACGGCTTGGCCGACGCGAGCTTTTTCTTGATCTCGTCGTCTTCGACGATGCGGCCTTCCTTCGTATCCACGAGGAACATGCGACCTGGCTGGAGCCGTCCCTTGCGGACAACGTCTGCCGGCGGCAGGTCGAGCACACCGGCTTCGCTCGCCATCACCACGAGGCCATCCTTCAATTGCCACCAGCGGCCGGGCCGCAGGCCGTTGCGATCGAGCGTGGCGCCGATCCGCACGCCGTCGGTAAAGGCCACCGCCGCCGGGCCGTCCCACGGTTCCATCAGGCAGGCCTGGTATTCGTAGTAGGCCTTGAGGTCGTCGGCCATGCTCTCGTGGCCGCTCCACGGCTCGGGGATGCACATGCTGACCGCTTCCTCGAGCGAGCGGCCAGTGAGCACGAGCAACTCGAGGGCGTTGTCGAAGCAGGCGGAGTCGCTGCCGCCCTCGCGGATGATCGGCGTGATCTTGTCGAGATCGGGCCCAAACACGGGATGGGCGAGCATGCTCTCGCGGGCATGCATCCAGTTGATGTTGCCGCGGACAGTGTTGATCTCGCCGTTGTGGGCGATGTAGCGGAAGGGATGGGCGAGATCCCACGTGGGGAACGTGTTGGTGCTGTACCGCTGGTGGACAAGCGCGAGCGCCGAGGTGAGTTTTTCATCCCGCAGGTCGGGGAAATACTTCGCGACCTGGTCGGCGAGCAACAGCCCCTTGTAGACAAGCGTCTTGCTCGACAGCGAGCAGACGTAGATAAACGCTTGCTCGGAGAGGCCCAGCGTGCCGATCTCGATTCCAAATCGCTTGCGAAGCACAAAGAGCTTCCACTCGAAGTGGTCGCGGGCGACCTTCTTGCCGCGGCCCACGAACGCCTGCCGGATGACAGGCTCGACGTCGCGGGCGGTGCCGCCGATAGATGAGTTGTCGGTGGGCACAGTGCGCCAGCCGAGGAACTCGAGCCCTACCTCGCCGCAGATCTTCTCGAAGAAGGCCTCGGCCGCCTCGCGGTCACCTTCGGATGGCGGGAGGAAGATGTTTCCAGTGGCCCAGTCGCCAGCCGCCGGCAGTTTGACGCCCGCCGCAGGGGCCGCGGCGGCAAAGAAGTCATGCGGCAGTTGCAACAGGATGCCGGCGCCGTCGCCGGTGAGCGGGTCGCAGCCGCAGGCGCCGCGGTGCGTAAGGTTTTCGAGCACCTCGAGACCTTGCTCGACGATCCGGTGGCTCCGGCGGCCGAACATGTTGACGACGAAGCCCACGCCACAAGCGTCATGTTCGTTGGCGGGGTCGTAGAGACCTTGGGCGGGTGGAAAGCCGTTGCGACGGATGATGTTCTTCATGGGAGAGCGCCTTCAGTCATACAAGCCCTTCGCGATAGCGATGGGGCAGCGGGGCGAGACCAGTCCCCATCGTTGGCGCCGACATCGACATACAAGCCCTTCGCGATAGCGATGGGGCAGCGGGCTGTATGGGTCGGCGGGATGTTGAGCGAGCCCGGTTTGGAATGGATGGGTGGGTGGTGGTTGACCCGCAGTCCCCCGGCTGGCGCCAGGGGCTTGTATTGGAATAGGGGCCGTGCATGCCCATACAAGCCCTTCGCGATAGCGATGGGGCAGCGGGGCGAGACCAGTCCCCATCGTTGGCGCCGACATCGACATACAAGCCCTTCGCGATAGCGATGGGGCAGCGCGGGTTGTATGGGGCAGCGGGTTGTTGAGCAAGCCAATGTGACTTCTTCATGATCCTGCTCCGGCAACGCTCTGAAGCGACACCACATCGGTGTCGGCGGCGTGGCCGCGCAGGAGGTCGAGGAACCGTTGGGCGGTGGGGGCGAGCGTGCGGTTGCGGCCGCGGATGATACCCAGGGGGCGGACGAGCTGGCGGGCCGCGTCGTCATCGGCGACTCGCACGCGGGCGAGTGTGCCTGCGGCCACTTCGCGGAGGATGGTGGGCTCGGGGAGGATCGCGAAGCCGGCATCGATTTCGAGGGCCCGCTTGATGGTCTCGATGTTGTCAAACTCCATGACCACATCCGGCGTGACGTCGTGGGCATGGAGAACCCTATCGATCTCATGGCGAATGACCAGGTCGGGATCGAAGGCCACCATCGGCCGGCCCGCGAGCGCGGAGAGCGGCGACTCATCGGAGGCGGCAAGTGGATTCTCAGGCGAGCAGACGATCACCAGCCGCTCTTCACGCCAGGGCTCCGCCTCGACGAGCCGGGTGCTTCGCGGGTAGCTCACGATGCCGAGGTCGGCGTCACCATGCTCGACCGACTCGAGCACCCGCTCGGGATGGAGGTATTCGAGGCGGACATTCGCCTTGGGATGCTGGGTGCGAAACTCCTGGACGTAGCGGCTCATGTGGTGGAGGCCGACCGAATAGATCGCGGCCACGCGGACTCTTCCTGCGACCTCCTCGTGAAGGGTGCGAACCTCGTCTTCGAGCGCCTCATACGCTGCAAGGAGCTTCCGGGATCCGTCGAAGAACACCTTGCCCTCGGCCGTCGGGGCGAGGGGCCGCTTTGAGCGCTCGATGAGCAGCACGTCGAGGTGGTTCTCGAGCTGGCCGACCACCTGGCTGGCGGCCGACTGCGAAATGCCGTTGTCCTCGGCCGCGCGGGAAAAGCTCCGCCGGGAGACGATGTCGCAGAAAACCTTCAGGGATTTGAGGTTCATGGAACCCCCGCTGGAAGCGGTCCGGGAGCCGAGTTTCCGCCTCGTCCCGGATAAATAATCCGAATGATCCCGCGCGGCATCATTCGGAAAACAAATAGAGTGTAGCGGGTTCCTGCCCTGCGTCAATAATCATGTGGAGTCGTTGACGCACCCTGCATTGCTGTGGTCGCCGATTGCGGAAGTGCTCCGGGGCGCCGTATCCTCGCTCACTATGCCACGCCGAGAGCTTTCCAAGCCCCAGCAGATCATCGCGTGGCTCACGGACCGGGGCCAGCGTCTCGAGGAGCCTGCGAGCATGACGCTCATCGGGTCTGCGGCGCTCCTTTGGCATGCCGCAGACCGCGGCCTCGACACCCCGCTGCCAGAAAACAGCATGGATGTGCTACGACGCCATCATCGGAAGTGAGTTTGAACGGGAACACGGGT
>CAYZHH010000069.1:0-2505 GCA_964478275.1 uncultured Candidatus Kuenenia sp.
ACGGTAGCACAAGAGATTTTGGTTCTCTTTGTCTAGGTTCGAATCCTAGCCGGGCAATTCCGCTTGCGGCCGCAGGGGCGCGTGCCTTGCGGGGCGGTTAGCGGACAGGTAGATTTCGGGCGTTGGCGAGGCGAATATGTTCGTCCGCCGGACCGATTTCCAGGAGCCGCTCGTGAACGCCTGAGACGTCTGCCGCTTTTTGCCGGCGACGATCTCCCTTTCTTCCGCCCTTCGCCTCGCTTCGGCGATGGGCCCCACGCGTTCACATTTTGGCAGGTTCTCCTTCTCCTCGTCGCATGCGGGGATGGCAGCCTGCGGTCGCTCTCTGGAGATTCCCACCGTGCCTTCCCGCCTTTCGCTGCCCCGCCTCACAACGATCCTCTTCGCCTGCCTCGCCGCCGCGGCCATCGCATCAACCGCCCGTAGCGAGATGGTCTACGTCGCCAGTTTTTCCAGTGGTGAGCTCGTCCGTTTCGACTCCACCGACCCCGTCGGCACGCGGACAACGCTCGTGGCCGGCGGCACGCTGGTCTCCCCGACGTCCCTCGCCTTCGGTCCCGACGGCAAACTCTATATCGGTGCGAGCGGCGACGGTGGCGCCACGGCGCCATCTATCGCCCGATACGACATCGGCTTGAATTCGCTCTCGACCGTCTACACATTTGCCTACGACATCTTCCCTGGAAGCGTGGCCTTCAAAGGCGCTGATCTCCTCGTGGGTCGGAACCCCTTCTTCGTGGACACCGGAGAAATCGTTCAACTCGCAGGCATCACGAGTGGCCCCCCGACGCAGAGCAACTACACCAGCGGCGGAAGCCTCGCCAGCAGCCCTGGCCTTGCGGTCGCGAGCGACGGCAGCCTGTATGTGAGCGACCAGACGTACAACTTTCTGACGTTCACCGCCAGCGGCCCCGTCAAGCGTTTTGATTCGAGTGGCACCTACGTGGGCGAGGTGATCGCCAACGGCGCTTCGAGTCTTGCCGGGCCCACCGGGCTCGTCATCAACGGCGATACGCTCTACACCGCGAGCATCATGAACGGCCTGATCCTGGCGACCGATCTCACGACCGACATTACCTCGGTCTTCGCCAACACCTCGACACCGTTTGCCACCAGCTCACTTGCCCAACTTTCCAATGGCAACCTCCTCGCCGGGGACGCTTCTGGCGCGAACCCGTTCGAGATCTACCGCTTCGCGAACGACGGATCGCTCATCGGCTCCTACGACCTCGGCCTCGGGCAGGTCGGCGGCATCACCGTCGCCCCGGTTCCCGAGCCGGGCACGCTGACGCTCGTGGGGATCGGCCTGGTCGCCGGGGCCGCACTCCTGCGGCGCCGCCGACAGGCTACGATGGCGGAATGAACCGCCGCACTGGCTTCACGCTCGTCGAAGTGCTCGTCGTCGTTGCACTCCTCGGGGTGCTCGTGGGGATTCTTCTGCCAGCGCTCCAGGCGGCGCGTGAGTCGGTCCGCCGCACGACCTGCAGCAACAACCTGCGGCAGCTCGGCCTGGCGCTTGCGAACCACGAGGTGGCCCGCGGCCGATATCCCGTCGGAGCTGAGTCTCGCGAGTGGGCCGAGAACCCAAATTTGCCACACCAGTTCTTTCGCTGGTCGGTGCTTGCCCACCTTGCTCCATTCTACGAAGAAGAACAACTCCTCGACGATCTTGATCTCACCGTGCCGCTCTATACGGGCGTGGGGGGCGACTCGATCGCAACGCAAAACCGCGAGGTGGTGGCCCGCACCGTGCCCCTCTTCCTCTGTCCCAGTGATCGCGGACAGCGCGTGTCGGAGACGTTTGGGCCCACGAACTACGCCGGCTGCACCGGCAGCGGCATCGGCGGCGGCACACCCTTCGAGACCGACGGGCTCTTCTTCATCAACTCCCGCGTCCGTCCCCGCGATGTCTCCGACGGGCTCTCAAAAACGGTCGCCTTCTCCGAGAGCATCCTCGGCGACGGCCCCCGCGCCACGACGAGCCGCACCGGTATAGAACCGGCAACAGGCTACGGCTTCACGTTCGCGACGCCACTCACCGACGCCGGCTGCAACCGCCCGCTCTACTACAACTTCACCGACCTGCGCGGGTTCTCGTGGGCCAACGGCGAATACCGCACGACCCTCTACAACCACGATCGGCAGCCCAATGCCGACCGGCTCGATTGCCTGGCAGCGGTCATGAACACGGCTGACAAGGCGCGGCAGTACGCCGGCTACGGATGGCGCACGGCCCGCAGCCGACACGGAAGCGGCGTGAATGTGGTGTTTGCCGACACGGCAGTGCGTTTCGTGGACGACTCGGTTGACACAGCCGCCTGGCGAGCCGCGGCCACGCGAGCCGGCGGCGAAGCAGTCGGCGCGGTCGGCCGGTAGGCACGAACCAGCGTTCTGCCGACAGCGCCAGTGTTCGCCTCAATACGCTTTCCGCTCGGGGTGGCCCGTGTCATGTCGCCGGCGTGGAAAACAAGCGGAGCCAGGATGGCGAAGCGCGGTTTTCGTCGA
>CAYZHH010000069.1:2605-13901 GCA_964478275.1 uncultured Candidatus Kuenenia sp.
GTCGCCGGCGTGGAAAACAAGCGGAGCCAGGATGGCGAAGCGCGGTTTTCGTCGACGGCGCGAAAGGCAGATCGATAGGAGCCGGGCTTCGCCCGGCGACCGCAAGACGGAGCCGACGCCGGGACGGCGGCGACGGCGCGAAAGCAGATGCCCTTCGCGAACGTCCGGCCGACGTGACACGGGCCACCCCGAGCCACCCAGCGGGTGACCTCCTGAGCCACCACACAGCATCACCGAAACCGCTTGCGGAGGTCGGCGAGCAGCTTCCGCATGTCGGCGGGAAGGGGGCTCTCGAATCGCAGCTCGTCGCCCGTCACCGGATGCACGAAGCCCAGCTCGGCGGCGTGGAGCATCGTTCGCGGGGCTTTTGATTCGTCCTTCGCATTGCCTTTGCGTGTCTGTGCATAGACCGGCTCACCACACACCGGATGGCCAGTCTCCGACATGTGGATGCGAATCTGATGCGTGCGGCCGGTTTCGAGCCGACACTCCACGAGCGTGTACGCATCTCCAAAATGCTCGACCGGCGCGACATGCGTGATCGCGAGCTTGCCTTCGTCTTCATCGTCTTCGCCATCGGTCGAACCACGGCGGCCGTCACCACGGTCGCGAAGGAGCCGCGTGCGAATCGTGCCCGCGCCCACGCGGCCCACCACGATCGCCAGATACCGTCGGTGCGTCGTGTGGAGCCGAAACTGCTCGGCGAGAATCCGCGCCGCCGGCACGTTCCGCGCGAAGGCCACGAGCCCACTCGTCTCGCGGTCGATGCGATGGACGCCGCGCACCGGCGGCACTCGTCGGCGAGGCTTCGGGGCGGATGACTTGCCGCGCCGCGGTCCGCCCTTCGGTCGTCCAGCGGCGAGCTTTGTTTCGATCGCCTCGGGCACAAGCTCTTCGAGCGTGGGCTGCACCTGGCGTCGCCGCGCCGGCCAGCTTCGCTCTTCATGGTGCCTGGTCGTCGTGACGCCGGCGGGCTTCTCGACTACCACGACGTCGTCGTCGAGATGGACGATCCTCACGTCCCGCGCTCCCGGCGGTTTTGGAGCAGCCGCCTCGAGCACCTTCACCACTTCGCCAACCTTCAGCCGGCGGGCGATGTCGGTGGCAATGTTGCCGTGGACGAGCACATGGCGGCCGAGCACGAGTTTTTGGACTCGCGACCAGGTCGCATGGCCGAGCTCGGCCCGGAGGAAGGCTGCGAGCGTCGTGCCCGCGGCTTCGGCGGTGACGTGGAAGACGGTCCCAGACTGGGGTTTCATACAGCGACGCTTGACCTGTTTTACAGTGGTTTTACACTCTGAGGGGAGGTCGTGTACGAGAAAGCCTCCGACTTTTTCAAAAAGCGTCGAGGAGGTTCTGCAAACGTGCCCGGCACCTGTGTCATCGGACTGCAATGGGGTGACGAGGCCAAAGGCAAGCTCGTCGATATCCTGACGGAGCGGCATGACCTCGTCGTGCGCTACGCCGGCGGAGCCAACGCTGGCCACACCGTCGTTGCCGGCGGTCAGACGTGGAAGCTCTCGCTCATCCCGAGCGGCATCCTCCGCGACGGCATTGACTGCGTCATCACCGGTGGCGTGGTGCTCGATCCCGCGAGCGTCATCAAGGAGATCGACGGCCTCGAGGCACGGGGCGTGGCGATCAATGGCAAGCTGCAGATCAGCGACCGGGCCCACGTCGTATTCCCATGGCACGTGGCCGAAGACAAGGTGCTCGACGCGAGCCTCTCCGGAGGCGGCGCGATCGGCACCACGGGGCGCGGCATCGGGCCCTGCTACCGCGACAAGGTGGGGCGGGCCCTCGCCATTCGCCTCGGCGACCTCTACCAAAGCGATCTCCCCGAACGCATCACCCACGTGGCCTCCTTCAAGAACCGGATGCTCGCGTCGTGGCGACAGCCCGGTGACGATACGCCCCCGCTCGATCCCGCGACGATTCTTCGCGAGTACACCGCGTATGCCGAACGGCTGCGGCCTCTTGTCAGCGACACGACGTCGTTTTTGCTGGATGCGGTGGAGGCGGGCCGTCGCGTGCTCTTCGAGGGGGCCCAGGGGGCGCTGCTCGATGTCGATCATGGCACGTATCCATTTGTCACCTCGAGCAACTCGTCGGGCGTGGGCGTGGCCGCTGGCTCGGGCGTGCCCGGCCGCTGGGTGGATCGCGTGATCGGCGTTGTGAAGGCCTACTCGACCCGCGTGGGCGGTGGCCCGCTGCCCACGGAACAAGGAAACGCCATCGGCGAACATCTCCGCAGGCGTGGCCGCGAGTACGGCACGGTCACCGGCCGTCCGCGGCGGTGCGGATGGTTCGACGCGGTGGCCGCCCGCTACACAGCGAGGCTGTCGGGCGTTGATGAGTTGGCCGTGATGCTCCTCGATGTGCTCGGCGGCCTCGACGAGATCCTGGTCTGCACGGCCTATGAAATTGACGGCCGACGCGTCACGCAGTTCCCGAGCCAGATCGCTGACATCGAGCGGGCTGTGCCGGTGTATGAGCGGTTTCAGGGCTGGCCCGGTGAGCTGGCCGACGTCCGATCCGAGACCGATCTCCCCGCCGAAGCTCGCTGCTATCTTGCTGCGATCTCCGATTTTGTTGGCCGGCCGGTGTCGATCGTGTCGGTGGGCCCCGACCGAGCGCAGACCATCTTCTGCGACGCCCATTCCTCTGTCGCGTCAAAGGCATCATGGCAACGACCCCAGCCCAGTCCCGCGGCGGGAGCCTGACGGCCGAGGCCGCCTCGCCCACGCCCCGCCCGAGTGCGACCGCCGAGCCGCCAGCCCGCGTGCTGCCTCGCCACGTAGCCATCATCATGGATGGCAACGGCCGTTGGGCTCAGGAGCGCGGGCTCCCGCGGATCGAGGGGCATCGCCAAGGCGTCGCGAGCGTGCGGCGGATCACCGAACACTGCGTGCGGATGGGCATCGAGCAGCTCACGCTCTATTGCCTGTCGAGTGAGAACTGGCGCCGGCCACCGACCGAGCTGGCGTTCCTCATGGAGCTGCTTGGTCACTATATGGTCGAGGAACGCGACCTTCTCATGCGGCAGCGGGTGCAGTTGGCTGTCGTCGGCTCGCGCGAGGGACTGCCCGAGAGCACGCTCGCCAAGCTCGATGAAACCGTCGATCGCTGCGCGGGCAACGACGGCATGCGGCTGTGCCTTGCGATCAACTACGGTGCCCGCGGTGAGATCGCGGCGGCGGCGCGGTCGCTGGCTCGTGACGTAGCCGCAGGGCGGCTCGACCCCGAGACGATCGACGAAGAGGCCGTGGCCGCGCGGCTCGCAACGGCCGGCATGCCCGATCCCGATCTCCTCATTCGTACCGCCGGTGAAATGCGGGTGAGCAATTTTCTGTTGTGGCAGATCAGCTACGCCGAATTCTGGGTGACGCCGGTGGCCTGGCCCGATTTTGCGGAGGTCCACCTTGAAGAAGCGTGTGACGCCTTCGCGACCCGCGATCGACGATTCGGAGGCCTCGGCCCATCGTGACCACAACGCCCGCATCGCCGCCCCATCCCGGATCGCTCGTCAAGCGGTCGGTCGTCGCACTCATCGTGGCCGCGGTGTTCGCTGCGGTCTGCTGGGCCGATGTGACCGGGTTCATGGGCGCGCGACCAGGCCACTGGCTCGTGCTCGTGGCCGGGGCGTTCGCGGTCGGCGGGAGCCTTGAGGTCGTGCGCATGGCCGCGGCACGCGGTGTGTTCCTTCGTCGCCTGCTGGTGCCGGTGGCGACTGCATCGCTTGCGATTCTTCCTCTGGCAGTACACGACATGGCGAGCTCGCGAATGCTCGGGATGGACACCCTCGCGCTTGCCCTCTCAGGCGTGTTGGCAGTGATGGTCGTTGTGGAAATCGCAGGCTACCGACGCGATACCGGGGCGCTCACGAGATTGGTCGCCGGCTTCGCCACCGTCGCGGCGATCGGCCTGCCGTTGGCATTCATGATGCGGCTGCGGCTCTTGCCAGCGACGTCGGGCCTTCTGGCACTCGTGCCCCTGGCCAGCATGCTGGCGGTCGTCAAAGGAGGCGACGTCGCTGCGTATCTCGTTGGCTCGAGACTTGGGCGGAACCGGATGGCGCTGATTCTGAGCCCCGGGAAGACATGGGAAGGGGCCGTCGCGTCGCTCGCTGCGTCGCTGGCCATTGCATGGCTCTTTATCGAGGTCTTCCATGGCGTAACCGCGCGGCCCTTGGGCGGCTGGCCCGTCTACGGCCTGGCCGTCGGCATTGCGGGGATGGTCGGCGACCTCGCGGAGTCGCTCGTCAAGCGGGAGCTCGACGCCAAAGACTCGGGCCACTCGCTCGGGGCCCTCGGTGGATTCCTCGACCTCGTGGATGCCACGCTGCTGGCCGCTCCCGTCGCCTGGTTTCTATGGATTTGGAGCGACCTCGGCATGTGAAACCCGCCGAAAACGAGTGCGGAACAGGCGGCGGCTCCGCGGGAAAGCCAGGCGACCGGCTCCGTGAGCTATAGCCGTGAGCTATAGTAAGGCAGACGCGATTTTCCATTCCATCCCCTGACACCGCCGGCCGAACTGCCCCCTGCGGTTCTTCGATGCCTCGCTCAACCATCGCGGTTCTCGACACGAAACGGCTCGGCGCGATCTTCGGGCCACGGGACTGCCACCTTCGCCGGATTCGCGACGTGCTCGGCGTCGGCGTGTCTGCCCGCGGCGATTCGATCCATATTGAAGGGGACGACGCCGCCGTGGCCCGCGCCACCGAGGTCTTCGAAGAGCTCGACCGCATTGCCCACGACAAGGGCAGCGTGTCGGCTGACGAGGTCGATCGACTGCTTGCAATCGCGACCGGGGAGGAAGCGACGCACCGCCACGAGCCCATCGAGGTCCAGAGGCCGGGCGGTCAGTTCGTGCCTCGGTCCGTCGGCCAAGCGGCCTATGTGAAGGCGATCCGCGACCACGACGTGGTCCTCTGCACCGGCCCGGCTGGAAGCGGCAAGACGTTTCTGGCGGTGGCTGTCGCGGTGTCGGCCCTCCGCGCGGAGCAGGTCAAGAAAATCGTCCTTGTGCGGCCGGCGGTCGAGGCAGGGGAGAGCCTCGGCTTTCTGCCCGGCGACCTCCAGGCCAAGATCAATCCGTATCTGCGGCCGGTCATGGACGCACTCCGCGAGATGATGGAATACGAGCACCTCAAGCGGCTCACCGAGCAAGATATCGTGGAGATGATTCCGCTGGCCTACATGCGCGGCCGCACGCTCAACAATGCCTTCATCATTCTCGACGAGGCCCAGAACACGACCGTCTCGCAGATGAAGATGTTCCTTACACGCTTGGGGAACGGCTCGAAGATGGTGATCTCGGGCGACACGACCCAGATCGATCTTCCCCCCGATCGCACGAGTGGGCTGGTCGACGCGATGGCGAGGCTTCACGGTGTGGATGGCTTCGGCCATGTACGGCTTGCCGCCGTGGATATCGTGCGTCATCCGCTCGTGCAGCGGATCGTCGAGGCCTACGACCGGTAACACGATGCCACTTGGTTC
Source organism: uncultured Candidatus Kuenenia sp. (assembly GCA_964478275.1). Classification (GTDB taxonomy): domain Bacteria; phylum Planctomycetota; class Planctomycetia; order Pirellulales; family UBA1268; genus QWPN01. Next base: position 8,107 of record CAYZHH010000069.1, read on the forward strand.
CCCTATCACCCGTCGCCGCAGCCGTCCCGGCTCACTCGATCTGCCGCATGGCTTTTGGGGGATGCTTGCCGAGCGGATGGCACGTCCGGACGTGCTCCTGCGGCTCGGGCTTTGCATGGCCGCGTCGGCGGTCCTGCTGATCCTCCTCCAGGGCTGGGTTGAACCCTTCGGGTATCAGGTGGGCTCGATGCCCGTACACGGCGTTGTGTCGCGGGTGGCGTTCGACAAGCCCGACCTCGACGCGACCAGGCTCGCCCGCGAACGGGCCACGTCGAGGGTGCGGGTTGTGTATGCCCATGACAAGGCCCCGATCGTGGGACTCCGCGACGGCCTCAAGAATCGAGCCGCCGAGATCGCTGCCGCCGACTCGCTCGCGACGGTGCCCCGCGAGGCATGGGGCGAGCTGGCCCCCGAGGCCGCGGGGATTCTCGAGCATGTGCCACCACCGCAGCCGCCGCCCATGGCCCCCGAGCCCCCTGATCTCAGCGCAGCGCCGGACCAGAAGGACGCAAAGGGAGAGAAGCCCGCCTCTCCTCAACGCGCCGAGAAGCCGGCGCGTGGGAACCGGTCACGGTCTCCGACGCCCGAGATGGCTGAGCGGATCGCGAAAGCCGAGCAAGAGTTTCAGCGATTCCGCAATCGCATCGACACGAAGGAAAAACTTCTGCTCGTCGAGAAAGGCATCGACGTGGCCTTCCAGGAGCTCGAGACAACGGGTGTGCTCGAGAAGATTCAGCACACGTTCGACGAGGGCAGCCAGAACGAGGTCGATGTGCACCCGATCGGAAATCCTGCCGAGACAATCCGCGTGCAGGTGCCGCAGGTGCTTATGGTCGAGGCCAAGGCTAGGCTTCGGACACGGATCATCGATGAGCTTGGTGAGAGCCCATTTGTGGATCGGATCGTGGCCTGGATCGAGCCGCGGATCTCCGGCACGCTGGAGATCGACCAGGAGAGCACGGCGCGGGCCAAAAAAGAAGCCAGCGACCGCACTCCCGCCCAGTTCGTTTCCTATCAGAAGGAAAGCCTCTTGGCCGAGGCGAGCAAGTCGATCACCGCTGAATCACTCTCGCTCTTGCGGCGCGAGCATGACGAATTTCTTCGCCAGCAGGATCCGCGGCAGCGGCTCGCCCGAGTGCTGGCAATGCTCGGATTGTTCGCGGCGATGTTTACCCTCTCGGCGTTTTACATCCATCTGAATCATCGGGATCTCCTGGACGATTTCGGCCACGTCGTCACGCTGGTCTGTTTTTCCGTGGTCACGGTGGTGCTCTGCATGCTCACGGCCGGCGACGCGTGGCAGGCCCACGTGGTACCGCTTCTGCTTTTTGCGATGACGATCGCGATTGCCTATGACGAGGATCTCGCGCTTCTTTTGGCCGCCGAAGTGTCGCTTGTCGTGGTGCTCGGCCTGGGCCGTGGCCTGCCTGAATACATCACGCTCACGGCCGCCGCTGCCGCAATGGTCTTCTGGACGGGCCGTATCCGTACCCGCAGCAAGCTGATCTATGTGGGTCTTTGGGCGGGCGCGGTGGCGATGCTCACGCAGATTGGCGTCAACCTGCTCCACGAACGGCCGTTCGATCTTCAGATGGTCTACGAAGCGGCCCGCACCGGCACCTGGACGCTCCTGGCTGGCTTCCTCATGTCTGGTCTCTTGCCCTTCGTGGAACGATCGTTTGGCGTGCTCACGGATTTGAGCCTTTTCGAGGTGGGCGACGTAGCCCATCCGCTCCTCCAGGAGCTCGTCCGGCGCGCCCCCGGCACCTACAACCATTCGATTAACGTGGCGAGCCTCGCCGAGGCAGCGGCGGAGGCGATCGGTGCGCGGGGGCTGCTGGTTCGCGTGGGGGCGTATTTTCACGACATCGGCAAGATGCTCAAGCCGGCTTATTTCATCGAGAATCAGGGGCAGGAGAATCGCCACGAGTCACTCGTGCCCGCGATGAGCACGCTCATCATCATCGCGCATGTCAAGGAGGGCGTGGAGCTCGCGCGGCAATACAACCTCCCCCAACCGATCATCGACTTGATCGCCGAGCATCACGGCACGACGCTCGTGGAGTATTTCTACCGGCGTGCCACCGAGCGGTCGCAGGCTGATCCGAACGGCAGCAACCCAGACGAGCAGACCTACCGCTATCCAGGCCCGAAGCCGAGCACCCGCGAATCGGCCGTGATGATGCTCGCCGACGCCGCCGAGAGCGCCAGCCGCACGCTCACCGAGCCCACGCCCGCGCGGATCGCGAGCCTTGTCCACGACCTGGCCCAGAAGCGGCTCAATGACGGCCAGTTTGACGAATGCGGCCTCACGCTCGAGGAGCTCAAGACCGTCGAGACGAGCCTCGTGAAGAGCCTCACTGCGGTCTATCACGGCCGAGTGAAATACCCGGATCAGCGGACTGCTTAATCGCGGCGGGCCATCCATGGCCCCGCCGCTTGCGCCGCCCCTCCGTGCGGCCGGATCCCTTTTGGTTGCGCGGCTTGTTGGGCGTTGGAACTATCATGGAAGTCCCTCGCGAGAGCGAGGGGGCTGCGGCTTGTTGGGCGAGCCTGCTCGCGCATGGCACACAGGTGGGCCGGCTACCCGCAGCCCCCGGCTCTCGCCGGGGGCTTGGATGGGGTCAGTTCGCGGTCCGTTCAGAACGAGTCACTATGTCCATCAGCGTTGATGTGGTGAACCGTCAGAAGGTCGTGCGGGTCAATGCCGTGTGGCTGGGGCGGGTTGCGCGGCGGGCCATCACGGCCCTCGGCCATGATGCCGCTGCCATCACCGTCGCGATCGTGAACGATGCGGAAATCGCATCGCTTCACCATCGCTGGATGGGCCTTCCCGATCCGACCGATGTGCTCACGTTCGATCTCTCGGGAGGAGACGGGGTCATCGCGGGAGATATCGTCGTGAGTGCTGAGACCGCTCGGCGCGTGGCTCGTGAAGTCGGGTGGCAGCCACGACAGGAGTTGGGGTATTACGTTGTCCACGGCCTGTTGCATCTGACTGGCTTTGATGACGTCACTCCCGGCGAGCGGCGTAGGATGCGCAGGAAGGAGCGAGATGTGATGGTCGCCATCGGCCTTCCCGCCCCGCCTCGCCGACCGCGGAAATGAGCCCATGGCCGCTGAGAAGACGCTCGCGATCGTGATCCGCACGATCCCTTTCGGCGAGACAAGCAGCGTTGTCACGATCTACTGTCGAGAGTTTGGCAAGCTGCGTGCCCTGGCCAAGGGAGCGTGGCGTCCGAAGAGCAGCTTCGATGGCGGCCTTGACCTGCTTTCCATGAGTCAGGTACTCGTCCTCCGTAAATCGTCGGGCGGGCTCGACCTGCTCACCGAGGCCAGCCTTGAAAGCCGGTTTCGCGTCGGCACGAGCCTCGCGGCAGTGCTTGGCGGTTTGCATGTGGCCGAATTGCTCGATCTCCTCACGGCCGACGCCGATCCGCAACCGGAGCTTTTTGACGTGGCACACGCAACCGTGCGGCGGCTCTCCGATTGGCGAGGCGATGAAAGCCCGCTGTCGATGATCCTCCTCCGAGTCGAGATGGCGATGCTGCGGATCGTTGGCCATGCGCCGGAGACGGGCCTCTGCGTGGAATGCCGCGGACCACTGCCCTCAGCCGGTCGCACTGCCTTCGGTCTGCTCGTCGGTGGCACGCTCTGTCCGGCATGCCGCGGCGGTCTTCGTGCCGTGGCAGCTCTCTCGCCCGCGGCCCTTGCCGCCCTGCGTGGCCGAGGTGAGGCGTCGCCCGCAGCCGCCACCGAGGCACGTGGCGTGATCGCCGGATACCTCGCCCACTTGCTCGGTCGCCCCACCCGCGTGGCCGCTGGGCTCAGGCCTGCCCTTCGCCGTCCATCATGATTCCCGGAAATCTCGACCCGATGACCACACGGTTTCCTCAGCCCGCATTCCTGTTCGGTGTCGCAGCAGTCGCCTGCTGCGGCCTCGTGACGGGCTGCGCGAGCCTCAAGGCCCCAACATGGCCCTGGTCCCAGGATGTCGACAAGCATCTCGGCGAGGATGCGTCGTCGGAAGTCATTTCGTCGGAGTACCAGAACAACGACTTTGGCTTCGACTACTTCAAGGCAGACAACGTCAAGCGGCGGTGGAAAAAGATGGTTGGTCGTGGTCCCAACGAGAAGGTGGCCCGGGCCGCACTGGAGGAGGCCGACGCTTTCTTCAAGGGCGGCGACTACGAATCCGCAATGCCCAAGTACAAGCAGGTCGTTGATCGCTGGCCCGATTCCGCGATCGAGGAGGATGCCCTCTGGCAGCTCGCCGAGTGTCAGTTCTTCACCGACCAGTACGCGAAGGCCGAAGACACCTACGACGAGATCGTCAAGAAGTATGCCAACACGAAATATCTCGACCGGGTCGCTCAGCGGCAGTTTGTGATCGCCCAGTATTGGGTCGCACTCGACGACAAGCACGAGTATGTGACGCTTGTTCCCAATCTCTTCGACCGCAGTCGCCCCCTCTTCGACACCCGCGGCCGAGCGATCAAAGCCTTCGACCATGTACGGCTCAACGATCCCCGCGGCTCACTTGCCGACGACAGCATCATGGCCCAGGCCAATGCCCATTTCCTCCGTCGTCAGTGGCTCGACGCCGACTACTTCTACGGCCTCCTGCGAACAGAGTATCCCGACAGCGATTTTCTGCTGCAGGCGCATCTGCTCGGCCTCCAGGCCAAGCTTCAGGCCTACCAGGGCCCGTCCTACGAAGGCAGTATTCTCGAAGAGGCGAGCGTTCTGGCAGACCAGGTGGTCGTGCAGTTCCCTGACCAGCTCAGCCGCGAGGAGGAGTCGCGGGTGGACCGCACCCGCAAGGCGATCGCGACCGAACTGGCAGATCGTCACTGGAGACGGGCTGAGTTCTACGCCAAGGGAAATCACTACACGTCTGCCCGCATCTACTATGCGCTGGTGGCCCGCGACTACCCCGAGACTCAGCTCGCCGAAGCTGCTCGCGCGAAGTACCAGTCGATCGCCAGCCTCGAAGACGTGTCGGACGATCCGTTCCCCATGCTGACGAGGGTCTTGAACCCCGACTCGCTCAAGGAGGCGGAGCTCGACGCGGCGGCAGAGGCCGAAACGCAAACAGCGATCGCCAAGGAGCAAGGCGACGGCACGGCGCCGCCGCGGTTCTGATAGCCCTTGTTTCGTCGGCGAGGAGACGTCGCCCGTGATCCCGCTCGACCACTCCTGGCATCGCTGGCGGCTCGCCGTCTGCATGGCAGTCGCGGGCCTCGCCGTATCCGGCTGTGCGAACTACCGCTTCGGTAACAACACGCTCTACGCCCCCAACGTCCGCACGATTTATGTGCCAGTGTTTCAGTGCGATTCCTACCGCACGGTGCCTGCCGTCGATATCGGTGAGCGGCTCACCGAGGCGGTCTGCAAAGAGATTGAGACCCGCACGCCGTTCAAGGTAGTGGGCAGCCCGGAAGGCGCCGACAGCGTGCTCACCGGTCGAGTCGTGGCCGACACGAAGCGGATGCTCGTTGAAAGCCCCACCGACCAGTCGCGTATGGTGGAGATGAACTACCAGGTGCTCGTCACGTGGGCCGACCGTGGCGGTACCGTGATCACGAAGGGCGACGTGCCGCTCCCAGCGGCGACAGTCGATATCGGTAACTCCGCGGCACTCGTGCCGGAGTATGGCCGCTCCGTGGCCACCACGCAGCAGGAATCGATTGGCGGGCTCGCGAAGCAGATCGTCGATCTCATGGAAGAACCCTGGTAAGGGGGACTGGCTTCGCGCGGCGCAGGCCATTCATGGCAATCGTGTTCGGTACGGC
>CAYZHH010000070.1:0-609 GCA_964478275.1 uncultured Candidatus Kuenenia sp.
ACCAGGGGCCGATCGGCAGCGTCATCACGCCCCATCTGCGGGGCCTTGCCGACTGGAATCACCTCTCCGCGGCAAGCTCGCTGTGCGGCGCCTGCACCGACGTCTGCCCGGTGCGGATTGACATCCACCATCACCTTCTCCACAACCGCCGCAACGCCGCCAGCACGAGCCCATCGTGGCTCGAAAAGCAGGGTCAACGTTTCTTTGCGTTTGTGGCCCGGCGTCCGTGGCTTTTTGCCCTCTGCGGCTGGCTCGGTCGCAAGACCCTTCCCTTGGCAAAAGCACTCAGGCCGCCGCCGCTCTCGGCATGGCTTGCCACGCGGGACCTGCCGCCGGCCCCTGAAAAAAGCTTTCGGGCGGCCTGGAAAGCTCGGCAGCGATGACCGGTGCTGCTTCAGGAAAGCATGACAACGCTGCGGCCCGCGCGACGATTCTTGCGCGGGTCCGCGAGGCACTCCGCATTCCGGCGCCGATGCCGCATCTGGCAGGCCACGAGAGTGAGCCAGCCGCCGACGGAGCGGGCCGGCCCGCGCTCACCATCCTGCCGTCGGAAGCGGCCAGGCCATGGCTGCCTGACGGCGGCAACACGCCCGAGGCGAGCCTCGCGCT
>CAYZHH010000070.1:619-4030 GCA_964478275.1 uncultured Candidatus Kuenenia sp.
GGGGGAGGAGAATCTCCAAAAGCTCCGCGCGACCTGCGTGCGCGTGGGCGACCTTGCTGCGGCAGCCGACTATCTCGCGGGCCTCGTCCGTGAGAAGGACTGGCAGCGTGTGGCATGGCATGCCCATCCGCTCGTCGAGGCTGTCCTGGCCGGCGTTCCCTGTGCCACCTACCGCGTCGACGCCCCGGAAACACCCTTCGACAAAAACGCCCTCGAGGCCTGCGACGCTGGGATCACGTGCTGCGAATGCCTCGTCGCCCAGACAGGCTCGATCCTCGTGGCGAGCTCCACGTGCGGTGGCCGCGCCCTCTCTATCCTGCCCCACGCCCACGTCGTCATCGCCACGATCGACCAGCTTCTCCCCACGCTCGCCGAGGCGCTTGACGGCGCGCGGCAGCGACATGGCGGCCGTCTGCCGAGCATGCTCTCCTTCATCACCGGCCCGAGCCGCACGGGCGACATCGAGCGGATTCTGGTGCTGGGCGCCCACGGGCCCAAAGAGCTGTTTGTGATCCTCGTGGGCTGAGGGCGTCACCGGCGGCACAACCGGATTCTTCGGTCGAAAAGCGGCGCGGCTGAGTTTTCCGGTCCGGAAAGCACGATCTTCTGAGGGAAGTTTACCGGCAGCGCAAGCCTTTTCGGTTCCGTTGACCCTCTCATGGTCGCGGCCGGAGGGGAATGCCGGTGACCTTCTTGCCAGCGTCTGGTCACAAGAGCGATTCCGCTCGTACGTCGTCAGGCCTGGCACAGAGTTTCGCGAAACGGTTGATGCTTGTCCTTTCCCCTCTGGAGGTTTCTGTGAAGAAGTTTTTTGCGTCGAAATTCCTGCCGTGGGTGGCGGCTGCTGGCGTGTGCGTCGGCGGCACGTTCGTCCGCGGTGAGGATTCCCCTACGCTCGCTGATGGCTCGGTGCTCGCCGCCAAAGCCGGTGAAGCTGCCCCGTCCGATGCGTGCATGCGGACGGTGAAGGTGTGGAAGTGTGTTCCCGAGATCCGCGAGGTCGAATCGACCGAGTGGACGACCGAAGTCCGTGAGCGGACCTGCACGGTCAAGACGAAGGTACCGCGGATCGAAGAGAAGACCCGCTCGTACACCGTGATGGTGCCGGAAAAGCGGACGAAGACGGTCGAGTACACCGTCAACGTCATGGTTCCCGAGACCAAGACGATCGAGTACAAGGTCAACGTGCCCTACACCGAAGAGGTCGAGAAGTCCTACACGGTGATGGTGCCTGTCAAGGAAGAGAAGACCTGCACCTACAAGGTGATGGTCCCCTACACCGAAGAGCGTTCGGCCAGCTACACGGTCATGGTTCCCTACACCGAAGAGGTCGAGCAGACCTACAAGGTGATGGTTCCCTACACCGAAGAGATGACCGGCCACCGGACGGTCAAGAAGTGCGTGCCCGTCAAGAGCATGAAGACGGTCACCTGCCGTGGCGGTCACTGGGTGACGGAGGCCAAGGAGATCTCGGCCAATGGCAAGTACGACGCTGAAGGCAACCCGTGCTGCCCGAAGGTGGTCTGCTGTCGCAAGTGGGTTCCCACCTGCGAGACCAAGGAGATCGAGGTCACGTCGTGGAAGACGGAGTGCGAGCAGGTGCCCTTCACCTACTGCGTCCGGAAGTGCCGCTGCGAAGACCGGACACGCACGATCTGCGTGAAGAAGTGCCGTTGTGAAGAGCGGACCCGGAAGTACTGCGTCACGTGTCACCGCTGTGAGGAGCGGACGCGGAACTACTGTGTCACGAAGATGGTGCCCGAGGTTCGGACCTGCAAGCACTGCGTCAAGAAGTGCCGCTGCGAGACCCGCACCCGCGAGGTGACCTGCTGCAAGTGCGTCCCCGAGGTTCGTACCCGCGAGTGCTGCTACACGGTGATGGTGCCGGTCCAGAAGACCGAGACCTACTCCGTGTGCTGCTGCGACATCGTCGAGGTGCAGAAGACAGAGTCGTATGTGGTCCGCGTGCCCAAGACGGTCACGAAGAAGATCTGCGTGCAGGTCAAGAAGTGCGTCGAAGAGCAGGTTCCCTGCTGCTGCAAGTGATGCCTTCGGGCCGTAATTGATGTGTCATGAACGCAGCGGGCCGGGTGGGAAACCACCCGGCCCGCAAGCGTTCGTAGCCGCTCCGCTCGCGACGGTACAATCCTGGGTCCATTGCACTGAGGGCCACACCATGAGATCTCCAGGAGCACACACGATGCGTTTTATGACCGGATGGATGGCACTGGCAGCGATTGCCCTGACTGGCCTCGCTCACGCAGACGATGACGGCACCGCACCCCCCGACATGTCGAAGCCGGTGCAGGTGTTCATCCTCATGGGCCAGTCCAATATGGTCGGCATGGGCAAGATCGCGGCCGGCGGAAAAGGGGGTGCCGAAGGCTCCTTGGAACAGGCGGTGAAGGAAAAGAAAAAATATCCCTACCTCGTGGACACGGCCGGGAACTGGGCCGAGCGAAAGGACGTTCGCTTCGTGCGGGTCATGTCCGGCAAAGGCCCTGGCGGCATGCAGCTGTTCAACAACGAATGGATGACGGTCGCGAAGTGCAAGACCATCGGGCCGGAGTTCGGCATCGCGCACGAGCTCGGGAATGCAACCGATTCGCCGATCATGATCCTCAAGAGCTGCATCGGGAATCGCAGCCTTGGCTGGGATCTCTTGCCCCCTGGCAGCGAGCCGTACCAGTTTGGCGGCAAAATGGAGCCCGGCTACCTCGGCACACCCGAGAACCCCAAGGGCACCGGCACGAAACCGGCCGAAGGCTGGTATGCCGGCAAGCAGTACGACGACGACGTTTCCTTCGCGAAGCGGGTGCTCTCCGAACCGAATACCTATTTTCCCGGAGCGAAGGGTTTTGAAGTCACAGGCTTCTTCTTCTGGCAGGGTGAGAAGGACGCCGGCAGTGCCGCTCATGCGACCTTCTACGAGCAGAATCTCGTCCGGTTTATCAAGCAGCTCCGAGCCGATTTCAAGGCGCCAAACGCGAAGTTCGTCCTTGCCACCATGGGTGAGTCTAAACAGGGTGGGGGCGGCAACGGGGGTCTCGTGCTCGGCGCCCAGATGGCGGTGGATAGCAGGAGCGGCAAGTATCCGGAGTTCAAGGGCAACGTGGGCACCGTCTACACCAACCCCATGGCACAGGGTGGCAGCGGCAATGCTCACTACGGTGGCAAGGCCGAGGTCTATATGGATGTGGGCGAAGCCATGGGTAAGACCATGCTCCAGCTCTTCGAGGCGAACGCAGGGCCGACGCCGAAAGGCCCCCGTGGCAAGCCTGCTCCCAAGAAAAAATGACCGCGTCGCGACCGTCGCCGCAGGCTGAATCGGCTGCTGGAGATTACACGCCCGACGGACGGGTCGAGTCCGACCCGCGGCGGCTTGTCCTCACAGAATCTGTCGCCAGCGGG
>CAYZHH010000070.1:4130-5200 GCA_964478275.1 uncultured Candidatus Kuenenia sp.
GGCGGCGGGCGTGGGTCGCGTCGAAGGCTTCAAGTTGCTCCGGCGACATGTACGCCAGACTCCCGCCGAAGTAGGCAGCCGGGCCGTAGACGGGGTGGTCTGCCAGAAAGCTCGTGTTGAAGTCGGCGAGATGCGCGGTGCCTGAGGCGGAGAGCAGCACATTGGCCGGCTTCACGTCGCGGTGGAGCACGCCTGCTTGATGGTCATGGGCAAGCGCCGACGCAAGCTGGCTGCCAAGCCGGGCCACCGTGACAGGCCACGGCTCACCTGCGATGCGGGCCAGCGGTCCGCTGGACGGATCCACGGGAACTTCCGAGACGCTGCTGGCCGCCACGACCGCGGCTGTGAGGAGTGCACCTGTGCGGGCTGCCGGCGGTGTCTGCCGCACGAGTTGCACGACCGATGAAAGCGAGCCGCCGGGCAGAAGCTGTTCATAGACGAGCTGGAGTCGCTGGTCGGTGAGCCGCCTTCGGTCGTAGACGCGGACGATATGCGGGTGGTCGAGCTGGGCGAGCGTGCGGGCCTCGTCGCCGCGGTCGGCCGAGACCTTGAGCGCCACGACCCGACCGAGTGACGCCTGCCGCGCCCGGTAGACGGTGGCAAAGGCGCCGCGGCCGAGCGTCCCCAAGATCTCAAAATCGTCGATCCACTCGCCGGGGCCCAGCAACGAGAGCGGGCGTGCCGCAGCCAGGCTCGACGTCACCGAGGCCTCCACGAGCGGCAACCAATTCTGAATCTCCGCGGCGCGGCCTGGAAAGCGGTGGCAGGCGAGGCCCAGGTCGGCCGGCTCACCACGGCAGCGGGCCAGATGCAGCTCTTCATGGATGAGGTCGAGCGGAGGCTTGTCTGGTGGACCGAGATCCGGAAACTCGGCAACATAGGCTTCGAGTGGGCGGACGAGGCCAGCCCGTCCCCGCTCGTCCATGTCGAGCTTGATGAGCTCCACGAGGAGGAGATGGCGCAGGCGATCCCCCGCGGGAAGGTCGGCGGGAGAGGCGGCGACCTGGCCCCGGGCGGCGCGGGGCGGCAGGTGGTCGTTGATGCGGGGCTCGTCACCACGCTGCCAGGCC
>CAYZHH010000070.1:5210-6732 GCA_964478275.1 uncultured Candidatus Kuenenia sp.
CCGCAAAGGCCTCGAGCCTGGCGGCAATGGCCTCCCACGCGACGGATGTCGATTCGTTCGGCTCGTCCATGGTCCCAGCTCGGCTGACGCGTCCGCCGGCCAACATACAAGGCCGCGGGTTTCGCTGCTCGGGCACAACGGCCCGCTGCCTTCGGCTCCGTTGATCTGGCACACTCATGGGCGATGTCCGACGAGCCACCGATCCGCTGGGACGATCCCGAGGCCGTCGCCGCCTGTGTTGAAGGGCTCCGGCCCCGGCTGCTCGAGTTCATCGCCAGGCGGATGTCGGCGGCGCTGCGGCAGCGGATCGATCCAGACGACATCGTGCAGGAAGTGAGCCTCGCGGCCGTTCGCCCCGCCGGGGCCGCGCCGCTTGCCCGCAAGGCGTATGGCTGGCTCTGCCACGTGGCCGAGCAGCGGATCATCGACGCCCACCGGCGGCTCTTGGCCGCGGCGAAGCGGGGCGGTGGTCGCGTGGCCTCGATCGATGCGCTGGCCGGCGGCGACTCCACCGGCGCAGGCCTCGCGTCGATCCTGGCTGCGAGCATCACCTCACCGAGCATGGCCATGTCTCGCGAGGCGCGGGAGACGCGGCTTGCCACGGCGGTGGCCTCGCTCCCGGAGCCCCAACGTGAAGCGATTCACCTTCGGTATGTCGAGGGCCTCGCCACTCGCGACATCGCAGCCCGCCTGGGAAAGTCCGACGTCGCCATCCGCGTCATGCTCTCCCGCACGATTCGCACGCTCGAAGAACGCCTCAGCGCACCGTGAGGCGTTCTCGGTAGAGCCCACGGCGGACGCTCGCCACACACCAGATGATCGTGGCGGTGACGAGCAGGGCACAGACCACAAAGACGGGCAGCCCGCCGATGCCGGCGGATTCCTCGTGCCGCGCGAGGAGTGGCTCGAGATCGACCGCCGAGAGCCGCACCGCCTCGCGGCAGACAAGAAGGCCCGCGAGCATCGCGAGCCATGCCGCCGTGGCGAGCCAGGCAACGCGATCGGTGAGCCGGTCAGTGATCGCAGCCCGAATCCAGACTGCCGCCTGCACCATCGCGCCCCCAACCGCAAGCCATAGCCAACTTCCTGCGAGCGGCCCAGCCACGGCAGCACGGGCCGCCGGAGCAAGCGTGGTGGCATACCAGGCCACGAAAAGGGCAGTGAGGCCGAGGCCCGAGAGTGCCGTCACCGCCAGGCGACGAAGTGGGGAGAGGCCAAACACTGCCTGTGCCATGCCGCTTGGCTGATCGAACCGCTCACCGAGCAATCGCCCCTGCCACACAAGCTCGATCGCCAGCGAGACAAACGCGAGTGTGAACCAGGCGGCCAGCCGCGGCAGCAGGCCGGCGGGCGCAAACCCTGGCCCGTCTCCAGCCGCGAGTGGCAGCCAGGCAGCGCGGTCGAGCATCAAGAGATGGTTCTCGACCCAGCTTGCGGCGATGAACAGGAAGCCGGCAAGCGCGATCCAGGCCACCACGATCCGCCAGACCCAGGCCCGGCGGCCGATCCAGGACGATTTCTG
>CAYZHH010000070.1:6832-11822 GCA_964478275.1 uncultured Candidatus Kuenenia sp.
AGCGATTTCTGAAGCGATTTCTGAAGATAGAGGAGATAGAAGCAGGCCAGGAGCGCCGGCAGGATCGCCATCCAGCGATGCGAGAGGAGGAGGTTCGCCGTGTAGAACTCCTGCCTGTACAGGATCTGAATGAACAACAGCGGTGCCACGCCCGCCGTGATCGCGAGACCCGTGGCAAACGGCAGCCAGTCGACAAGGATCGCCTGCCAGCCACAGGCGGCCGCGAGTCGGCGGCCGAAGAGCCGGCCAACGGCGACGTACGCGACGCCGGCCAGCACGTAGTGCATGAACACCAGATGCAAGAGCATCGTGACCACGAGAAGCACGAGGTAGAGGGATGTCGCGGTGGGAAACCCGCAGGGAAAGGCTGCGTTCATCGGCTGCTCCTGCCCGCGGTCGCGGCCACTCCCTCCTCGCGGGCCTCCTCCTCGCCGGGGCCGGTGCCCGCCTCGTCGAGCCAGCGGGCGATGGTGGCGATGACCTCGGGGTCGGTTGACTCAGGCCAGTCGGCCGGTCGGCCGGCGACCACCCAGCCGATGAGCTGGACAATCGCCTCCACCTCCTCGGCCGATCCGGCGAAGGGGGGCATGAAGGGCTTTGTTCGCTGGAGCTGGGCGATGTTGAGCCGCCGCTGCTCGATGGACCACGTCGCCGCCAGTTCTGGCACGGCGTTCATGCCGTCGAGCGTGTGGCAGACCGAGCACTGTATTCGAAACACCTTTGCGGCAAGACGGAGCTGCGGGGTCGGATACTGCCCGGCGTTTCGCAGCGGGTAGGGGTCGACCGCGGCGGAGCCGGTGCGGCGAAGCTCCGCCACCGCCTCAGGGGCAATCGCATTGGAGTAGAGCACCTGCCGCACGGTGAACGGCTTGCGGACCCCCTCCCGGACAAACTCCCCGCCGGCGGTGGCCACGAAGGCGAGCGTCAACAGGAGCGTGGCCGTGGCCCCGTTGATGAAGAGCCGCTGTCGCAGGATTGCCACCGTCGCGTAGAGCCCCACCAGCAGCGAAGAGCCCACCGCCATCATGAGAAACATCGTCATAGGCACGCTTCCGCCGGTGGCCCAGCGGCGGCTGTCGGCGGGCATGACGCCGAAGTACCACATGCCCAGAAGTGGCATCGCCAGCATGAAGATCAACGGCCGGGCGCAGACAGCGATCAGCCCGGCCCGCTCTTCCCGCGTAAACGACGGCACCGCGTTGACCAGCACGCAGGCGGCGAGCGACGCCGTCGCGATGCTCGTCACCGTTCGAAAGGCGAGCGACGGCCAGAAGCCCGCATTGAAAAAGCCGTCCCAGACCTGGCGGGTCTCGAGCCACCGGCCCGGCGTCAACTGCCAACTGAGGATGCCATTGATCCAGAAGAGGCTCATCCAAGCGGCAAACGAATAGAGCACCAGAAGCCGCAACCGGAGCCGATCATCGAGCCCACTCCCGTAGCGGTAGAAGAGGTAGCCAGACACCACCTCCAAACAAAAAAAGGTCCATTCGGTAGCCCACACCCAGTGAAACTCCTCCACCATCAGACCGATCGTCTGGGGGCTGATCTGGATCGAGGTGAACCACATCGCCACGCCGGTGACGGCCCCCACCACGAAGCTCACGAGCACGAGCACCTGAAAATAGCCATCAATGAACTGCCGCGCGTTGGGGCAGCGGCCCTTCATTCCGAGCCATTGCAGATACGCCAAGAGCATCCCGCCACCGATCGCGAACTGGGCGATGAAGACATGGACGATCCCGAGGCCGCCGATGACGAGCCCCTTCATGAGCGGCCCGAGGTCGACGACAGGGTAGGGAGTCAAGGGGGGCATCGAATGCGGGCGGGGTGCGGTGGAGACACCTCCATCCTAGACCGCATGCACACGACGTGGAGCACAGACGGGGCGGGCCACGAAACGGTCCCAAAACCTGCTATCCTCCGCGGGCTCGACCCGCGTGCGGAGAACCCCATGCAGTATTGGCTGATCAAGACCGAGCCGACGTCGTTTTCGATCCACGACTTGGCGAAGGCGGCCAAGCAGACGACGTTCTGGGAAGGCGTGCGGAACTACCAGGCTCGCAATTTTCTTCGAGCCATGAAGAAGGATGATCGGGCGATCTTCTATCACTCCAACTGCACGCCGCCGGCCGCCGTCGGCGTCGCAGCAATCGTCCGCGAGGCCTATCCCGACCCAACCGCGTGGAACACGAAGAGCAAGTATTTTGACGCCAAGGCATCGCCCGAGAATCCTGTGTGGTCCATGGTGGATGTGCAGCTTGTCGAAATGTTTCCCAACGCTGTCGCCATCGACGTCATGCGCGGCACCAAAGCCCTGGCGGGCATGGAGCTGTTGCGCCGCGGCAGCCGGCTCTCCGTCACGCCGCTGACGGCCGCCGAATTCCGCACAATCGAGAAGCTCGGCCGCTGACGGCATAATGCCTCCATGCCATGCCGGATAGAACTCGCGTCGCGTGACCCATCAGCCCACTCGCTCACGCCGCTACCTGCGCCACTTGCCTGGATCGACCACGGCCTCGACGTGCTTGCTGCTAGTGATCTTCTCCGACCCCATCGTGTCCGCCATGGTCGCCAGGGGGCACGCGTCGTGCTCGACGGCCGCGAGCTTTTGAATTGTGGGTCAAACGATTACCTCGGCTATGCAGGGGATGTCCGGCTCACGAAGTCTGCCTCGAAGGCATCCTGCGCCGAGGGGTTTGGGGCGGGGGCGAGCCCCCTGGTGAGCGGCCACTCGATGGCCCATGAGAACCTCGAGCGGGCGATCGCCATGCTCCTGGGCGTCGAGGCGGCACTCGTGTTCCCAAGTGGCTTTGCCGCAAACTCCGCCACGATTCCGGCGCTTGTTGCCGAAGGCGATGCCGTTTTTTCTGACGAGCGAAACCACGCGAGCCTGATCGACGGCTGCCGGCTCTCGCGGGCGAGCGTCGGGATCTACCCACACCGCGACGTCGCCACCCTCGGCCGGATGCTGGCAGCGTCGCCACAATGCCGTCGCACGCTCATCGTCACCGACACGCTCTTCTCGATGGACGGCACGATCGCCCCGCTTGCTGATCTCTGCGACGTCGCCCGTCGCCACGGTGCCATCCTCATGGCCGACGAGGCGCACGCCACGGGTGTGTTTGGAGCCAAGGGCAGCGGCCTCGTGGAGCACGCAGGCTGTGCCGACGGCGTCCACATTCGCGTGGGCACACTCTCGAAGGCTCTGGGCGCCGCCGGAGGATTTGTGGCGGGACATTCGCGACTCATCGAATGGCTTCGCCATACCGCGCGGGCCTGGATCTTTTCGACGGCCCATCCGCCTGGCGTCGCCGCCGCGGCCACCCGGGCCATCGAGCTTGTCGGAAGGGAGCCTGAGCGACGGCTCGAACTGCTCCAGCGTGCCCAAGCGTTTCGGGAGCGGCTGCGTGCCCGCGACCTCGACAGCGGCGGTGCCGAAGCCCAGATCGTGCCCGTCATTGTTGGAGAGCCGGCGGCCGCAGTCGCCCTCTCAGAGAAGCTCGCCGAGGCTGGCTTCTTCGTGCCGGCGATTCGACCCCCGAGTGTGCCACCCGGAAAAAGCCTCGTGCGGGCGAGCCTCTCGTGGCTTCATTCAGACGACGACCTCACGAGGCTTGCCGATGCCCTCGTCGGCTGACTCCGAGTCCCGCTGGTGCGTCGTCGGCGCCGGCCCGTCCGGCCTCGCAGCTCTCAGGCATCTGCTCGCCGAAGGCATCGAGACCGAATGCCTTGAACGCGAGACGGGCTTGGGCGGGAACTGGCGTTTTGGAGCTTCGACCAGCCGCGTCTTCGCCTCGACCAAGCTCATTAGCTCGAAGCGGCTGACGGAGTTTGCCGACTTTCCGATGCCGAGGCATTTCCCGGCGTACCCCGATCATCGGCAGTGCCTCGACTACCTTCGATCGTATGCGGAACACTTCAAGCTCCACGACCACATTCGCTCTGGTATCAGCGTCGAGCGGATCGAGCCGGCCAGCTCTGGCTGGCTCGTTCACCCCCATGACGGCGAGCCGCGACGCTACGCCGGCGTCGTCATTGCGAGTGGCCACAACCATGTGCCTCGGTGGCCCGCGACCCCTGGCACGTTCACGGGCCACCTCCTCCACGCGGCTCACTACAAGAGCCCGACCGATCCTGTAGCGATCGCAGGCAAGCGAGTGCTCGTGATCGGCGGGGGCAACTCCGGCTGTGATATCGCGGTCGAGTGTTCGCACCACGCAAGTCACACGGTCCATTCCACCCGTCGCGGCTATTTTGTCGTGCCGCGGTTTGTGATGGGTCGGCCAGCCGATCTGCGTGGAGAGCGGCTTCTAAAGATGCACGCGCCGCTCTGGCTGCGTCGGCTCATTGCCCTCTCGGGGATTGCCCGCACCGTCGGCCTCCCGTGGAAGCATGGCCTGCCGCGGCCCGACCATCGGCTTTTTGAGACACATCCGGTCATCAACGCCGACCTCCTTTCGCGAATCGATGCGCGCGCGATTCTTGTCGCAGGCGACCTCGCCGCCTTCGACGGTCAGGCCGTGCTCTTCAAGGACGGCCAACGAAAAGAATTCGACGTTGTGATCTGCGCGACGGGCTATGAGATGACGCTGCCCTTCATCGACTCGCGGCTTCTGGGCTCCGACAACTCAGGCGGCATCCCACGGCTTTTCATGAATCTGCTTCACCCATCGCGAGATGACATCGCCGTCGTAGGACTCATCCAGCCCGACAGCGGCCAGTGGGGCATCACCGGAGTGCAGGCGCAGCTCGTCGCGAGCATGGCCCGCGCCGCGCGCGACGCCCCGTGGGCATCCGCCTGGCTCTACGCCCGCCGCCAGCGGCCGCCTCGGCCCACACCCATCCGCTACATCGACTCCCCCCGCCATGCCCTCGAGGTTGAGCACTTTTCGTATCGCAAGCAGCTCGAGCGGCTCGTGACAGCACTCGACCGCCGTATCCGAACGTCGATGCGCCACCAGGCACACGACGCGTAATCCGGGAGGCTCGG
>CAYZHH010000070.1:11922-13745 GCA_964478275.1 uncultured Candidatus Kuenenia sp.
ATCCGAACGTCGATGCGCCACCAGGCACACGACGCGTAATCCGGGAGGCTCGGCCAACGCTTCGTCCTATTTCGGCAGCGTGAGCGGCGCAGGCTGGGGATTGCCCAATAGCGCGTCGATGCCACGCCCAATGCCATCGTTGATCACCGCCCGCGCCGTGTTCTCGACGATCCGTTTGATGATCACGTCGATGGCGCCAGCGTCGAACTGCGGGCGTGCAATCGTGCCCTTGAGCGGAATCCCGATGGGCGTCCGCAGGAGCTGGGCGACCACGGGCGTCTGCCCGGCCACGTCACCACGGAACGCCACTTCGATGACGGCGGCAAGCGACCCATCCTCGCCGACGCTTCCCCGCGACGACACCGTGAGCTGTCCCGCATCCATCACGAGCCCTTCGTGCCAGAGGCGACGGTTCACCAGCCGCACGCGGACCGGGTCGGGCCGCACCCGCATCAGCACGACCTTGTCTCCGAGCGCGAAGCGTGGATCGATCACCGCCTGAAGCCGCGCGAGCAGGTTCACCAATGGCTGCATGCCGCCGCTGGGCGTGACCTCGAACTGCTCAAACACCATTTGCCCGCCCGCCTCACCTGCCAGCGGATCGCCAAGCGGCAGCCGCGCCCCGGCGAGGTCCACGGTCACGAGGCCGGAGGTTTGCGTGGTTCCCGCCAAGAGAGGCGAGACGAACGCCACCACCTTGCGGCACAGCGCGCCGGTGAGGGCTACCCGCTCGACAACGCGGCCCGGCGGCACGACCAGTTCACCCGGTGCGGGTGTGAGCTTGATCCACGGGGCACCGCGAATCCGACCTCCTCCGGCCGCCACATCAAACGGCCCAAACGCAAGCTGCCCTTCGACCAGCCGAACGGGAAGCTCACCGGCCGCCACGGGAAACCCATCGATGTCGGCGGCAGTCCATGCCGCACTTGTCTCGAGCGACAACCCCGCGAGCGTTTCGGCAAACGTGTGGCTCGACGTGGCGGCTGCGATCGGCGGGCGGACGACTGCGTGTGCCTCGAGCGGATCACTCGAGCCAGACCGGATCGCCGAAAGCCACGCGTCGGGCAGTGGGAGGCTATCGGGGGTCTGGGTCGCCGACGTGAGCGATTGGGTACCAGCAGTCACCTCACCAAGCGTCGCCCGCGCGGCGAAGGGTCGGCCACCGGAGCCGATCACGCGAATCTTGCCACCGGTCCAGGGGGTCGCGAGCCGCGAGAGCTGTTCCCAGTCATACGACACCGTGCCGTCGAGCGAGGCCTGCCGACGGGCCGACGTGTTCCCGACGGCACCCCGCGCGGCCAACGCCACGGTCGAGCTCGCAAGCTCGAGCCGATCGATGACAAGTCGCTCCGATGGTATCAGCCCGCCAGACGCAGTCCGCACAAGTGGCCTCGTCACCTCGAAGGCTACGGTCGCCTGCGGCTCGGTCCAGATGGTGCGGGCATTGCCGTCGGTGCCGGCGGCGGCCTTTTCCGCGATCGTCACCTGGCTCCCTGTGGCCTCGACGAGCATGTTGAGCCCATTCTGTGTTTGGGCGACATCGAGCGTGCCCCATGCGCGACCCGAGAGGGGCCAACGGCCGGCCACGTCGCTGGCCACGAGCCACGGCTCTACCCGCGCGAGATCTGCCTGCCACTGCACCCGACCCCGAAGGCTTTGGAGGAGCACGTCGATCGGACCACGCTGTGATGTCTGTTGAGACGGCGACCAGGACACGCCGCCGGTGCGAAGCGAGAGCGTGCTCGAGAGCAGCTCGGCCGACGAGATTTCGATCGAGCCCGTCGCTGGTCGCACCATGCCAGCAGCCGTCACCACAATTCTGG
>CAYZHH010000071.1:0-13595 GCA_964478275.1 uncultured Candidatus Kuenenia sp.
ACCAGGACTACGTGGTCATTTTGGAACGGCAAAACCGAGGGCATCGCCAAGGGTAGAGCGATCTCGCGGAATCTGCCACCGGGAATGCCGGGGGGTTGGGCGTCAAGCAGCGAGGCGGCTTCCGATGCCCCCGGGTCTGCACGCTCGGGATTGCGCGTGCCTGTGGCAGCCTGGACGGCCCCAGGTATCCTCGACTCGTCAACTCGGAGGTTCATCATGCAGACGATCGGTGTGTTTCACACGAAAGGTGGTGTCGGGAAGAGCGCGGTCGCGGTCTTTCTCGCGGACTTCCTGTCGAGCCTCCATGACACGCGGGTACTGCTCGTCGATCTCGACCCGCAGGGCAGCGCGTCGCGAGCGATCATTCCAGAGGCAACCCTTGCCGAGGCCGCCAAGGAGGGGCGCTCACTTACCAGGCTTCTCGGCCACTCGATCAAGCGCACACTCAAAGATGGCATGGTCTCGAGTGCCGTCGTTCGTCGAACCCCGAAGGGCAAACGCAAGGGAGGCTCATCCCCGCTCGGCGAGGTCGGCGTGCTGGCAACCATGCCAGCCGAGTATCGAAAAGTCCAGGATCTGCTTTTCAACATGCCAAACGCGGAGCGAAGGAAGCACGTATCCATACTGCGGAAAACACTGGACCATGTTGCCGATGAGTTCGATGTCGCCATCATCGACTTTCCCGGGTCCGAGATTCCTTTTTGGACGCTCATGGGCCTGTATGCAACGGACCGGTGGCTGCTGCCAGAGATCCCCGACTTCTTCAGCGCGTCAACTCTCGAAGGCGTTACGCATGTCGTCCAGCGAGTCGGCAAACTGACGGGGCACGACGTCAAGCCGCTCGGCACACTCCTGACGATCTGCCCGAATCGCGGGAGCGTCGTCTACAAGAAGACGCGAGCGTCACTCGGCCACCTGGAGCAGTTGCAGGCCATTCCACAGCTCTTTCCCAAGGATACGGAGATCCTGCACCGCCCGGACGCTCAAAAGGCACTCGACTGGGGCGCCGAGTCGCTCGCAACCCTCGCCCAGCGATACGGCAGTAGCACGACTCCGTTCCATGTGGGCCTTCGGAAACTCGCGATCGAGGTGCTGGCCCGACTCGGAAGGCCATCCACGACCGACAAGCTTTCCTACGTGGCCGAACTCCGCCGCAAAATGACCGACTACTGGCGGTGACCCCCGGCGAAGTGAGTGACTCTGCCATGCCGGGCGGCGCGAAGCAAGAATGCCGTGCCCCGCGTGAAACGTTGGCTGGAAGCGGGCGTAGAATCAGATCGATCTGTCCGAAGGCACCGACGAGGTTCAGCATGGCGACGACGTACGAAACGATCTGCGGGTATCTCGAGAAACACGAGATTCAGTTTGAGCGTCACGAGGCAGGGCAGATTCTCGTCCACTACCAGACCGAGAACTATCGCAACCCCGCCGGCATAGCGGCCGTCACGATCGTCATCGAGCTGGAACACGACGGCCGGTTTATCAAGATCTTCGTGCCCCATGCCTTCTCCTACCACGAGGGTCCGTACAAAGCGGTCGTGCTGCAAGCAGCGCTCTTCGTGAACTTCCAGTCGAAGATGCTCCAGTTCGAATACGACCCACGGGATGGCGAGATGCGGGCGATGGTTGAGTTCCCACTCGAGGACAGCCCGCTGACCGAGGAGCAGTTCTTCCAAGCCTTCCACGGGCTGCGCGTCCTCGTCGAGGAGTATTCGCTATTCATCCATCAAGCGATGAGCGGCACGCTCGATGCGGCGACGAGCGGTCTCGACAAGGACACGTTTGCCCAGTTTATGCGGCTGATGCGGACAGAAGCCGGCGACGACAGCCAGATTCAAGACGACCCCGACATGCTCGAGCACAAGGCAGCGAAGGCCCGTGCCTTGTACCAGCGGTTCATGCGGAAGCATGAGTTCCGGCCGGGCCAGCTCGTGTCCTGGAAGGCCGAGCTCAGGAACCGAAAGTTCCCTGCCTACGGCGAGTGCGGCGTCGTGGTGAGCCTTCTCCCTGAGCCGGTGATGGACGCGGGCAATGACTCGGGATCACCGTACTTCCGCGAACCGCTCGACATCGTGATCGGCTTCATTGATGGCGATGGCGACTTCATCACGTACCACTTCGACTCCCGCCGCTTCGCCCCAGTCAATGTCGCCGTGGCCGGCTCGACCTGAACCGGGCGCTCAAAGGCCCGAGTAGCTCGCTATGGGCATGGCGGCCTCACTTCCCCTCTTCTCGCCCAAGGCTTCACCCGTGAGCGACCCACAGCCAGGCTCGTTCGAGTACCTCGAAGCGAAGATTCGGCGTGACGCGACAGGCACGCTGTTCGGCCGCGACTTCGAGTGGATGTGTCAGTGGTATCTGGGCATGCGCCGCTCTATCGCGGCAAGTTTCGCAAGGTGTGGCGCTGGGCCGAGTGGCCCGACCGTTGGGGGCCTGACTGCGGCATCGATATTGTCGCCGAAGCCAGTGACGGAAAGTTGTGGGCTATTCAGGCGAAGGCCGTCGCCCCGGATCATTCGATCACGAAGCCCGAGGTCGATTCGTTTCTGGCGGAATCCAATCGGCCGCAGATCGACTTTCGGCTACTCATCGGCACGACCGATAGCATCGGGGCGAACGCTCGCCGAGTGATCGATGAGCAGGCCAAGCATGTGGCGGTTACGCTGCGGGGCGACCTCGTCTCAGCCGACCTCGTCTGGCCGACGGTTGTTGGCGGTGCCGCTCCGAAGCCAAAGCGGGCGAAGCCGAGGCCGCACCAGCGGAAAGCTGTGTCTGCTGTTCTTCGCGGCTTCCGTAACCACAACCGCGGCCGTCTCATCATGGCCTGCGGCACCGGCAAAACGCTCGCGGGCCTCTGGATTCATGAGCAACTGAAGAGCCGGCGGACGCTTCTTTTCGTCCCGTCTATTTCGCTCGTCCAACAAAACCTTCGAGAATGGGGCCGGCACGCTAAGGATGACTTCGACTGTCTCGTAGTCTGCTCGGACGAGTCGGTCGCCAATGATCGTGATGATCCGGCGATTCGCTACGTCGCCGAACTCGGAATCGACGTTACGACGGCCGCCAAGGACATCGCGGCCTTCTTGGCTAAACGGCGACGCCGGCCCGCCGTCGTGATCTCAACGTACCAATCTTCTGACCGAGTCAGCGAGGGCCAAAAGCTCGCAAAGAGAACCTTCGACCTCGCTTTGTGCGACGAGGCGCACCGTCTCGTCGGCCATGCCGAAAGCCGTTTTGCAACCGTACTCAATGACAAGAAAATCCGAGCGGAGCGACGGCTGTTCATGACGGCGACTCCCCGGTACTTCACGGACCGGGTCAAGAAGCGGGCGACCGACGACGACATCGAGATTGCGTCGATGGATGACATCGACACCTTTGGCCCCGAGTTCCACGTCCTCAATTTTTCTGATGCGATTTCCGCGAAGCCAACACCTCTCTTGACCGACTACCGAGTCGTCGTAATCGGCGTAACGAATGCGGAGGTGGCCGCGTGGGTTCAGCAGGGAAAACTCGTTCGCACGAAGGATGGCGCAGAAACCGACGCCCGGACGCTGGCCGCTCAGATCGGGCTCGCGAAGGCGATGCGGGAATATGACCTGCGGCGAGTCATTACGTTCCATCGGTCAATCCGCCGAGCATCTCAGTTCGTTGCCCCAGATCGAGACGACTCGCTCCCAGGCGTGATCGACAGGCTCCGCGCCACGTCCCGCCCCTCTGGACAGCTCTGGGCTCGACATATCTCAGGCGAGACACCAGCCAGCCAGCGGGCATCAATGCTGCGTGCGCTCGCCGAACTGCCAGCCGACACCCGCGGGCTCATCTCCAACTGCGCATGCCTCGGCGAAGGCGTTGACATGCCGGCTCTCGATGGGATCGCGTTCATCGACCCGAAGGGGTCGGTCGTGGACATCATCCAGGCAGTCGGTCGCGTTATCCGCCTGTCACGCCACAAGACGGTCGGGACGATCGTGATCCCGGTTTTTCTCGACGAGTCGTCGGACGCAGATCATGCCCTCGAGCAATCCGCATTCAACCCGGTGTGGCAGGTTTTGAAAGCGCTACGCGCCCACGACCAACGGCTTGCGGATGAACTGGACTCGCTGAGGACTTCGATTGGGCGGCAGCGCGGCGGCGGAGGTGGCGGCTTCGCGTGGCCACCCAATATCGAGGTCAAGGTGCCCACACTACTCCTGCGCGACTTTGAGCAAGTGTTCTATGTGCGGGCGGTCGAGCGGGCATCAGCGCGGTCGCCGTTGACGATAGAGCAGATTTTAGCCTGGGCAGATGAATTTAAGGGCACCACCGGCCGGTGGCCTACGCGTGCCACTCTGGGCGGACCGGTCGTCGGGGAGACTTGGGGGGCCGTCGATATGGCACTCAAATGCGGTTTTCGGTCTCTTTCGGGCGGAACGTCTTTGGGCCGCCTCTTGGCCGAGCATCGAGATGCGCGCAACCGTACGAACACCGCAGCGCTCTCGGAGGCCCTAATCCTCGAGTGGGCGGACAAGCATTTTGCCGATCATAACGCGTGGCCAACGAGAAAAAGCGGGTTGGTCAATGATGCGTCCGAAAACTGGGCAAACATTGACCAACTACTTCGAATAGGGCTCAGGGGCCTTACTCCCGCCAAAGGCCTAACCGCATTCCTTGCCAAGCACAGACGCGTCTATCGGCATCACTCCGTGAAACCACCTTTGAGTGAAAGACAGATTCTGCAATGGGCAGACCAGTTTTTTCAAAGTCACGGCTGGTATCCCGCCATTTCAGAGACTGAAGCACCAGCGAAGGGCGAAACCTGGCAAAGAATCGATGCGGCTCTGAGAAGTGGAATTCGCACGCTAAAGGGAGGATCTTCGCTGTGGATCTTGCTAAGGAATCAGCGCGGCCTCACAAAAACGACGCGTACTCAGGGTTTATCGGAGAAGCAGATTCTTGCATGGGCCGATGCGTTCTACCACACACATGGGAGATGGCCGGATCAGAAGTCTGGCGAAATCCCCGGCACAGACGAGGACTGGAAAAGTCTCGATGTCGCGTTGCAGAAAGGGTTTCGAGATTTACCGGGGGGCGGGTCCGTATCAAGGCTCTTGGAAAAGTTCGACCGTAAAAAAAATCCGATGAATCGCCCAGTTTTGTCCGAAGCCCAGGTTCTTCGTTGGGCGAAGGAATACCGTTCGGAACATGGAAGACTTCCGACTAAGCGGTCTGGGCCTATTAAGGGAACGGACGAAAACTGGGGAGCGATAGACCAATCGCTTAGAAGCAAGATCCGTGGCATTACTCGGTGCACGTCGTTATCGCGTCTTTTTAAGAGGCATTTCACGTCATCCCCTTAAGAATCTTCGGCCGCGTCGTGAAAATGGCCGGCCTAAACAGCAAGAAGGACGCCCGTCGCCTGCGGTTCCACCAAGTCCGCCGCACCTACGCGGCCTTGGGTGGCAATGCCACGGCGATGGCCGGCCATGAGTCCCCGAAGACAACGCGGAAGTGGTATCTCGATTCACGGCTGACGGAGCGCGGCCCGAAGCCGTGCGACGTGCTGCCACGGCTCTCAGCGGCCAGGGGTATCGAGAGTCACCCGGCCGGATGAATCGGTCGAAGTCGAGAATACGGAGGCCGTTTTCTGGTATCGACACCAACCGCCCGCGACCAGCTTCATCGCCGCTTCCGTTCGATGGTGTCTGGTCAGGCCACGATCTTCCACCGCGGCTCAAACATCTACTGCACGAACCCACTTCAGCAGACACCTGACGGCATGTGGCTCCACGAGACGGACGGTGCCCGCTACTGGATCAATGACGGCTCGTGGGAGAAGGCTCGCGATTACGGCCAGCCGCTTCTCGATTTGGGCCTGTGGGTCACGATCGAGGAAGCGATTGACCGGTATTTCAGGATGGAGGCGGCTGACCGCAGGGTGGCCTGATCGGGCCGGCTCGAGGCAGAGCCGGTGGCGCCGTGGGAGTGGCGGGCCAAGGAATCAGCCAGCAAACGCGGGCGATAGCGGCGCTCTTCCGGAACCGCGAAAGAAATATGCGAAACCTGATGCAGCTTGCGGCCTTGCGGCTATTGGTCATGCGACCAAAAACAGGCATCCCCTAAGCCTGACTGCCGGATGATGCTCTTGAGCGTTCCTTTTCTGATGTCCTTGGCTCCGTGGATTGGAACCGAAACGGTCGAGCCTGCCGGACCCTTTAGGATGACGTAGCTGCTCGCTTGGCGAATCTGAGTAAAGCCAGCTCGCTCAAGAATGCGCACCGCCTCGCGTCCCTTAAGAGCGCGAGGCATATTAGATGCTCACGTCCATAGTCTTCTCAAGGCAGCCGTGGCAGTTATCGACGCCCACCGGACCGAATGGAACACGAAGACCTTCGCTCACGTAGTACCGGATCGTTTCTCGGAATGCCTCCGCGACGTTCGCGATCGCCTCTTCCTCCGTGTCGCCCTCACTGATCACGCCAGGGAGATTTGTGCACTCAGCCGAGAACCCACCGTCTTCTTCCGGCGTCAAAACAACGTTGCAGCGAAAAACGGCTCGATCGGTGAATGACTCGTACCGAAATCGAACGGGCGGTCCATTGCTAACAAGAGCCAAAGCAGTCATGTTTCACCGTCGGGTTCTGTGGTGGATTTTGGGATCTCGCAAACCGTTACGCGGCGGGCACCGAGAAGTTCGTTATTCCAAAGCAATTCGATCGCATAGTGTCCGGCATGGGGTTCAGGAAGTAGAGATGGAAGCGGAATGCCCAGTTCCACAGTGAGCAGCGGACTATCGGAGCCTACCGTGAGCTGAACTTCAAAAAGTACCTTGTCCTCTTCTAGGTCGGTGTACCGCAGGAGAAACTTTTCCTCCTTGCGGAGCTCGGAGAGGCTTATGTAGACGGATGGAGATCCGGCCTGCATTCCAGGAGCACGAACCGGTCCATCACCCGCATTCTGCGTGTCTGGAATATCACTGCTCTTGCCAAACCCAATAGTGTTGAAAGTACCCGCGATTACGAACTTGCCGGTCCATTTGTCCTGGTAAATGTGCTCGGCCAGGATAATCGCTTGAAGAACGGGCTTCACGCGTCACTTCCTCGCGAAAAAATGCGCCACGGGACTCGAGGCTGCATCGGCCGACCGGAACGACTATGATTCCGGGCCATGACAATTTGGCCCACTGCCGTCCCTGGCATCCGTCCCTGGCATCGGCAGCAACTGCCGCCTTCTTCAATGCTCGTTTCCAGCGTCGGCAGAATCCAGAAACCGGTCTTCCTTTGCGTGGGGATTCCTACACAGCCGGCCAATTAGCGGCCATAGGGTCGTTTTCCACTCCCTCTCGCTACCTCTCCCGGCCTGGCAGAGCCCACGATCACGCCGGCCAGCTGGTCGGAGCACCAAATGGAGGCGGATCCGGGGGCGCCGGCCACGAAGGCGAGCTGACGGCCCCCACCGGCTGCCCCCACCACTCCACGATCTGCCCCCACCGGGGCTCCAGGGTGCCAGTTTCCGCCACGCCCGCGGGAGGGTAGACTCTCCATCGCTAGCGGCGGCTTTCGGCCCCGCCCCGTGTTGTGTCCCCCAGGCAAATGGGGCCACACAGGGGGACACAAGCCGAAAAACGCTGTTTCGGAGGGTAAGCGAATGGCTAGCGGCCACATTGGAAATGTGGTGCCGGGAAACCGGTTGCGGGTTCGACCCCCGTGCCCTCCGCTGCTCCTCGCCTTCGCTCAACGTTCATGGCAGTCCTTCTCGACATCCAGAACGCCTCCAAGCGGTACGGCGACCAGGTGCTCCTCGACGATGCGAGCGCCACGATCACCGACGACGGGCGGGTCGGGTTTATCGGTAGAAACGGCGCCGGCAAGAGTACGCTTCTGAGGATCATCCTCGGCGAGGAAGAGCTCGACTCGGGAAAGATTGTCCGCCATCCCAGGCTCCGGCTCGGCTACCTTCGCCAGCACGATCCATTTGAGCCAGGTGAATCGGCCCTCCAGTTCCTCATGCGGGACAGCGCCCAGGCCGAATGGAAGTGCGGCGAGATGGCGGGCGAGTTTGAGATCAAAGGGACACGGCTCACCGGCCCCGTCAAGGAGCTCTCCGGTGGTTGGCAGACCCGTGTGAAGCTCACGGCACTCCTGCTCCACGAGCCCAATCTCTTGCTGCTCGATGAGCCCACGAACTTCCTCGACCTGCGAACCCAGATCCTTCTCGAGCATTTTCTGAGGGGGTATCGCGAGGCGTGTCTCGTCGTGTCGCACGACCGAACGTTTCTTCAGTCAACCTGTGACCAGACGCTCGACCTCGCGCACGGAAAACTCACGATCCACCCCGGGCCGGTGGATGAATACCTCGTGCACCAGCAGGAGCGACGGCTGACCGCGGAACGAACAAACGCCGCGGTCCACGCTCGCAAGCGCGACCTCGAGGATTTCATCGCGCGGAACCGCGCCCGCGCCTCAACCGCCTCGCGGGCCAAGTCAAAGGCCAAGGAACTGGAAAAGCTCGAGATCGAGGAGATCCCTGTCGATGCGCCGACCGCTGCGATCCGCTGTCCGGCGATTGCCCCGCGCCGCGGTGCGGCCGTCCGCTGCCGCGATCTCACCATCGGCTATTCCGACCACACGGTTGCCGACGACATCGCCATCGAGATCGTCCACGGTTCGCGGGCCGCCATCGTGGGAGACAACGGCCAAGGCAAAACGACGTTTCTCCGCACGCTTGTGGGGTCGCTTCCGCCGGTCGCTGGGGATGCGCGATGGGGCCACGGCTGTGAGATCGGCACCTACGCCCAGCATGTCTACACGAGCCTCGACGAGCGGATGACCGTCCTCGACCACCTCGAGCGGGCCGCAGCACCGGGCACAAAACAGCAGCGGATCATCGATCTCGCGGCGGCCATGCTCTTCCGGCGCACGGCGCTCGAGAAACAGGTCCGTGTCCTTTCCGGTGGCGAGCGAGCCCGGCTCTGCCTGGCCGGGCTCCTCCTCGGTTCGGCCAACGTGCTCGTGCTCGACGAGCCGGGCAATCACCTCGACGTCGAGACGGTCGAAGCGCTGGCCGCGGCGCTTGTCGATTATGCCGGTACCCTCATCTTCACGAGCCACGATCGTTCGTTCATGCGAGCCGTCGCCACGACTGTCATTGAAGTCAAGGACGGCCGGGTCATCGACCACCTCGGCGACTACGACACGTATGTCGCAAAGGTGACCGGTGAGATCGATGCGGAAGAAGTGGCGACCGGCAGACGCCGCCCCCCTCCTCCGCCCCGTGGCGGCCGCGATGATCGCAGCGGCCGTGCCGGGTCGATACCAGCAGCCCGGGACGACCGCGCGGCCCGTAAGGAAATCGCCAACCTCGAAAAGGCGATCGCGCGGCTCGACGCCGAGAAGAAGGACAAGCACGCAGCGCTCCTGACCGCCACCGATCCTGCGGAGGCGCTGCGTCTCCACACGGCCGTCGAGGATGTCACGCAGAAACTCGCGGCCGCCGAAGAGCGGTGGCTCGAACTTCAAAGCGTCGTCGAGTCGTAGCCAGCGGCCCCTGCAAAAGGATCCCTTATGCCTCGTGACGGTTGTCCCAACGTAACGCACGCGAGCCATGGGCCTACCCGCCGCACGTTCGTGGCGGCCGCAACGGCGGCTGTGATTGCCCCTTGTATGGGCGGGCAGAGCCTGCCAGCCGCAGCCCCGCTGCCCATGAGCGGCCCGCTTGCCGACTTCGTCCGCCGCCCAGACCCCGCCACACGATTTGAGCTCGTTGGCTTTGGCGAATCCTGTAGCGGTGAGTGGCTCACCGGCCGTCTCACGAGCCAGTCGTGGAAAGGTGTCGAATGGGTTCACGAACTGTCGCTCTATCGGCCCACAGACAGCCAGAACCGCGGGCCGATGCTCCTCTGGATCGACGGCGGCACGAGCGGTGGGATCCCGGAGCAAGGTCAATGGGAACCCACCGATGCGATCCGCACCCTCTCACGGGTTGCGATCGCAGCCGGGATGCCGGCGGCGGTCGTGCGGCAGGTGCCCTTTCAGCCAATGTTCGACGGTCTTGTGGAAGACGCTCTCATCGCCCACAGCTTTGTCGAGTTTGCGCGGACCGGTGATCCCACGTGGCCGCTCCTCCTGCCGATGGCGAAGACGGTCATCGAGGCGATGAACGCGGCCGAGAAGGTGGCCGGAAACCGCTGGGGCCTCTCGGTGGATGGCTTCGTGACCACCGGCGCGAGCAAGCGAGGCTGGACGACATGGCTCTCGGCTGCCGTCGATGGGCGAATCATGGGGCTCGTGCCCGCGGTCATCGACATGCTCTCGATGGAGAAGCATGTGGGCCTTCAGCGGCAGTCGTTCGGCGGCATGTCGGACAAGCTCGAGGACTATACGGCCCGCGGGATTGAGCGACTGCTCGGCACACCGCGCGGGCGCGAGCTCGTCGGCATCGTTGACCCGATCGCCTACCGCGAACGGCTCGTGCAGCCGAAGGTGATCGCCCTCGGCACCAACGACCCCTACTGGCCGCTCGAGGCGTGCAACCTCTACTACGACAAGCTCGAAGGGCCCCGGTGGGTTTCCTACACGCCGAATGCCGGCCACGGCCTCCCAGCCGAACGGCTCGGCGGTCTCGTCGCCGCGATGGGTCGCCACATCGCAGGGCTCGAAGATCTTCCCAATGTCGAGTGGTCCATCGAGGCTGATGGCGGCGCGAAAATCTGTCGGGCCGCCTGCCCCGACGCCGAGATCGAAAAGGCAACCGCCTGGATGGCCACGGCACCGTCGCGGGATTTTCGCAAGGCCGTGTGGCAGCCACTGCCTGCCGAGCGGGATGGCGAAGGCTGGCGGCTGGCAGTATCGAAGCCGGCCGACGGTTTTGCGGCGGGGCTCATCGAGCTGCATATGTCACGGAAACCCATGCCCCTCATTCTCACGAGTGGCGTCGGCGTCATAGGAACTTCGTGAGCAACCGCGCCATGCCAAGAGAACACGATTTCTCACGGATCACGCCGGGGCGGCTCATCGAGCTCGTGGCCGCCGCGCCCAAGGCCGAGTTGCACCTCCACATCGAAGGCACGCTCGAGCCAGAGATGGCCTTTGAAATTGGCAGGAGGAACGGCGTGCCCCTGCCCTTCCCCGATCCGGCGTCGATGCGCCAGGCGTATGCGTTCACCGATCTCCAGAGCTTCCTCAACATCTACTACGCCGCCGCCGCGGTTCTGCTCCACGAGGAAGACTTCTTTGAGATGGCCTGGGCCTATCTCGTGAAGGCGAAGGCCGACAACGTCGTCCGGGCCGAAATCTTTTTTGACCCGCAGACACACACGTCCCGCGGCGTGCCCTTTGAGACGGTCGTTCGCGGCCTCTCCCGCGCGATTGCCAAGGCCCGCGCGGAGCTCGGTATGTCGGCGGCGCTCATTATGTGTTTTCTGCGGCACCTTTCCGAGCGCGAGGCCTTTGAGACCCTCGAGCAGGCGACGCCGTTTCGCGACGCATTCATTGGCGTGGGCCTCGACTCTGGTGAGCGTGGCAATCCTCCCGAAAAATTCACCGACGTCTTCGCGAAGTGTCGGGCGCTTGGCCTCCACGCCGTGGCCCATGCGGGAGAGGAGGGGCCGCCAGCCTCGATCACCGAAGCGCTGGATGCCCTCGGCGCGGAGCGGATCGATCATGGTGTCCGCTGCCTCGAAGACAGCGGCGTCGTAAAACGCCTCGTCCAGGAAAAAATCCCGCTCACAGTCTGCCCGTTCTCAAATGTGAAGCTTCGCGTCTTCAGTGACCTCACGCATCACACGCTTCCGCACCTGCTCGCCGCGGGCCTCCGGGCGAGCGTTCACTCCGACGACCCGGCCTACTTCGGCGGCTCCGTGAACGACAACCTGCGGGGCGTCGTGAAGCACCTGCCGCTCTCGGCTGCCGATGGCTATCGGCTGCTTCGCAACAGCCTCGAATCGAGCTTCATGGAGCCGTCGGAGATCACCCGCCACATCGAACGGCTCGACGAGGTGTTTGCCGACGGCTGAGATCCTGCTCAGCCGAGGTTCATGGAGTTGTGGCATGCATGGAAGCCCCTCGCGATAGCGAGGGGGCGGCCAACCGGGCGGTCTTCTACCCGCAGTCCCCCGGCTGGCGACAGGGGCTTTTAATCGCCCGAGGCTGGCCGTCTGGCATGCAGGCGTTGCATGATCTTGAATGCGCCCTGGCGAAACGTCCCTCACTTCGCCGAGAGAAAATCCTCGAGGGCCCCGAGGGGCACCTCGACCCAGTCGGGGCGGTTGTCGATCTCGTAGGCCAGTTCGTAGACGGCCTTGTCAAGCTTCCAGACGGCGAGAAGCCGGTCGGCCACGGCGTCATCGGCTGGCCACCAGTCATGCCCCGCAGCCTGCTCGCGGTAGGCGGCGAGAAAGGCATCTTCAAGTGTGGCCAGGTCGGTGTTCTGGACGGGACGGCCCGTCGTCACGGAGGCATGTCGCACGAGATAGTCAAACGACCGGCACATGCCAGCGACGTCCTTGAACGGGCTCGTCTTCGCGGACCGCTCGGCGAGTGTTCGCGCCGGCTCGCCCTCGAAGTCGATCACAAAGATCTCGTCGTCATCCCGCACGAGCACCTGCCCGAGATGATAGTCACCGTGGACGCGGATACGTTGCCCGCCGGGCACCTCCGCGGTTTCGAGGCAGGCCCACGCAATGCTGTCACTCTCGGCAGCGACGGCAGCGAGCCTTGCGGCCACTGTCGGTGAGAAGCGTGCGCTCGCTTGGGCGGCGTGCGTGAGCACCCGCCGCACCCGCGAAGCCATGGCATCCGCCGCGTGACGGCGGTCGGCTGGATGCTCGGGCTCCGGCGCGAAGGCTGGTGCATCGGCCCGCGAGGCAAGAGCGGCATGCATCTCGCCCGTAACCCGGCCGAGCGACGTGGCCATCTGGACGCATCGCTGTGGGAGCGATCCAGCGGGATCAGTCGCGAGGATCTCGCCGAGCGAGTCCCATGCCGTCTGGCAGCCGGGCAAAAAATCGTGAAGCGTGGCGATCACGGTGGGCGGCCCGCCTTCCGCAGGTTCATATTTGAGCCAGCCTCGCAGCGCCGGCGTGCGTGGCCAGCCGATGACCCCGGTGAGGAACTGCCCGACCTCCACCTCCGGCTGCGGCCCCGCCTCGCACCGTCGAATGAGCTTGATGGCGAAAGTGGACGCCGGAAATCGCGCGACGAGCGACGTGTTGGAGGCATCGCCGCCAAGCGCGATGACTTCGGGGAGGCCTCTCCCAGCCGAAATGGGTTGTGCCGCCCCGCCGTCGACGCTGTGACCGGTGAATCGGCCGTGGGTTGCCGAAGTGGCCTCACTTTGCCCGATTGAATCGACAAGCCAGCCGGCGAACGCGGGCGTCGCTGTGGCGTCGGTGCCGTCAGCCGCATGAACCGGCACGGCGTACCGGCTCCGCTCTTCGCCGCTGGTCACCTCGACGATCGCGAGCAAGAGCCCAGCCCTGTCAAGCGTGGCGACATCGGCAATCGACACGCGATCGAGCCGTCTCCCCTTCCCCGCGAACCACCTCGCTTGCGGCAGCCACGTGGTAATCCTCGGAGCAAGATCTGCGTCGATCATGGCTCGATCCGAAACACGAGGAC
>CAYZHH010000072.1:0-13463 GCA_964478275.1 uncultured Candidatus Kuenenia sp.
AATGAAGATCAGTGACGCCCGTGCGAAACTCCGATCAGTCTATCCTAACATCAAGACGTGACACAGCACGAGCCGGTGAAGAACGTGGAGATCCAGTAGAGGCCGCTGGACAGCGCCATCGCCACCGGCAGCGTGAGGATCCAGGCCAGGGCGATCTCACGGACCGTCTCGGGCTGAATGCCCGACTTGTTGGCCCACATC
Organism: uncultured Candidatus Kuenenia sp.; assembly: GCA_964478275.1. Classification (GTDB taxonomy): domain Bacteria; phylum Planctomycetota; class Planctomycetia; order Pirellulales; family UBA1268; genus QWPN01. Next base: position 202 of record CAYZHH010000072.1, read on the forward strand.
GTGCCCGCGACGCCGCTCGAGAGCACGTGCGTGGTGCTCACCGGCATGCCGAACGAATCGGCCATCGCGATCGTCGTAGCGGCCACGAGTTCGGCCGCGCCCCCCTGGGCATAGGTGAGGTGAGTCTTGCCGATTTTTTCGCCCACTGCGACCACGATCCGCTCCCAGCCGAACATCGTGCCGAGTCCGAGGCACAGCGCCACACCCATCACGACCCACTCCGGCACGTATTCGACCGGCTTGGCGAGCTGGCCGGCGAGGCTCTTGAGCACCGTGCGGCGCTCTTCGGCCAGCGTGTCGCCAAACTGCCGCAACAGCGTGCGGATCGACGCCCCAAGTTCGACGAGCTGCGTGCGGAGCTTCCAGCGGTCGTCGGCAGGAAGATCAGCGAAGCTCCCGCGGCCGTCGAGACTCGCGAGCACTTCTCGGCACAGGGGCAGCGGGTCGAGCGTGGCCAGCACGACGTCGTTCCGCGGGAACGAGTCGAACACGTTGTCGATCATTTCCGACTCGAGCACTTCGGCCGCTGCCACGCCCTCGCGGCGGGTGATCCGCTCGACCCGCTTCTCGGCCATGTGTCGGTCCTTGAGCGCGGCCATCATCGTCGCGAGCTGGGGCTCTGAGAGCTCGGCCTCGAGCCGCCGGGCCGCGGCCACCGTGGCCGTGATCTCGTCTGACGACGTGCTCATGTTCAATGCGAAGGCGGCGGGCACGATGCCGATGAGCACGAGCATGATGAGGCCCATTCCCTTCTGGCCGTCGTTCGAGCCATGAGCAAAGCTCACGCCGGTGCACGATGCCGATGAGCAGCGCCCGAATCCACCACGGCGGCGGGTGGTCGCCGTGCGGCGGCTCGTAAAGTTCGCGGGCGGGAATAAGCTTCTTGGCGACCACCAGCAGGAGGGCCGCCAGACCAAACCCGATCACGGGTGAGAGCAAGAGCGCCACGCCCACCTCCGCAGCCTTGTGCCAATTGATCCCTTGGAAGGCCGAACCGTGCTCGAGCCACGCGTTCATCATCCCCACGCCCATGATCGAGCCAATGAGCGAATGAGAACTGGATGCGGGCAGGCCACGATACCAGGTGGCGAAGTTCCAGATGATCGCGGCGCCCAGGAGCGAGAGCACCATCGCCATGCCGCGCCCGGTCTTGATGTTGACGAGCATATCGACCGGCAGCAGGTGGACGATGCTGAAGGCTACGCCGATGCCACCGGCATGGACGCCGATGAAGTTCCAGAGGCCCGACCAGACAACCGCCGGGGTGGGCTTGAGCGACTTCGTGTAGATCACCGTCGCCACGGCATTGGCCGTGTCGTGGAAGCCGTTGATCACCTCGAAGCCAAATGCGATCACCATCGCGATCACGAGCAAGATCACCTGCCCCACGCCGAGGGATCGGTGGGCAACCGTTCGGAGGAGCATCGCAATGGCGAGTAGAGGCAGGCTCGGCGTGGAACGTCGGTTTCTCGACAGACTCCTCGCCTCCCGGCATCTCGGCATCGACCTGGGCGACGGCATCGTCGTGCACGCGCGGCCCGATGATTTTCAGCGGCCATTCGGCGGCGTCCAGGCGGCAGAGTGGCGGGTCATCATGAACGTCTCGATCCCAGCGCCGACCGCGCGCTTGCAATGAACCTTGACGGCACGTTCTGGGGCACGTTCGCCGAGATCGGTGCCGGGCAGGAGGTGGCCCGTTGGTTTTTCTCCGTCGGCGGCGCCGCCGGAACGGTCGCGAAGACGATGTCGGCCTACGACATGACCGTCAGCGACGCCATCTACGACAAGGCGCCGCGGTATGTCTCTCGGGAGCGGATCGATGAGATGCTCACCGCACGAGTTCACCCTCCTGCTCGGGCGACCCGTCGTGGCGCGACCTCGTGGCCATCGCGACGCAAGACCGACTCTGGCCGGATCGGCTACCCTCACTGCCGACCATCCCCCACAAGCCATTTGCGAAACCGCCGTTGACCGTCCTTCCCTTCGGAGTCACTTTGAGAAAGATGCATTCTCTGCTCGTTATTTTGGGAATGGCGCGATCGGGAACGACGTTCGTAGATCGAGCGATCGCCTCGCTCCCGAACGTCGAATCTTTAGGCGAAGCATTTCACGCAGCCCCCTCTTTGAGAACCTCATGGAATCAAAGGATTCCACCCTGGTCGCACGATGCAGATCCTGTCGACTGGCTCGCGTCGATTCGCACGGAATCGCACGTCCTGTCGGTCAAGGTATTGGCCGGACAGCTCACAGATCATGCGCTCCACGGCATACTCGCCAAGGGACAACTGATACTTTGCCGGCGTCACCCTTTGGCCTGTATCGTCAGCGCACATCAGGCAAAAAATTGCGGTGCGTGGAATCGCATGCATGACGGCCAAGGGATGTTCGGTGGTATCGATCCTCCGTATTCCGAAACTCCGATCCGACTCGAATACGATGAAGTCCGTCACTATGTCGACTATCACCAGCGATTCGAAGGGCACCTCGCCGCTCTTCCGAATCTTCGCATCGTGCACTTCAACGAGATCGTGATCGATCCTCGCGAGGTATGTCGGCGTATCGGATCGTGGCTCAACGCGGAGCCGCCGCAACCGATGACACAGCGTATGAATCCGATGGCGATCCATCGTCGGGTTACGAATTGGGATCAGGTTCGATCGTGGTTCCCACTGAGCGAATATCGATTCCTTGAGGAGGAGGAATGGCTCGGCGTGAGCAACCCCTCATAGCGATGACGGCATTTTCGGGGCAGCGGCACCAGATCAGGACCGGTTGGCAGCGATTGTGCAGTCTGCAACGACCGATGCTTTGCCGGATCGCGGCGGGCTGCGGATAACCCTTTGTTGGAGCAGAGCCGTCATGAGATAAGAAAGACGTCGTGCACACAGGTTTGCTGTCGACTCCGTAGACCATGTCGTGTTGAATACCCGTCGCTCGGCCCCATCTCGATTCGTCGTCACACTCTCGTTCGTCTGATCATCTTGCGAACAGGCCCACACATGGTTCCGGTAGACCGCGTCACGTTCGGATCGTGGTGCCTCGCAATCTCGCTGCTTGCATCGTCGAGGTTCGCAATGGCTGCTGAGCCAGTTGAACCGAGCCAGACGACGACTTCCACGACGGCGTTGCCGAAACCGCCGACGACTGATCGCCCGCACCCGCTGACTTCGGTTTTGGATTTCGCGAGAAAGGAGCAGGACTTCCTGCGACACACCGTGAAAGGCTTCACCTGCCGACTTGTGAAACGCGAGCGTATCGACGACACGTTGCAGGACTACCACTACATCGACATGGAGGTGCGCGAGGAGATTCGCAGCGGCGAGCGGATCGAAAAGCCGCTCAGCATATTCTTGAAGTTTATTGGGCCTGACGACGTGGCCGGACGCAAGGTGCTTTATGTCGAGGGCCAGAACGATGGAAAGATGGTGGTTCGCAACGGCGGCAAACGGTTCGCGCATGTGGTTGTGAAGATCGATCCTCGTGGAGAGAGAGCGAGTCGCGAGAGTTTGGTGCCGATTACCGAAATCGGCTTCGACCGACTCCTCGGCCGAATGATCGTGATTTTAGAAACACACGCGCGAGTCGATACCACGGGAGAGAACACCCACGTGCGGCGCATCCCAGGAGCAAAGCTGGATCAGCGTCCCTGCACCGTGATACGGGTCACGCATCCCCAGAAGCAAGTCGGCCTGCACTTTCATGAGGCCAACGTGTTCGTGGATGACGCCCTCCACGTCCCCGTGCGTATCGACTATTCCGAATGGCCTGAACAGCCCGGTGCAGCACCTCGCCTGATGGCCGAATACACGTACACCTATCTCGAGCTCAACCCCTCCCTGAACGACGACCATTTTGATCCCGCTCTCCTGCGCTCGCATCGATAAGATTGAGGACGCTCGACGGCACGTTCGCGATGCGCTGGCGGCTCTCGCCTGGGACTCGAGCAACGTCGGCGGGCCAATTGGTCATCTTTTTTCAAGGTGGTTCATCACGATGATCTTCAGCACAACGTGGCGTTGCCGCACAACCCTCGCCTCCCTCGTGTTTCTTGCCGTGAGCGGTTGCGATTCGTCGGCGCCGCCACCAGTCACGGCGGCCAATGAGCCAATGTCGACCCCAGCCCTCGGAAAGCCAGCGATCACTCCGACACCAGATCAGCTTGCCGTATGGAAATCTCCCGAGTACGAACCGCTCGTCCTCCTCGCTGCCAAAGAATCGAACAAAGTCGGGCTCGTCACTTGCACGGCTCACAGCAACGAGGGGAAGTACTACATCACGGCTGGCTATCGCCTTTTGCTTTGGTCGCTCGATGGCGCTGAGCCACAACACGTCTTAACGACACCATCCGAGGGAACCTCTGATGTCGTCATCCGGTCGATGGCCGTTTCGCCCGACGGACAACGCTTGGCCGTCGGTGATTCCGAAGGCACGGTGAAACTGTGGAGCCTCCATGATCGAAAGGAGCACGCTACTGCCAAGCTCGATTCGAACGATATCGTTGACTTGGCGTTCTCCCCTGATTCGCAAAGCCTCGCCACACTCTCGTATGGCGATGACGTGTCGATCTGGTCCAGTGACACGCTCGAGTCCCGAGGGAAGTTCAAAGCCGCAACCAACGGCGTACGTCGAATTATCTTCGGCAGCAACGACGCCATCCTCGTCTTGGGCGAGAAAGCGCTCGTCTACAAGGCTCCCGAAGGCACTCTCTCCCAAGACGTCACGGGGGATCGATTCAACGCGACAGTCGCACCAACGCTCGATCGCCATTCCGTCGTTCTCGGCAGCGACAAAGGCCTCCAGCAATGGACGGCTGCCGACTCAACGATGGTTCCGTTTCTTCGCGGAAGTTTCGCCGATACCGAGATAGTCGCCTTTGCGCCTGATGAAACCCTGCTGGCGACAGCGAACGGTCGAGCTATTCGCATTTGGGACATCGCCAGCCAGCAATGCGTTCAGGTCATCGATATCGTGGGAAACGAGGTGGTGGGCCTGGAGTGGCTCGCGGGTTCCAACCTGCTCTTGGCGATTCCGGATATCGGGCCCATCCGAATATGGGGCTCGAAAAAGGCTGGAGAGGCTGTCGGACTCCAACCCGCGCACAAGCCGATTGTCCTTCCCGATGCTTCTGAGACAGACCCCGCTTACCCGCATCAACTTGCCGAGGTGATCGACCTGCGAGCCTTTCCGCAACCACCGGGGAGCAACCTCTCCACATCGACAGCGGATGGCGTGAGCGGCGAAGCCGCGATGAATGCTGAAGAAGCCAAGATGTTTTATCGCTATCAGCTGGGGCTGCGCGGTTGGATGGAATCGACATCGCCTTCGGCCAATCCGATGGCGGTCGAGTTTCGCAAGGGCGGGTTCATTCTTTCGACCAGTTTCTACGAATCGGGAGACTCGAAGTCCAACGTCACCATCAGCCACGGAGGCAATTTTGATTGCCGACGACTCCCGAGACTTGCCAGCGATCCGGCGGATGAGACGTATGCTTCCGAGCAGACCGTGATCTATCGAACGCCGTTGGATTTGCTGACTGCAGAGACGGACCTTCTCCGCATGATGCATCAGGGCGGTTGGACGGCTTACTCGCGCCTGCACTCATCGCATTCAGACACTTCCGACAGTCGCGATTTGACCTTCCTCCGCAACTCTATCGACCTGCACGTCTCCATCAAGAAGTTTCCCGACACGCCGGGACGCTTCGCCGTGACCTACACGCCGTTCGTGATGGTGAATTCGCTCCCCATCCCTGACGACTCAGGCTTCGTGGAATTCAATGGCCATCCCGAACCGAGCCTTGTTGCATCGACTTCGAAGAATCTGGACGAGGCCCAGGCGTTCTACGACGACGAAATGAACGAGCGCGGCTGGATACCCTTGACGATCGGTCGCACCGTCAAGGAAGAGTATCGCTATCTTCCGTTCCTCCAAGGGCAGAAAGACGTCGTTATCGTTCTCCAGAAGATGAAAAACGGCCGTACGCTGATTCGCGTTGGAGAAGAACTGGAGCGCTCGTCATGGCAGTTGGCGAAAGAGAAAGAGCCGGAGAACGAGGGCGACGACGCTTCGAAAAAAGATGCCGGCCTGGAAGCCGCTGATTTCCCAACCCCGTCGGATGCGAAGGACGTGAAGTATCAGCCACGCGAGAAGTCGATCGAGTTTAAGGTTGAGGGAGCCTCTCTGGCTGAGCTGGCCAAACGCTCCAGCGAATCGCTGGCGACACTGGGATGGGTCGCCGAGCAAGGTGGCATCCGTTCCGAGGAATGCACGTTCTTCAACTTCCAGAAGGACAAAGCGGAAATAGCTTTTCGCGCTTCCACAACGCAGGGCGTGGCCAATGTCAGCATCCAGGGCGATGGCTTGCTCTGGAGCAAGAAGTTGCCTGGCAAAAAGCAAATCATTTCCTACGAGCTGTGGCTTCGGGACAACAAGCATCCGGCTGGTCTGGATCTGTTGGATCGGTATATCGCGGAAATGCAAGCCATCGCCGGATAACGGAGAGGACGGCACGAGCTATCGCCCCGACCCATGTTGCTTCGAGAACTGCACGGTTATGCGCTGTCGTTTTCGACCGCCTTCAACAGTAGAATGGACCGTCATGGGGACTTCGCGCGAACGGCGGTCTGGTCTGGAAGTTGCCACGATGAAGACGATCGACGGCATGGTACGAGCGCTGCTCGGAAGCGTGGTGGCACTTCTCGTTTTGCTGTCGATGGTGGTGGCGGTGCGCGGTGATGGCGGCGCAGCGCCTGCCGCTTCGCCCAAGGCACCATCCCCCGAATTTCAGCGCGACATCCTTCCTGTTCTCGAACGCCGCTGCGCATCCTGCCACAACAAGGAGAAACACGACGGACAACTGAGCCTCCACGACCGGGCGGCGATCGAGCGAGGGGGCGAGTCAGGCCGAAGAATCGTCAATGTGTCGTTTGAAGACAACGAGCTATGGCGGCGAATTGCTGGGCAGGATGTCGAGCTTCGCATGCCCGCAGATGGACCGCCGCTGGATGCGGAAGAGTTGGCAACCTTCGACCGCTGGGCTCGTGCAGGCGCGCCCTGGCCGACGGAACAGACGCAGGCTGTGGCAGAACCCGTCGACTCGGGATGGACGCTTTGGCTGGCAAGATTCATTCCGCCCTGGCTCGATCCGTTCTTGGGCCAGACTGACCGCTTGCGAGCCGACTATGGAAGCGCGCTGTACCTCGTCATGGCGTGGCTCGCGATCGTGCTCCTCGCCGAGCGACTGAAGGCGAGCGACCAGAAGGCTTGGCCGCTCGTGGCGCGTGTTCGCACCTACGCGACGCCGTCCTGCTATGGCTTGCTCGTCGCTGGGATTGCTGCCTGGTGTGTGTGGCTCCATGTCGCCAAGTTGCAGGCCCGCGAGGCAGAATTGACCACCCGTATCGCCACGCTCGAACACGAGATGCGCAAGTTCACCGAGCCGCCGGGCGCCTTCGTCGATTCTCTGGAGCCGGAAAGGCCGAAGCATCCGCTTCGGTTGGGAGGGCCGTACTATCGCGGGAACGACGAGCGTTCGCCGAGCCTCTACAATGGGGGATTCTATCGAACCGCGACGATGCACTTGGCCCTTTGTGATGGGGAGGATCGCCGCTTGGTCTGGGGCGACACGCTCCCCTCTCAGGGTGTCGCTATCCGCCTCGATATCGAGCGGGCGCCGATGGCCACGCCCAGGCTCTTCACACCGGCAGTCATGGCAAAGGCATTCCTGTCCCCCTGTCGCTCCTCGATCCACACGCTAGGTCTTGCAGACTTGGTCTATCCGCTCGAGACCGTCGAGGAAGGTGAGCACTGGGTCGGTCGCGTTCCACTCAAGCTGCCACATCCTGACGCGTCTGGCGACATGCTCCTGAAGGGCGAACTGTACCTCTACAACTGCGTCCCAGAAGGCGATCAGATCCTTGAGCGGCCGCATTTCGGCATTCGGTATCGCATTGACGTGAAGGAGGACGTGATCCAGCCCGGCTCCGATCTTTGGATGGGTTCGCTCTATCGCCTCGGGAATATTTTCTATCCGCCGCCGGACAAGATCCTGCCCAGTGAGTGGTTCGATTCGAGGGAAATCCCTGTCATCGAAGGGGCCAATAGCAGCGATCCGTCGCTACTTGGTGTCGAAGAGCATCAGCACAAGCAATAGACAGCTGCCGCGAGGCCTGGCCGGCGAAAGGATAGGACGGTCAACGGCAGTTCGGCAACGTGGTGATGGCTGCTGATCGGCTTCTGAGCGTATTCGATCGGGCTCGAGCGTGTCTTGCGGTGCGGTGGCTTGGCTCTGAGACTCCCACCATCCGCTGTCGGTCACGCCCACATGGAGATGCATACGCCGATCGAGTGCCAAGCCGATCCAGATTCAACTGCGGCTGCTCACGCTGTAGCTCTTCCCGCTTTTCCGCGACATCCGGCCGCGCCCGTTGGTGGTGTTGATGTCCCATCGTTCGTGGGGGCAGGTCACTCGCCCTGAGATGCTTCGACGGCCCCAATCAGACGCAGCGGTTCAGCGGTTCAGCGGTTCAGCGGTTCATGGCCGCGACACATGCATCGACGCCATCGTGGTCGCCCAGGGCTTCAAGAAGGATTGCCAGGCGATGCAACGCCGGGCGATCTCCCGTGAACGCTTCGCGATCGCGGAAGTAGACGGCGTTCCCCCATACCAATCGCCCCCCACCTGCTGGGCTTTCGATCCGCAAAAAATCGTACTGCTGGAAAACCACTCCGCTTGATGCCATCGAAGGCACTTCGGCATAGTGGGCGAGGCTATCCAAGCGCCAGAGATGGAACCCCCGCTTTCTCAAAAATGCATCGACATCAGAGAACACGGGCTGGCCATCATAGAGCGGATTGAAGATGACCTCTGCTTCGATGCCGAGAACTTTGTCGAGCGATTTTTCAGCTCCTCGTAGGATGTCTAATTCGGCACCCTGAGTGTCGAGTTTGATGAAATCGATGCGGTCAATCTGTTGCTGCGAGGCCCAGGTGTCGAGCCGTTGGGTGGGAACCTGGATGGTCCGTACCGGCCGCATGGCCTCGGTGAGTGATGGGAATCGACTGCGCATCCATTCCGATGGCGGATAGATGGATGAACAGGCCGGCTCCGCCGTGACATGAAGTGTGGCTTCACCGTCGTGTGAACCCAGTGCGATCGGAAAAAACGTGTCCGTATTCGGGTCGAGAATCGAAGCGAGTCGTGCACATTCTTCTGCGTCTGGCTCAAAGCCGTAGAGCCGTGCCAAGCCAGGGAGTCGAAACCAGGCACTGGTCGCTCCCCAGCGCGCTCCCACATCGACCATCTGTATGGAATGTGGGCCGTGTGCTTGTAGGTAACTATGCTGGAGTGCAGTCATAGTCGAGATTCTATGGCATCTGGCCGGATAGCAGGAACTGCGAGGGACTCGAAGTGTCCGAGGAATGCGGCGGATGCAGCTTTCTCCACTGGCTGGGGGGAAGGGGGTCAGCACCCTGCCAGAGACCGCGGCGAGCACGCCGGGCAGCCGCCTCGTGGGCCGCGTCGTCATCATCGACCGCGAATGCTCCAAACGCCCAGGCCCAGCCGTCTGCGACCATCTCCTTGGTGATGTCACGGTCGTTGATCCAGAGCCGACCGAGAAGCCTTCCATACTGGTCGCGTGCCTCGCCCTCGACGCGCACCAAACCACCGGAGAGTTTTGTCGCGAGGGCCTGACGCGACTCTTCACCAAACGGCTGACCCAACTCCGGCGCATCAATGCCGACGAGACGAATTTTTTGACGTCGGCCTTCCGTGTCGCGGCAGGTCACCGTGTCGCCGTCATGCACCGTCTGCACGCGCCAGACCGGTCGGCCGGCGGCTTCGTGCCGAGGGCACATCGGCCCGACGATTGCGACGACGCCCGCGACAAGGACTGTGGCCAGCAGGTACCCACGACGGACGCGACGCGGAATGGTCCGCGGCCTGCGAAAGGCATGCATCACGGAACGCCGCGCGATCCCCTGAATTCCATGCTTTTTATTCATCAGCGATTCCCCCTTGGCGGGCATCGTGGTTAATCCCAGGAGTGATTTGCGGTTCCAGGAACACAAACTCACTGCGGAGGCAGAGGATGATGCCATCAATCCGCCAGGAACGGAAGAACGAACCGATGCCCTACCGTTTCCGCTTCCCGGTTTGGGGCTCAAGAGAAGCACTCCTTCTTGCCCTGGGATAAAACGCGTTCATTCTCGGTTGTGAGGTGCCCATGGCAGGTGAACCAGACATTCACGAGCGGTTGCGAGGCATGCTGTGGGGCATGTTCGTTGGCGATGCGCTGGCCATGCCTGCCCACTGGTACTATGACGTGGCAGCGTTGCAGCGGGACTTTGGCGTCATCCGCGACTACCAGGCGCCGCGGGAGAAGCATCCCAGTTCCATCATGTCGCTGGCCAATACGGGGGCCGCCGGTCGTGGTTCGCACGAGGGTGAAGTGGTGGGCCGCGTCATTCTTCACGGGAAGAAACACCTCTGGGGCCAGCCCAACCAGCACTATCACGCTGGTCTGCGCGGCGGTGACAACACCCTGAATCTACTATGCGTCCGCGTGCTCCTTCGGACCATGAACGCGACGGAACGCTATGACTCCGGCGATTTTCTGCGTGCCTACGTCGCCTTCATGACGACCCCCGGCAGCCATGACGACACCTACGCCGAGTCCTATCATCGCGATTTCTTCGCCACGTACGCGCGGGGGATCTCGCCAGAACGCTGTGCGGGAGCGGAGGGCCACGACACGGCGTCGATCGGTGGGTTGGTCGCGTTGCCACCGGTCATTGTCGCGGCGATGCGGGAGGACGATCCGGCCGCGGTGGACCACACGTTGCTGGCACACCTGCGGTTGACGCACCGTTCCACCACATTGGAGCGATACGCCCTGGCGCTCGGCAGATTATTGCCCCAGTTGCTGAAGGCACCCGCTTCTCAGATCCGCCCCCTGGCATGCGCCGTCGCCGAGTCGTTCGGATTCCCGGCAACGCGGGTGGTCGAGCGGGTGAATCGCGAGCGGCTTTCCGACCTCCACGTGATCGGGAGCCAACTCAGTCCAGCCTGTTACATCGAGCATTCGTTGCCAGCGGTGCTGTACCTGGCCGCGCGTTACTCAGATGATTTCGAGGCCGCCCTGATCGCGAACACAAACGTGGGCGGCGACAATTGTCATCGCGGCGCAGTGCTGGGCGCCATCATGGGCGCATCGCTGGGCTATGGGGCGATCCCCGATCGCTGGATCCAGGGCCTGCGCAGCCGTGGCGAACTTCACGAGGAAATTGAAGCGTTCATCGCCCGGTTTCAACGGTAAAGGATAGGTTCTTCCGGGAAGTTCGCGGCACCCCCCCATCGGATTCGGGCCATTGGTGCCGTAGTGTGTCCGCATGGACACCCTCCGAACCCATTATGCCCGCCTTCTGGGAGTCGATGAACCTGGCAGGTGACAGAAAGGAGGTTGCCCTATCTGCCTTTCTTCAATCGATTGAGTGGTGCGCTGCCGTTGTTATCTGCTCAACCTGCCTCGGAGGATGGAGGGGGGACTTTGTTTGCGGTATCTCCCTCTCCAGCCAACGGCAGAGCTTGACAAAAAACTGACTGGAAGTTTCGTCGCCCGTTCGCTGGCATTCACCAAAGGCTTTGAGTCTGCGTTGAAGCTCCACAATTCCTTCAGGCGTTTGTTTCAACGCTTCAATCGAGGCTTGAAGGTGAGCCACATTGTCCTCGGTGATTTCCTCGATCCGCACCTTCTCCGCTTCGCTCGTGTGCTGGAGAGCGGCTTCGTTTCCCTCGCGCGTAGCTTTTCGGCTGCGATCCATCGTTGTTGCTCCTCATTCCGGCAGGCATTCTCGTCGTTGATCGCATCATAGCAAGCTGCACTTCATCGGATGCTTCTTCAAAGAGTCTCGCATCATGTCGTTGGTGACGCGGCGAACGAGCATGATCGCCGTGCCGTCGCATTGTCACCGAACGACAGGCCATTGGCCGCCCGGCTCGCCCGTTTTGAAAACGATCCGCTACCTGGCGAGGAGAAGGAGCCTTTCATCCCAGCCGGCGTCGGGATCCGCGCCGATTCACGAGACGAGCCTCGCTCACTCCGCCTTGGCAGGAAGGAAAGCGTAGGGCTTCGACTCGCGGAACTCCTTGGCAGCGTTGCCTGAATACGTCTTGTCGCCGGTCAGCGTGAGGGTTTTTACCGGATTTCCCTCGGTGAAATCCATCTCGTCAATCGGCACCCAGAAGATCGTCGGGCTGGTCGCCGAGTCGAAGTAGAGAATCTTGTTCTTCTGATCGTACATCGTGCGCCACAGTGTGCTTGCGATGTTGGGCTGCCCGGGGGTGGCCACGCCCAGAGGGACCGAGGCGTTGCGAAGAACACTGAGCACCGAGGCCAGCGACTTGGAGTTCTCCTCGTTGGTAGGAATCGCAGCGGTGTAGTGCGAGGCCCTCACGAAGCGGTCGGCCGCTCGGCTTGTGCCGGGCAGCATGGCGGCGGCACCAATCTCTCGCCAGTAGGTATTGAGGGCGAGCTGCTCGTCATAGGTGGGCGAGTTGGTCATGACCTGGAACTCGCGGCCGTGATGGATGACGAGCTTCCCCTTCACATACTCGATGATCGCCGAATCGCCGCTCGGGTCGGAGATCGCGAGGTGCCCCTGAGCGGGAATCCCGCCTGGCAGCACCGGCGCGATGATCGTGAACGGCTCCTTGGACAAAGCGGCCACGGCTTCATCGACCGTGGCGAAGCTGTCCAGCACGTACTGGGCCCAGGCCGCGATCGAGAGCGCCGGCTTGTCTCCTTCAGGCTTGCCGTAATCGGACTCGACCAGGTACAGAACGTTGGCCACGAGGCCCTTCTCGTTGATGCCATCCACCGAGGCACATTCGTAGAACGAGCAGACGACGCTGCCGTACGTGCTCGTCCATCGCAGGCTGTTCGGTCCTGTGGCACCATCGCGGGTCATGCCGCGAGCGAAGACCCACAGGTTCGTCTTCGTATCCTCGGCCCAGTCCATCGAACGCGCCACGATCACCGTATTGTTCGCACCGAGGTAGACGCATCGGGTGCAGGCGTACAGCGGGAGACAGGGGAGAACCAGGCACGACAAGGCGATCACAAGCGATCGGCAGCGGAGCATACGCACAAGGTGCATCATCAGTGGATTCCTCTGAGGTGGCATCCGATCAACCCGCCCCGGCAATCGTGGGGCGTGGAAAAGGATAGGACGGTCAACGGCACTTCCGCAACGTGGTGATG
>CAYZHH010000073.1:0-13325 GCA_964478275.1 uncultured Candidatus Kuenenia sp.
GTAATCGCCCGGGTATGAACTGCGACGCTGGATGCGTCGCCCACCTCCCGGCGGAGGCCGGGCAAGGATTCGCGGGCCATGGATGGCCGCGAATCCGTGAAGGAAGCTAGAAATCGATATCAAAACGCATGCCGAAGGCATCGGTGTGGCTGTTACCAGCGGCCGTGTCTTGGAGGAAGGCCCGAACGTAGTTGGCTTTCAGCCGGGTGTAGGGGTTCAGGTACCAGTTGAGGCCGAGCGTGAAGTCGGTGAGATTGTTGCCCTGGATGTTCTCATCGTTGAGCACGATGTTCGAGAACCGGCCCGCGACCTCCCACGCGCCGAGTCCCCAGGACTTTCCGCGTTCCGTGCGGGTGAGGAAGAACTCATCGTTGACCTTCATCCGCTGATGGATCCCGGTCTCGCGGTTGTACGGACGGTGTTCGCCGGTGAGAAACCAGCTCAGTTGGGCCATGTACCCGTTGAAGAACAGGGGCGGGCCATTGATCTGATCGACGAAGGCGAAGGCATATTCCGACTGGAGTGACAGGGGCCCGAGGATAAGGGCAAACTCGGGATCAAAGAGCTGGAAAGACTTTGCCGGAATGAAGCCGGTATCCACGAAGAGGGGAGCGAACGGAGGTGTGAGGGGGTTCGCGGAGGGCGAATCAATGGGCTGTGACTTGCGAATTTCGGGCGTGTTTCGGAAGCGGACGCGATCACTCTCGGTCGCTCGAAAGCTGTAGGCGGCGCCGAGATGGAGATAGAAGCGGCCATCGGAGTCGTCGTCCCAATAGGGAAGGCATGTGCCACGCATGGTGAGTGCCTGGCCGCTGTCGAAGGTGTCGTTGCCAGTGTTATCGCTGTTGGTCCGGAACGTGCCGATCTGCCATGTTGCCCGTTCGCTCTCGGCCCAGCCAAATGCCATGGCGCCCATGTTGCGAGCCGGGGCGAACGTGTCGACGAGCGATCGCTCCATGAACGTGTTGTTGCGATTCTGTGTCACGCGCTCGAGGCTGAATGGCTCAAAGTAGTGCCCGACGCGAACGTTCTGGATCCACGGGATGTCGTTGAGCTCGAGGTAGTTGTCGAGGTATGAGGGCTGATTGGCCAACGCGAAATCGACACCGAGCGAGTACTGGAGCTGCTTCCAGGTCTTGCCGCGAGCCATGAGCCGGACGCGGCGAAACTGGGCTCCATCCTGGAGGTCGCCGACCGCGGCCGCGCTGTCGGGGCCCTGGCTGAAGTAGATCATGTCGCCCTGCACCTGGCCGCCGATCTCGACTGTTGGCTTGCCGTGCGGCGAGTACTTGTCGGGCACGAAGGCAGGGGCTTTGCTCTTGCCCTTCGGGCTGGCAGCAGCCGTCCGAAGGGCATCGATTTGTGTCTGCAGCGAGGCCAGCTCGGCGGCAATGCCCGCGGGCACTGTGGTCGGGCCTTGAGCCTCGGGCGTTGTGCCGAACGCGCCGCTCGCGCAGGCCATAAGCGCGAGCGAGAGCACGGTCTTCCAAGCGCGGTTACTAATGTCGGCAAGCGTGAACACGCGGTCTTCCGGGAAGGGCTTGGACGCCCATGGGCGGGCGCATAACCCCACCTCAGAATCGGCATAATCCATACGGCCACTCAAGTCGCCCCAGATCCCGCTGTCTGCCAGGGCGTAGCCGGCCTGCCTATTCTCGGGCCCTCACAGCGTTGCGAGGAGCTCCTTGACCTTGGCCTCGATGAGATCGCGGACGCCCCGAAACTCGTCGGGCGTCATGTCGCGGGGGTCTGGGATCTTCCAGTCCACGCGTTGCGAGGCGAGGACCAGCGGGCACTCGTCGCCGCAGCCCATCGTCACCGCGACATCGACTGCTTGGCCATTGAACGAATCCAAGCCTTTTGAGGCGTGGGTCGAGAGGTCGTAGCCCAGCTCCTTCATGGCTTCGACGGCCTTCGGGTTCACGCGACCTGATGGTCGCGAGCCGGCACTCGCGGCCTCGACCTTTCCCGCGCCATAGATGTGACCGAAAGCCTCGGCCATTTGGCTTCGGTTGGAGTTCTCGACGCAGACAAAAAGGATCTTTTTCATGCCAGTGACTTCGGTGCCTTCATCTGAGAGCGGCGGCATCCTACCCGCCCCTGCCACTGGCAGAGTCACTTGTGAAGGATCAGTTTGCCGGCCTTGGTGAGCGTGAGCCGGTAGATGTCGCCGCGGTGACGAATCTGAACCTCGGAGCGGCCTGCGAGGAGCGCTTCAGACGCGATGACGAACGGCTCGTTTGGGGGGTGCTGTGCTGTCGGCGAGGCTTCCGACGTGGATGGGGGAGGAGTCGCTAGACCCTCTGAAATTCCGACCTTAGCGTGCGGCGATTCATCTCTCATTTCATTTGTTTTCTGGTCTTTTTTCATTCTCAGATAGTCTTGCTCTGGAAAGGCGATTGACAGTCGGATCCGATTCGGCTAGATTTTTAGTCGATATTGATTCTCACTATCTGATGTTTTTTCCTTTTGGTCAAGACGTCAGTCTTTAAGCCAGCCAGCCTCGGGCCTCGGGCCCGTCTGCCAGCCAGCCAACGAAGGGCGATGGTCGCTCCTTCGCCGCGGTGGTCCGAAGGGACGCCGCCTTCGCTGGCACCCCTCTGCCACCGACTGGCCGCTCCTGCTGGTGCATGGTTTTTTTCTTCAGGAGATGCATTCATGGCTTCCACGTGTTTCCTTCTTCAGAGCCTCGTGCGGCGCGGCCGTTGCCTCGCCGTCATCCTTGCCGTTCCAACAATGGTCACCGCGACGTCGGCGCACGCAGTCACGGTGCCGTTCACCGAGGCATTTGCGGCAAGCGCCCAGAACTGGGCAATCGATTCTGGTGGCACGTCCGCAACCTGGAATGCGACGGGCGGGCCGTCGGACAGCACGTTCATTTCGCGGCTTGGCACTCCCGCGGATGGACCCTTCAGCGGACCAATAATTTTTCGCGGGCAGGATGGCTTCAACTCCAGCGGCGATGCCTTCGTGGGTGACTGGATCGCGAATAGCGTTGGTGTGTTCAGCGTGGACTTCTTCCACGACAACTCCAGTTCGTTGAACGTCTCGGTGCGATTCGCAAGCCCGTTCAACGACCCCGGTGCGAGCTCCGTAAACTTTCTTGTGCCCGCCAGTACATGGACCACGCTCACGATCCCGATCGTCGATTCGACGTCGTCGTTTCAGGCGTATGGCTCACTGGGCGCCGTCCCAAACGCCACGAGTTTCAGCACGATCTTCTCGAGCATCGGCAACATTCAGATCAGCCTCGCGTCGGGGCAGGTCGGCACTGGGTTGCCGAGCAGCGTCACACTTGGCATTGCCAATCCAACGATTGCCCCGGTTCCGGAACCGAGTGTGTGGGCAGTCTTGGGCGGCGCATTCGTCGTGGCGACGGCGATGGTGCGGCGACGGAAGCGAGGCCGCGATGCCACGTGATCTGGTCCGCCGAAACGGGTTTTCGCTCGTTGAGCTTCTTGTCGTCATCGCGATCATCGGGGCCCTCGTCGCGGTCCTCCTGCCCGCCGTGCAATCGGCACGGGAGAGCGCCAGGCGAGCGCAGTGCGGCTCGAACCTCAGGCAGATCGGCCTGGCAGCCCAGCTCTACGACAGCGTCAAACGTCGGCTGCCAGGTTCGCATGACGCTCAGGATCCATTTGTCGGTGCTTTCGTTCCCTTGCTTCCATTTCTCGAAGAGGGGGCGCTCGATGAGCGGTTCGATCGCACGAAACCGATATCCGACCAGGCCAACAGGCCTTTTCGCCAAACGAAGATCGAGGTTTTCGTGTGCCCTTCGATGGTGGTGCCGAGCCCCACGCCGGATCCAGGCTGGAGTAGCTACGCCCTTTCTTCTGGCAGCGGCTACGGGCATTTCGTGAACTCGTGGCATCCAGAGTTTCACAACGGTGCCATTATCTCGCCGACGAAGGGGACAACGAGTCTGAAGACCATCTCCGTAGGCGATGGGATGACGAAGACGCTCTTGGGTGGGGACCTCGACTACGGCCTTGGCAAGCTTCCCAACGGCACCAACGGTGGGGCGACCCGCTGGTCCGGTGGCTATCCCTTTCAGAGCGTGGCGTCAACGAGCGGCGTGTTCAATGCCACCCGACTGGTCACTGGGTACCGTGATCTCGATACCTTCCGAAGTGATCATCCAGGCGGCGTGCAGATGATCTTCTGCGATGCCGCTGTGCGGTTCGTGCCGGAGAACACCAGTGCCGACGTCTTGCGGTATCTTGCGAACCGCTCCGACGGCCAGGTCATCACTGAAATGCCATGACAGGATGCGTTCCAGACACAGCCGGGCGGCAGCAGGGCGGGGCGGCTCGGCCCACCGTGGCGGCCATGCTCGCGATCGCCTCGCTCGTAGGGGCCGTGGGCTGCAGCGGCCCGGCCAGGCGAGCCATCACGGGAAGCGTCTCGCTCGAAGGCCAGCCGCTCGACGAGGCGGTGATCATGTTCGTACCACTCGATGCCTTTGGTCGAAAGACGGGGGCGACGATCGCCGGGGGAGTGTACGAGGTGCCCCGTGATGTGGGCCTCATTCCGGGACGGTATCGTGTTGAGATCGCGGATGATCCCCCATTCGATAAGGCTCACCAGCCTCGTCAGACTCCGTCGCAGCTCCAATCTCGGCGGCCGTTGCCCATCGTCTATGCCTCGGTGAACTCACCTCTTTCAATTGAGGTGGCGACCCATGGTGAGACAGTATTCGACTTCGCTCTTATGATCCAATCTCCCGGCACACCTTGAACAAGGAGTATCGATGCGTGTTCAATTTTCCTTCCCACGATGCATCCATCTCGAGACGCGCGTCATGGGCATTGCTCAGATGAGCCTGGCCTTGGTTGTCGCCGCTGCCGTCGGCCCCGCCGCGTTCGCCCACTTTGTGTTCGTGATCCCTGACCAGACGGGCCGTTCCGCGAGCGTCATCCTCAGTGAGACGCTCGAGGTCGACGACGACATCGATCCGGGGCTCGTCGATCGTGTCACGCTCGTGACCCGTGATGGAGCAGGGGCGGAGGGTACGCTCGCGCTCGTGCGCGAGGGTGATACACGGCTCGTGAAGCTCCCCGCGAAGATGCAAGGGGCGATCCACGGCACGCTCACCCACGGCATCATGAAGCATGGTCCGAAGCCATTCCTCGTCGTGTATCACCCGAAGGCCTGCGTCGGGGCCCCGTTCGGTTCGGCGGCTCGGATCGGTGAAGAGGCTCCCGCCGAGCTCGTGCCAGCCGGCCGCGCCGGCGCCACCCGTTTCCAGCTCCTCGCGGCGGGCAAGCCGGTGGCTGATGCGAAGGTGACTGTCATTCGCCCCGATGGCGAGGTGAAGGAGGTGGTGACCGATGCCGATGGGCACACGCCGACCTTCAAAGCCGCAGGACGCTATGGTGCCTGGGCGCGTCACGTCGTTCTCATTTCAGGCGAACACGACGGCGAGGCTTACGCCGAGGTGCGGCATTACCCTACGATCGTCTTCGACGTGCCGAACGGCCATCATGGCGCGGCAGAGAGGACCCATGCCATGCTCACCACAACCGAAAAACTTCCGCCGTTGCCGATTCCTGTGTCGAGCCTGGGCGCCGTCACCTGCGATGGGCAGATCTATGTGTATGGCGGCCATATCGCTCCGGTCCACACCTACTCGACCGAGGCCGTCACCGGCCGCTTTTTTCGTCGGCCCGTGGCCGGTGAGGATGCATGGGAAGAACTGCCGTCGGGACCGGGGCTCCAAGGCATGAACCTCGCGACGCACGGGGGCCGCATCTACCGCGTGGGCGGCATGGACCCCCAGAACCCGCCGGACAAGCCGGCTCAGAATTTTTCCACTCCAGCCGTTGCATGCTTCGATCCGTCAACGGGGACATGGACCGATCTGCCGGCGATGCCAGAGCCACGGTCGAGCCATGACGTGGCCGTCGTCGGCGACACGCTCTATGTGGTCGGTGGCTGGAACATGCTCGGGCATGAAGGCGAGGACTGGTGTGACGAGATGCTCACCCTCGATCTTTCCAACCCGACCGCGGAGTGGAAGGCGCTTCCGCAGCCCTTCGTGCGGCGGGCCCTCATCGCTGCGGTCGCCGACGGCAAGCTGTTCGTCATCGGTGGTTTCACCGACGAGGAAGACGTGAGCCAGAGTGTCGGTATCTTTGATCCGACGAGCGGCACGTGGTCAAAGGGCCCGGATCTCCCCGGCGAGCCAATGAATGGTTTTGCCCCGGCGGCCTGCACGATCGGCGGCCGGGTTCATGTGAGCGTGGCGGACGGCAGCGTCCACCGGCTCTCGGCCGATGGCAGCGCATGGGAGCCCGTCGCGAGCGTCGTGCCGCGGATCGTGCACAGGGCCGTCCCCGATGGCGATGCCCATATGATCCTCCTGGGAGGCGCCGCGAACTCCGCGAATCTGGACACGGTCGAACGCGTGCCCGTCCGATAGGACATCGGCGCGCCGCGCGGCCACATGGCCGGGGCGGGTCTTTTCCACGGATCGCTAGTGGACGCTGAGCGTCGTCCAGCCGTCCTGCTGCCGGTTGATGGTGAAGGTCATGGCCGAGTGGGCGACCTTGATGCCCGGGAGAATGTCAGAGAGCGCGTGGCCACCACGGACCACGGATTGGCCGCAGACCCAGACGTCGATACCGGCATGCTGAAGCTTCTCGACCAGCTCGCGGTTGGGATTCGAGCCGCCACCCGTTCGCTCGTGCGCTGCGTCTCCAAGGGCGGCTGGCATGGCACCGCTGTGGAGAATGACCGCGATCTGGGGCCGTGCGGTCCCGAGCCCCTCGGCCGCATAAAGGTTTACGAGACGGGCCGCGCTCTCGAGGCCGCGATTGACCTTTCCGGCCGGAGCGGCAGCGGTGGCGTCGAATACGACACGGCCACCGATGCGCGGCCGCTCGCCCGCTTCGGGGAGCGACACCACCGAGCCATAGCCCTCGATCTCCGGAAACGCGAGCGGCAGCGAGAGCCGAGGAGTCGTGGGGTCGGCCGGCGCGGGCACGAGGGCATCAGCGGCGGCTGCCAAAGGTGTGATGGCAAGCAGGAGCAGCACGTGGTGCAGGGAGGGCATGATCGGGTTCCGGTCGGGATAGCAATGGGGAAGGCGGGCAAAAGTCGTGCCGAAAACGACCAGGATATCACGCCGCCACCATTTCGCGGGCGATTGCGAAGCCGTTGATCTGCCCCGCGCTCCGATCGATCACAATGCGGTCGTGGCCGGTTCCTTCATACTCTGCCAGGCCTTGAAGCCACCCACCAGGTCGTAGACGTCGCGTCCGAACTTCTGAAGAAGGCTTGACCCGATCGCCGAGCGGTAGCCGCCCTCGCAGTGAACCACGACCGGGCGGCCCGTGGGCACTTCGCCGATCCGCTCCTCGAGATGCGGCAGTGGGATATTGAGGCTCCCGGCGATGTGCCCGCCCGCATGCTCGGCGTCGCTGCGGATGTCGAGCACGATCGGAGCCTCGCCGGTCTCGGGACGCTGTCCGGCGATCCACTCAGCGAGGGCTGCGGCGGTGATCCGTTCGGTGCGCGCCGTGAGATCGGGCCGCGTTTCCAGGGCCCTCATGCCGCCTTGGAGGTAGCCCGCCACGTTGTCGAAGCCGATTCGGCCCAGCCGCATCACCGCCTCCGCTTCGCCGCCTTCTTCGGCAATGACGACGATCGGCATGTCGTGCCTGAGCATCGAGCCTGCCCACGTGGCGTACTTCCCTGAGAGGGCGATATTGAGCGCCCCGGCGAGGTGTTCCCCCTGGAAATCGATGCCGTCGCGGACATCCAGGATCTGGGCCCCGGCCTGATGCATCGCCACGACCGTATCGAGCGGAAGCGGCGCGAGCTCTTTCTCCATCGCGTCGTGAAGCGACGTTCGCTCCTTGCGGTTGAGGGTCGCGTCGTGCACGAAGTAATCAGGGGCTTCGGGCTGGTCGGCCGTCACGATCTCCTTGAAGGCCTCGCGGCTCATCGGCTGCATCGCATAGTTAAACTTTTTCTGCTCGCCGATCGTCGAGACCGTCTCTTTCGAGAGCGCCTTGCCGCAGAGACTGCCAGCACCGTGCGCGGGGTAGACGAGCGTGGCATCGGGGAGCGCCGAGAGCTTCTGGATGCTCTCGTAGAGCATGTCGGCCAACTCGTCGGCCGTGACCCCGATGCTGGCCAGCAGATCGGGCCGACCGACGTCGCCGATGAAGAGCGTGTCGCCGGTGAGAACCGCCTGCGGAGCCGTCGCAGACTTCGCCAGGTCGTAGACGAGGATCGAAATGCCTTCCGGCGTGTGGCCCGGTGTCTCCAAGACCTCGAGCTTCACGTCACCAAACGTGACGGTGTGGCCGTCCTTCATGGCCACGTGCTCGAATTCGGCCTCGGCCCGGCTGCCCAAGTGAATCACGGCTCCGGCCTTGTCGCGAAGCTCAATGTGGCCGGCGATGAAGTCGGCGTGAAAGTGCGTGAGGAACACGTACTTGATCGTGGAGCCACCGGCGGCCGCGTCGGCCAGGTATTGGTCGATGTCCCGCTGGGGGTCGATCACGGCCGCCGTCTTCGTCACGTCATCAGTGATCATGTAGGAGGCGTGGGAGAGACAGGCGAGGTAGTACTGCTGGATCTTCATGGCAGAGGTCCTGGAGTGGGCGGCGCGACCGATCGGCCTCCATGTCAACATATCGTAATATCACGATATGTCAATGAAGGTTTTTTGTGGATCCCCGCAGAGGCTCCCTGACGGCGGGAGGACTTCCGTTGGCTTTACCGTAAGTCTCGGAAGGGGAAGGGGCCGCCGGCATCTTCCGGCGCGACCCGCGGGTCACGTTGTGGCCAGTATCGCTCGGCCACGTTGGCCTCGAGCCATGTCACGAGCTGACGATGAAGCTTCTGGGCTCGCTCGGGCATCTCATCGGCGAGATTCTGCTTTTCAAACGGATCCTTTGGGATGTCGTAGAGCTCGAGCTTTCCGTGCCAGTCCCAGATGAGTTTGTGGTCGCCGACGCGGATCGCTGAGTGAGGGGAAAGCGGCTCGCCGTGGTCCGGGTGGAGGACCTGCACGTTGAATGGATAGTGCCAGATGAGTGTGCGTTCAGGGCCGGGGGCGGACGGATTGTCGAGCAGGGGCACGAAGCTTCGCCCGTCGATTCCGGCAGGGGCAGGGTTGCCTGTCAGTTCAGCGACCGTGGGAAGAAAATCGGTGCAGTCGATGACCGCGTTGCACCAGGCCCCCCCTTCGAACCGCCCTGGCTGCCAGACGATCACCGGCACGCGGACCCCGCCTTCATAGAGACAGGCCTTGCCCCCCTTGAAGGGCTGATTGTCGGTGGCAGGGGGCGTCGTGTATTCGACGCCTCCATTGTCGGAAGCAACGATCAAGACAGTGTTCTTGGCGAGCCCCGTGCGCTCGAGCGCCGCGCGGATGGCACCCACAGAGTCGTCAAGGTGCGCGAGCATCGCGGCGTAGGTGGGATTGTCGTGTCCAAGATGGCCGCGTTGCTTCTTGGCCGCGAAGCGCTTGACATCAGCCTCGGGTGCCTGAAACGGCGTGTGAACGGCAAATGGGCAGTAGGAGAGGAGGAAGGGGCGGTCTGTGTCGCGGCGACGTTCGAGGTACCGAACGGCACGGGCCGTGAGGTCATCGGTCAAGTAGGTTTCGGTCGACGGTGGGCCGGCCTTCCCGATGCTGAACCCGTCGGGCATGGTGGCGAAGTGTGGCTTCTTTTGGTTCCACGACGGCTGCCAGTTGAAATACGCGGAGGCCCCGGCGTCGAAAAAGGCGAGCTCTTGAAACCCGAAGGCAGCGGGCTGGCGCTCCGGTACCCCGTGGCCGCCGAGATGCCACTTGCCGAGAAACGCCGCGTCATGCGTGGAGAGAACCCGCGGCCAGGTGGGAATGCCAGGATCGAGGGCCGTGTTGCTGGCCGCGTTGATCCACGGGCGGCGGCCGGCGATCGGATCCTTGTGCTCGATGGTGTCGTGCGGATCGAACCCTGGCGGCGGCTTTGCGCCCTGGTTGAAGTAGGTACGGGTATTCGGCGTGGCGGTGGTCACGCCCATGCGGGAGGCGATGCGGCCGGTGAGAATCGCGGCGCGGGTGGGTGAGCAGAGCTGGTTCGCGTAGGCCTGTGAGAACGCGATGCCGTCGGCGACGAGCGCGTCGAGGTGGGGCGTTTCGTAAAACAGCTCGTCGGGTCTGGCTTCGGTGAAATGGCGAGCGAAGCCGCCGATGTCCGTGATACCCAGGTCATCGGCGAGGATGAAGACGATGTTGGGTGGTCCTTCGCGTGCTGCTGGCTCGGCGTGCGTCACGTCCGCCAACGCGAGGCCGAGGAGGGCGCCGAGGAACAACGGCCTGTGGAAAAAGCCTTCCATGGTCATCACGACGGTCACTTGTCGGAGGAGATGGCAATTGCTTCGACGACGGTTTTCTGACCCATTGGCTTCTTTTCGGGAAAGGGGCCGTCTACACCTCCCGCAGGCCATGTCTCCGGGTCGGCGTAAAGACCGTCGTCGCCGAACTCTTTCTGGAGCTTGGCGATCTCGGCTTTCAGTTCCTCGAACACCGCTGCCACCTCGGGCTTCGTCGCCTCGGCAGGATCAAAGAGCAGATTGTGCTGCTCGGTAGGGTCGCTTCGCAGATCAAAAAGCTCCCAGGCGTCTTTCTTCCAATAGTGAATGAGCTTATGCGTTGCCGTGCGCACACCCAGATGAGCCCGCGTGTTGTGGTGGCCGGGGTCGTGGTAGTAGCGGTAGTAGACACTTGTTCGCCAGTCGGCGGGCTTCTCGCCTCGCAGGAGCGGCACGAGGCTCCGCCCCTGCATCGAATTCGGAATCGGGAGGCCGGCCAGGTCGAGGAACGTGGGCGCCAAGTCGATGTTGGCCACAAACGCGTCGGGTGTGCTGCCCGCCTTGATCCCTGGGCCACGGGCGATGAGCGGAACCCGCAGGCCGGGCTCGTACATGAACCGCTTGTCGTAGAGGCCGAGCTCGCCGAGGTACCAGCCGTTGTCGGCCGAGTACATCACGATCGTGTTGTCCGCGAGTCCTTTCGCGTCGAGGTAGTCGAGGAGCTTGCCGACGTTGTCATCAACGCCCTGCACACACGCCAAATAATCCTGCATGTACCGCTGGTACTTCCACTTCAGGAGCGCCGTGCCCGCGAGCCCAGTCGGAGGATCCATCTTGAGGTCCTCACGTTCGAGGTCGTGGGCGATGGTCTGGCGGTTCTGAGGAAGGGCAGCGGGCCGAGTGGCGTAGTCATCGTGGAGTGTGGGCGGCTCCGGGATCACCGCGTCTTTGAATTGTGCTGCGTTGCGTTCATCCGGCTCCCACCGGCGATGGGGAGCCTTCTGGTGAACCATGAGAAAGAACGGCTGGTCTGCAGGACGGGTTTCGAGAAACTCGATCGCCAGGTCGCCCGTGATATCGGTGCAGTGGCCCTCGATCGTGAGCATGCGGCCCGGCACAAGGAATTTGGGATTCCAGTAGCCACCCTGGCCGGGCAGGATCACCCAGCGGTCGAAGCCAGTGGGGTCACACCCGAGATGCCACTTGCCGACGATGCCCGTGTGGTAGCCGGCAGCCTGGAGATGCTTCGCGAAATGGTCGCGGGAGTTGTCGAAACGATTGAATACGGGAACGCCGTTCTTGTGGGAGTACTGGCCCGTGAGGAGCGTGGCCCGGCTGGGCGTGCAGACGGAGTTCGTGACGAAGGAATTCGTGAATCGTGTCCCGGCTTCCGCAAGCCGGTCGAGGTGAGGCGTTTGGTTGACCTTTGATCCGTAGGCCGAGATTGCGTGCTCGGCGTGATCGTCGGAGAACATGAAGATGATGTTGGGGCGCGAAGGCGTCTCGGCGAGCGCAAACGAGGGCAGGAGGCATGCCGCGAGCGCAAGAAGGAAACGGTAATGCATCGAGACAACCTCTTGGCTGACAGAACTGATGGAGACTCTTGATTGTTTCCGACCGGCATCCGCGTGTCAAAAACCGGACGCGATGTCACGCCTCATGGAGCGGTGCTGGCCCGCGTGCCCGCCCGTGGCGGTTCGAGGATGCCCCGCACCCGGGGCCAGGGGAGCAGGGTCTCGCGGAATGGAAATGGGGACGGGAGCCGTCGCCTCGGGCACGTCGTCAGCCAGTCGCGTTCGTTTGGCTACGATCTTTGCATGGAAGCAAGCGACATGGCCGAAATGCCCTGGTATCGTCGCCCGCGCGCGGCTCAGCTCGTCGCGGTCGGGATCATCCTGCTTGCCAGTGGCGTGGCCCATGGGTCGGCTCAACTGCTGCTCGGCGGTCCTTGGGAGGGAGCTATCACGTGGCGAAAGCCGATCCTGTTCGGGATTTCAGGTGGCCTGACGAGCTTCTCCTTGGGCTGGGTGTGGACGGCGCTGCCGCAGCGGCGTGGTGACCGCTGGCTTGCGGCGGCAACAGCCTGGGCGCTCTTGGTCGAGGTGTTCCTTATTGATCTGCAGCGGTGGCGAGGCGTGGCCAGCCACTTCAATCGTGATACGCCGCTCGACTCGTGGCTCTACGACGTGATGGGAGGGCTCATCCTCTTTGTGTCCCTGGTGATCGCCGACCTTACCGTGCGGCTGTTTCGCTGCAACTCCGCGATGCCCTCCGACATGCTCCTCGCCGCCCAGGCTGGCATGGTGTTTCTCGTGATCTCGTGTGGGCTCGGGATCTGGATCAGCGTCTACGGTGACCTTCGTGTGGCTCAAGGCCTCGATCCCGAGCGGTATGGCGCCGCGGGTGTGCCCAAGTTTCCACACGGCGCAGTGATCCATGCGATCCAGTGGCTTCCCGTGATCGCATGGGCCGGCCGCCGCGCGGGAGTGTTGATACGATCCCGGACGTGGCTTGTCGGAATGGCGGCGGCAGGGACAGCTGCGATTCTCGCCTACGCACTGCTTCAAACAGCGGCCGGTCGCTCTCGGTTCGACGCTCCCGTGGAATCTCTTGGCGTACTCGTGCTTGGCATCGCATGCATCGCGGCCCCGGTCGCAATCATCGCCCGTGTTGCGATCGCAACACGGTTGGCGAGGTGATGAGGCAGAAACGCCGCGCCCCGCCCTGAAACTTCTGGCACAATGAATCCATGCCAATCGACTTCGCGACCGTTGAAAAACTTTTTCGTGTGAAAGCCGGGACGACGTTTCGCCTTGCCGACCATGATCCCGCGTGGGCCGGTGATGACCAGATTCCGGAGAAGATGCGGAAGGAACGGGCCAAGGAGATGCTCGAGGCGAGCCGCGAGGAGCTCGCCGCCACGCAGGAACTGCTCTATGCCGCCGACACGTGGAGCATGCTGGTCATCTTCCAGGCGATGGATGCGGCCGGTAAGGACGGCACCATCCGGC
>CAYZHH010000074.1:0-13245 GCA_964478275.1 uncultured Candidatus Kuenenia sp.
CGTCGTCACCGTTCCTGGGACGTATCTCATCCCCGTCGTCGCCGGAACGTCGCTGGTGTTCCTCGCCCTGTTGGGCGGTTTGGCTGCGTCCGCCGGCGGCGCGGGCGCGACTCGAGGTGCTGTACGGGTCGCATTTTGGGGCGCACTCGCTATGGCGCTGACCGCAGGCGTCGGGGCCTTGTTCGGCGCGGTCGTGTGAGGCTGTCAGCCTGGGCGCGGTGGCTACGCACATACAAGGCACACCGAACCAAGTGTTGCAGCTGACCCCACCCTCAGGCCTTGCAAAATTTGTTGCTGTCTCCATGTCGTGGGGCAGATGAACACAAGCGTTCTGACTCAGTCACGATCTCGCGAATCGCGCCGTGATCCACGTGCACAAAGACAATGTGCCGCTGCTGGTCTTCGGTCTTGATGAACGGTAGGCTGCCTTTGCCGCCTGCCTTTCGCGAGCACACGGGGCAGATATAGTCCGTCTGAATCCATGCGTTGTCACATTCCGCATCAATTTCGTCGAGCGCGTCCCCAACGCGATACACATCCAACACCCTGGCATTGTGAGCTTGCCATTTGATCTGGATGTGGACATCACGTGCCACTTCGTGCGTGGTGGGGCAGCGAACGTCCGCGAGCAAGGTGTTGAACATCCCCATGGCCGTGCCCCAGGATTGCTCTTGTCTGATGGGTAGGGGTCAGTTGTCAGTTGGAAAAGCCAGAACTCCCTTGATTTCTCAAACAATACTGCATTTGTTGACGGCGGTCGAAAATGGCGGCGCGGGGGCGGTCGAAAACGACAGCGCTTGGTGGTGTTGATATCCCATGGTTCGTGGGGGTGTCGCGGTCCTTTTGGTTCCCTCGACCACGGTCAGGCCATCGGGAACATCGGCGTTCGACGCAGGTGATGTGGCTCGGACGGTGATGCCTGCCTGCGAGTGCCGCACATCGATGTCCGTGCCGGGGACGGCCTGTTGGGGCTGAGGCGGCACGACTCGCCCGTTGGCGATGTATTCGGCGATGAGCCGCTCATAGGCGAGCTGCGACTCGGGCGAGCCCCATTTGCTAAGCCAACAATCGCGGCCGTTGATGCGGACGCGGGCTCGATTGCTGGGCTTGTGGTGGACGAGAGAGGGGACGGACCCCTTGGGACGACGTGGCATGGAATGACCTCCGGAAGAATTCAAGGGATCAGTCCCGAATGACATGAAGATAGCCGTAAGTCCTGACGCAGCAAAAGTAATGCAGTGCTATCGCATCACTGCCAGCATCACGACATCGGCTGGGAGCAGTCGTGGGCGCAAACAAGAAGACCTCGAGGCGAGAATGGAGTTGTTGAACCAACACGCTCGCACAAGAGGTCTTCTATGCACCCGAGTATCGACCAGATCGTCATGCAGTTCAAGAACGATATCAGCCGCGCGTTCGATCCTACGGTGATCGTCGCTTGGTGCCGATTGATCGGGCACAAGTGAAGAAACCGGCAACTCGGTCCCGTAGCAACCCTTCAGGCGTTCCTTCTCCAAGTGCTTCATGGGAACACCGCATGTACCCATGTGCCACGACTGGTGGGCAAGGACTTCACTGCCGAGGCGTACGCGCAGGCGCGGCGGCGTCTTCCCCTGGAGCTTTTCCAGCGGCTGCTGAAAGACGTGTGCTCGCG
Source organism: uncultured Candidatus Kuenenia sp. (assembly GCA_964478275.1). Taxonomy (GTDB): domain Bacteria; phylum Planctomycetota; class Planctomycetia; order Pirellulales; family UBA1268; genus QWPN01. The sequence continues at coordinate 1,655 of CAYZHH010000074.1, forward strand.
ACTCCATGGCAGTGTCGATACGGCCGCGACATGGTTCGGTCATCGGGTGTGGACGATAGACGGCTCGGCATGCTCCATGCCGGATACACCTGAGCTCCAAGAGGCCTTCGGCCAGCCGGGCGCGCAGTCTCCCGCGTGCGGGTTTCCCGTGGCCCACTTGATGACGCTGTTCCATGCGAGCACTGGCATGCTCTTGCGGATCGCCGCGGCGCCGATGCGAACGCACGACATGGCCCGGGCGCATCTCATGCACGGTGCCTTGGCACCGAATGACGTCGTCCTTGCGGACCGAGGATTCTGCTCGTTTGCGCACCTGGCGATGCTCCATCAGGCCGGAGTCCATGCGGTATTCCGGGCACACCAGAAGCAGATTGTGGACTTCCGGAAGGGGCGAATGCACGCGCTACCCTGCCCGCTATTCAAGCGACCTCGGCGATTCCAGGGCCTGCCCAGCTCACGTTGGGTTCAGTGGCTGGGCCGCTGCGATCAGGTTGTCGAGTACTTCAAGCCCCCCAACCGCCCGCAGTGGATGGCCGTTGAGCAGTGGAACGCCCTGCCACAGTCACTCCTCGTGAGGGAGCTCCGCTACGACGTTGTCGATCGAGGCTCGCGCACAAGGTCGATCACGCTCGTGACAACCTTGCGCGATCCCGTGGCGTACCCCGCCGAGGCGCTCGCGGCGTTGTATGCGAAGCGTTGGCAGATCGAGACCAATCTGAGGCACCTCAAGGAGACACTCGGCATGGATGTGCTCCACACCAAGACCGTTGCTGGCATTCACAAGGAGCTGACGATATTCGCAATCGTCTACAACCTCGTGCGGCTGGTCATGGTCGAGGCGGCGAACCGCCAGCATGTCGAGCCAGAACGCATCAGCTTCATCGATGCGCTTCGCTGGCTCTGTTGCGTCACCGAGGATGTCACCCTTCGGGCCATTCAGATCGTGCCAGAACGCCCAGGCAGGCACGAACCCCGCGTCAGGAAACGCAGACCCAAGAACTACCGCCTCATGACCAAGCCCAGGGCCGAACTGAAGAAACTCCTGACGGGGCACGCAGTTGCGCCCTAACTTCATGCCATTCGGGTCAGACCCCATTAATTGGGATTCCCGGAGGCATTGCCGACCGTCGGCAGGTAACGATGCGGCCTATATTCTAGGCTTCTTCAACCAGTCGGGGCGACAGGATTTGAACCTGCGACCTCTTGACCCCCAGTCAAGCGCGCTAGCCAGACTGCGCCACGCCCCGAAATCGCCGCACGACGGCCATGCTCTCGCATCGCCGCCCCACGACCGGCAAACTATCCCAGAATTTCCCAACGGCTTCAACACGAGCTCCCCGAATACGCCATGCACGCTCCGCACGCCTCGCATCCCACGTTGCTTCCGGCCACACAGGCCCCCTTCGCCGCCCGGCTCGCCGCAGGCATTCTCGCGCGGCACACGCCCGCCTGCATCGGCCTCGACCCACGACACGAGTCACTCCCGCCGGTCTTCCGTGCCGCCGACATTGCGCCTGCCGACACGGCCAGTCTCGCCCGCGTGTTCACCGAGTTCTGCACGCATGTGATCGATGCCGTCGCGGCCCTCGTGCCCATCGTGAAGCCCCAACTCGCCTGCTTCGAGGCCCTCGGGCCCCACGGTATGACGGCGCTTGCCAACGTGATTGCCCACGCCCGCGCATCAGGCCTCCTCGTGCTCGCCGACGGCAAACGGAGCGACATCGGCTCGACCGCCGAGGCCTACGCCGCGGGATGGCTCGCCGGCCCCTGGGCCGCCGATGCGCTGACAGTAAATCCCTACCTGGGACTCGACGCGATCGAGCCCTTCGTCACGACCGCCGTCGAGCGCGGCGCAGGCATCTTCGTGCTCGTGAAAACCTCAAACCCCGGCAGCAAGGATTTTCAGGACTTGCAGAGCGACTCGCGGACCGTCTACCAACACGTCGCCGCTGGCGTCGAAGCCCTTGCTGCTCGCACCACCGCTGGCGGCACCTACGGCGCGGTCGGTGCGGTCGTGGGGGCCACCTGGCCCAAGCAACTCGACGACCTCCGTAGCGCGATGCCGCACACATGGATCCTGGTGCCCGGCTTCGGTCGCCAAGGGGGCCGGGCCGCCGACGTTCGCGGTGCCTTTCATGCTGACGGACTCGGGGCGATCGTGGTCAGCGCCCGTGACGTCATTTTTGCTCACGCGCGACCCGAGATGAACGACGGCCTCACTGACCCCCAATGGCAGACCGCGGTCGAGCGGGCCTGCCATGACATGATCGACAGGCTTGCCGCCGACACGCCCGCTTCGCGGCTTCGCTGAGCCACGCGAAGACTTCAGGCGTCTGCCAAGACTTGGCTCACCAGCGGCAGAAGCTGCTTCTTGCGGCTCACGACGTTTTCGAGCTCGTAGAGCCCGCGGTCGAGCCGCGGGTAGTTGATCTCCTCCCACGCCTCCGACTCACGCGAGAGCAGAAGGAGCGAGCCGTTGCTCACGACGTCGGTGATCAACAGCGCCGAAAAGTCGAGCCCCTGGCGACGGGCAAACTCTTCGAGCGCCCCGCGGAGATCCTCTTTCCGCTCCCAGAAGAGATCAAACCCTGTCTCCTCGATCTGCGAGATCGAAAACCGCACGCCATGCTCGGTGAACTCCTTGCAGTCTTCGCGAATGACCTCGGCAGGTGCCTTCGATCGGAGCGCCGAGCCCACGTCAAAGAAGTCCTTTGCGTACGCCACGAGATCCTCGCCACACCTCGGCGCGAGCCACGCCAGAATGTCACGGTCGACATCGGTCGTCGTTGGCGACCGGAGATAGAGCGTGTCGGAAATGATGCCCGACGCCATGCACAGCGCGATCGCTTGCTCAGGCTCGATCCCGGCCGCACGGTATTGACGAGCCACGAGCGTACACGTTGATCCCACCGGCTCCATCACGAATCGAATCGGTTGCGTGCTCTTGAGGCCGCCGCCAAGGCGATGATGGTCGAGCACCTCCACGATCTCCGCCTCGTCGGCCCCCGGAACCGCCTGGGCAAGCTCGTTGTGGTCGACGAGCACGAGCCGCGGCTTCGGCGGATTGAGGACGTCGCTTTTGAAGGCAATGCCCACGAGTGCACCGTCGTCGGCCACCACCGGAAACACCGGCTGCGTGGACCGCTCCACCGTGCCACGGACTTCCGCAACCGTTGACTTGGCCGCGAGCGTGAGTATGTCCGTCTCCACGACCGGATCGATGAGCTGGGACGACTTGAGCCGGAGCGTGGTGTTGACCGTGTCGAACGGGCTCATGATCACGGAAACATCACGGCTTCGGGCGAGCTCGACGAGCCCCTTCGAAATCTGAAAGCCACCCGTGATGACGAGTGCCCGCACTCCTTGCTCGATCGCCGGAAGCTGGATCGTCGGACGGTCACCGCACACAACGACGAGCCGGCGGGCCGGATAGGCCTCCATCCGTTGCGTAAACCCTTCGGTGCTCATGGCCCCGACCATCACGAGCAACTCCTCTCGGCGAGCCGGTTCGCTCACGTGTTGAAACGAGCCCCCCACCACGTCGCACATGGTCGCCAGGCTCGACTCCACGGTGCGGGCCCGAATCGCGTCGCCGGCGTGGCGAAAAAAGAGATCCATGAGCGACAGCACCGACACGATGCCGATGACGCGGCGGTGTGAATCGACGACCGCGATCGCCCGCAGGTCGCCCTCCTTCATCCGCTGATACGCGTCGTGAAAGGAATCACCAAGACTCGCTGTTGGCGGATCGCGTCGACAGATGGCTTCAAGCTGCGGCCGCACGTCCATCACGATGCGTGGGGCTGGGAGGCCGGCCCGCCGCAGCACGAATTCCGTCCGCTGATTGGGTGGCCCGCAGCAGGCTGCGACGGCCTCGGGCCGCCCCGATCGCCTGAGATAGTCGGCGTAGGCGATCGCCGAGCAGATGGCGTCGGTGTCGGGATTACGGTGGCCGAAGACGAAGAGGCTCATGGGGATTTTTTCAACACTCGCCGGGCGCCTGGTACCAGCCCGCGAGCGCTGGCTCCCATGCCTGAATTTCAGACGCTTGGAAATAGATCCCGATCTCGCGGGCGGCCGACTCGGGAGAATCTGAGGCGTGCACGAGGTTCATCTGACGGCTTGAAGAGAAGTCGCCACGGATCGTGCCCGACGCGGCCTTGAGGCCGCTCGTCGCGCCGAGCATCTCGCGGACGACGCGGATCACCTCGGGGCCAGCGAACACACACGCCACGACGGGCGCTGCAGTAATAAACTCTTCGAGGCCAGGATAGAACGGCTTCTCGACATGTTCGGCGTAGTGCTGCCGCGCGACGGCCGGCGTGATCCGAAGCATCTTCATGGCCGCGAGCCTGAGCCCTTTGGCTTCGAACCGGGACAGGATCTGCCCGACGAGGCCTCGCTCGAGACAATCGGGCTTAAACATGACGAACGTCTTTTCCATGGACTGCGCGACTCTCGGGGGCTCGGTGGGCCTGGGGGCACGAAACGTCAAGGGAGTGTAGGGCCCGCTGCCTCCCTCTCACAAGAGATTCGACGTCGGGATTCGGCTTGAACCTCGGCGCTAGCATCCCTACGTTCCCGCCCCGTGAGCCCCCGCCACGGAGCCGACCCATGAAAGAACGCGTGACGCTGATCCGCCGGCCAACCACCAACCGTGGCAAAGGGACGCGGCGCTGGCTCGCCGTCGCCCTGGCCATGATACCGCTGGCCGCGACGGCCTCCGACCTTCCGCCTGAGCTCGTCGCCGAGTTCACCCGCCGGGTGCAGCCCCTCCTCGTGAACCGATGCGCGGCGGGGGCCTGCCACGGTGGCGACGCAAGCCCCGAGCCAAAGTTCGTTCGTCGGAACCTGCGGGCTGGGATGGACCGCCGTGGCACCCTCGCCAACATGCAGTCCTTCCTCGACGCCGTGGGCCCGGACCGCGACGCAGGAAAAATTGCCCTCCTGCTCGCGTCGCGTCACCCAACGTCCGCGAAGCTCCCATCGCTCGTCGCGCCTCCACTCTCACCGCCAGAGCGGGCCACGCTCGATGGATGGCTCATCCGCGTGAAGGCCACGGAGCAACTCGTTGTTGATCCCGCGGTGCAGCAGGCGAACGCCGAAGTGCCCGCCGAGCCGAACCGCTTCAAGGATCTCCTCGAGTCGGCTTCCAATCCGCCAGTGCTCCCACCGCCGCAAGAGCCACAGGGCGTGATCTTCCCGAAGGATACGCCGCCGGAAGAGTAGCCCTGCTACACGGCGAGGCGTCCATCTCGCACGGCCTCGAGAAATGGGCGGTTGCCCTCGAGGAGCGTTTTGTCGGCGAGCATCTCCTCAATCGAGAGCCAGAGAATTTCGGCCACCTCGATCGGATGAGGCACCAGCTCCCGGTCATCGACGAGCCGCACCGTCCACCACGCAAGCTCCGTGCCCCACGGCGATACACTCCGCCAGATACACGCCCCGGGCTCCACGATCGCCGCAAGCTCTTCGTGGCATTCCCGCACAACGGCTTCTGCTTCGGCCTCGCCCGGCTCGATGTGACCACCGGGAAAACAGATCGTGCCACCGGCGGCGACCGCGAGTCCCCGACGGATCGCGAGAAACCTGTCTTCCTGACGCGTGATCGCGATCACACCCCGCCTGCGGGCCTCCCTGCCTTCCATCGAAACTCTCCCAATCGCGGTTCGGCCACCACACTGCCGTGACCGGAGGCATACATTACACTACGAAGCTCGCGCGGCTCGCCCAGAGGGGTGGCCGTTTTTACTCGGAGCCGCCCCGGTCCGCCCCGCCTATGAGCACTGCCCCACGCCCCCCAGCAGAACCAACCGGCAAGTCGCCTCTCTTCGGCAAACCCCTGGGCTTGCCGATGGTCGTGCTGCTCGTGCTGGGCGCGGTGGCGTTGGCCACATTCCTCACGAGCGGTGCTGCCAGCGGCCGAGCCGACATCACCTACGACGCATTCGTCAAGCAGTCCAACGACGGCAACGTGGCGAAAGTCCTCATCCGGGGTGACGAGATCGAGGGAGAGTTTGTCAAGGAATTGACGGCCAAGGAGATCGGTAGCCGCACGCCCTCGAAGACATTCCGCGTCAGCCTCACGCCGTACCTCCAGGAGGGCTTCAATCGGCTCATCCAGGAAAACCCCGGTATACGAACCGAGGTGCGACCCCCGTCGGATGGCACAGGCATTCTGCTTGGGCTCTATCTCCTCGTACCGCTCCTCCTCATGGCTGGTTTCTGGATGACGCTCCGCCGTGCCCGCGATCCGCTCGGCGGGGCCGGGAGTTTTCTGGGCGGCTTCTCGAAGTCTCCTGCGAAGCGATACGCCGCCGGCGACACGCAGGTGACGTTCGCGGATGTGGCCGGGCTCGATCAGGTGAAGGCCGACCTTCAAGAGATCGTGGAGTTTCTCAAAGACCCCAAGAAGTTCCAGCGGCTCGGCGGTCGTGTGCCCAAGGGCGTGCTCCTCATGGGACCGCCCGGCACCGGCAAGACGCTCCTGGCACGGGCTGTTGCTGGCGAAGCGGGGGTTCCGTTTTTCTCGATCTCGGGCAGCGAATTCATCCAGATGTTCGTGGGCGTGGGCGCCTCACGGGTTCGCGACATGTTTAAGACAGCAAAGGACGCGTCGCCGGCGATTCTGTTCGTTGATGAGATTGATGCTGTGGGGCGGGTTCGCGGCGCGGGCCTCGGCGGTGGCCATGATGAACGCGAGCAGACGCTCAATCAGATCCTCAGCGAGATGGACGGATTCAGCCAATCGGAAAGCGTGATCGTGCTGGCGGCGACGAACCGGCCCGACGTCCTCGACCCGGCGCTCCTGCGGCCCGGCCGCTTCGATCGCCACGTCACCGTCGATCGGCCCAGCCAGAAGGCCCGCGTCGAGCTCTTCAAGGTTCACACGCGAAACGTGCCGCTCGCGCCCGATGTCGATCTTGCTCGTCTCGCCAGCGGCACCGTCGGCCTCACCGGTGCCGACATCCGGAATCTCGTCAACGAGGCCGCCCTCTGGGCCACGCGGCACGACAAGACTGCCGTCGATGCCGACGATTTCGATCACGCCCGCGACAAGGTGCTCATGGGCCCCAAGCGGGAGGAAGTGCTCACCGGCCGCGAGAAGACGATGACGGCCTATCACGAAGCCGGGCACGCTCTCGGTGCGTGGCTCCTGCCTGGCGTCGACAAGCTCCACAAGGTGACGATCATCCCTCGAGGTCGGGCGCTCGGCGTGACGCAGCTTGTGCCCGAGGAAGATCGGATGAACATAGGGGAGACCGATCTCCACAACCGGCTCGTCTTCATCCTGGCCGGCAGGGCAGCGGAGAAGATCGTGTTCGGCGAGCTCACTGCCGGCGCCGAGAATGATCTCACGCAGGCCACCCGCATCGCCCGCAAGATGGTGGCGCACTGGGGCATGAGCGATCGTCTCGGGCCCGTCTCCTGCCAGAGCTCGCAAGAGCATCCCTTTCTGGGTCGCGATGTCTTCGAGCACCGGGAGTTCAGCGAGCACACGGCGCAGGTCATCGACGAAGAGGTGGCCCGGCTGCTGGGTGAAGCTGCCGTGCGGGCCACGACCCTCCTCTCGGACAACCGCGATAAGCTCGATCGGCTCGCGACCGAGCTCGAAGCGCGTGAGATGCTCGACGACACCGAGGTCGTAGGCATCATCGGGCCAGCCGCGCCCCGCTCCGTCGGTCCGGCCGCCACGGCCCAGACCACCCGCGACGCGCTCCCCAACGAAGGCTGATCCGCCATGCTCTCGCACGCCGTCTACTTCTCGCTCAAAGACAACTCGCAGGGTGCCGTCGCCTCGCTCGTCGCCTCGTGCCGTGAGCATCTTATGGGCCACCCCGGTGCAGTCAGCTTCCAGGTGGGCACCTGTGCCCCATACGACCGGCACGTCAACGACCGCGACTGGGACGTGATGCTCCTGATCGTGTTTGACTCCCGCGCGACCCATGACGCCTACCAGGTTGCCCCACGGCACACGCAGTTCATCGCCGAGAACGCGACGACATGGGCGAAGGTGCGCATCTTCGACGCCGACGTGGAATGACGGCTCTGGGGCCAAATCGGCCCGACATTCATACAAGCCCCTCGCGATCGCGAGGTGGCTGCGGGTTGTTGGGCGACTTCGGCCATGATGACAAGGGGGACGGCCTTCCACCCGCAGCCCCCTGTTGATCAACGGGGGCTTTTATTCGATCAAGGCCCAGAACTCCGAGAAGCGAAGCAGGGCCATGGATGAAGCCGTGCGAAGCCATCACAACGTGCGGAGCCGCGAGAGAGCGATGCGGCCTGCGAAGCACGTCGCCACGTCGCCGTCAGCGATGCGCGGCCGCTCGTGGTAGTTGCCGCCGTAGTGCCAACCCTCATGGGAGAGGTCATACGCGAGCGCGAAGGGCGATGGATCAACCACGCACTCCACAACCGGCGGCGGCGGCGCGAGCGGATCGGGATCGGGATCGGGAAGATTCACGTTCCAGAACTCCCCGCGCGGAAGCGGCCGTTCGTGAAGCGACTCAAGCACGGCCTCGAGCCACGCTGCAGCACGCTGCCAGTCGATCGTGGTGCCGCGCCGGTGATACTGCGAAGCGGCCACGGCCTGCCGGCCGTGGAGGGCCGCCTCCCGGGCGGCCGCCACCGTGCCCGAATGATGGATGTCGGCGCCGAGATTGCCCCCGGCGTTGATCCCCGAGAGCACGAGGTCCGTATCGGGCACGAGCCGCGCCAGCGCGATCCGCACGCAGTCGGCGGGGGTGCCATGCACGCGAAACCGGCCGCTGCCCATGGCATCGACAACCAGCGGCCGCGCCGTCGTCACGCGGTGACCGCAGCCGGAATGCGGCTCCGCGGGCGCGACGATCACCGCGTCGCCGCCGAGGGCCCGCGCTGCGAATGCCAGCGCCTCGAGGCCAGGAGCGTCAATGCCGTCATCGTTGGTGAGAAGAATCTTCATGGTGCCGCGGGCAGTCCTGCATCACGGGCGAGATCGAGAAGGATCTGCCACACGCCGTCGGAAGCATCGCCCGCAAGCCGGCAGACGTCCTCCGCGTCAGTGTGCTCGGGTGCATCCGGCCGGGCCACGTTGGTCACGACCGAGCAGGCTACTACCTCGAGCCCCATTCGCACCGCCGCCACAACCTCCGGCACCGTGGACATCCCCACGACGTCGGCCTCGATCCGCCGAAGCATCCGGTACTCGGCGCGGGTCTCGTAGCTCGGCCCGGAGAGCAGCGCGTACACCCCGCAGCGGGCGACCGCTCCAGCGCGTCGTGCGGCAACTGCGGCCCGAGCGGCGAGGGTGGGGGAGTAATACGTCGCATGAACATGGGCGGATGGATCGGCCGACGGCTCCGGCTCGAGCGCCTCGCCCCACGGCCGGCGAACCAGATCGATGTGGTCGGTCATGATCACGAGCTCGCCGCTTTGCATGGTGGGACGCAAGCCTCCCGAGGCGTTCGTGAGCAAGAGTCGCCGCACGCCGAGTGCCGCGAGCAGTTCGACGCCACGCGTGAGCATCTCATGCGGGTAGCCCTCGTAGCCATGCACGCGGCCTTGGAGCATGATGACCGGGGTGCCCGCGACGGTGCCGCAGGCGATCCGTCCCGCATGTCCAGTGGCCAACGATCGCACGAGCCAGCCGGTCTCGACGCCTGGCATCGTCCACAGCCCGTCGAGCCGATCGACAAGCCCGCCCATGCCGGTGCCAAGGACCATCGCCATGGCGGCTCGCCGGCCGCCTGCGGCGACAACCTTCGCCGCAGCATCGACGGCCCCCCGGCGCGGACGGCCGGGCCTGAGCACCGGCCGGATGCTCGCCGTCACATGCCCGCTCGCTTTCATGTCGTGCCACATGCTCGCACCACCATACCAACGTGCCCCATCGCCGAGCAGGCTTTGCGGCCGGCCAGGCGCGAGACATTCGTGAACCCGCCAACAACTCGGCGGCATTTGCCGCGAGGCTGCGAAAATCATATTCTCCCGCGGTATCGACGAGGCTGGCAACCCCGCGGGTTCTCCGTCGATTCCTGGAGCCGCTGATCCGATGCCCACTCGTGCCGAACGTTTTGCAGGGTTGTCTGTCGCCATCGTGACGCCCTTTCGTGACGGCACCGTCGATATGCCACGGCTCCGAGAGCAGATAGAGTTTCAGGTGGCCGCAGGGACCACGTGCATCTGCCCGGTGGGCACGACGGGCGAGTCCCCGACGCTCTCGCATGATGAGCACGAGCGGGTGATCGCCGAGAGCGTCCAGATCGCTGCCGGCCGCATCCTTGTGATGCCCGGCACCGGCAGCAACTCCACGGCCGAGGCCGTTCGGCTCACGAAGTTTGCCGCGCGGGCCGGTGCCGACGCGGCCCTTGTGGTCGGCCCCTATTACAACCGCCCAACCCAGCGTGGCATCGAGGAGCATTTCAAGGCGCTCGCGGAGTGCGTGGACATCCCCATCTGCGTCTACAACATTCCTGCCAGAACGGGCCGCAACATCGAGCCCGAGACGATCATCCGCCTGGCGGAGCTTCCCGGGATCGCGATGGTCAAAGAGGCGACGGGCTCGCTCGACCAGGCCTCCCAGGTGCTCGCCGCCACCGATCTCACGCTCCTCTCCGGCGATGACAGCATGACGCTTCCGCTCATGGCCATCGGAGGACGCGGGGTCGTCTCGGTTGTCGGCAATCTCGTGCCAGCAGACATGAAGGCGCTCTGCGCGGCCTTCGATGCGGGCGACATGGCCACGGCACGCGCCTGGCACCTCAAGCTCTTCACGCTCTGCCGCGAACTGCTTGGCCTCGCGAGCAACCCGATCCCGATCAAGGCGGCCCTGGCGATGGTGGGCCGCGACACGGGCGACGTGCGGCTGCCGCTCGTGCCGCTCGAAGCCGACCTCGCCGCGAAGCTTTGCCGGGTACTTGATGACTACGGCCTGAAGCCGGCGTGACGCCTCAGCGGCGCGGTCACTCGATCTCTCGCAGGACGGCCCCCTGGGAGTCGAACCGCGCGATCACGATGTCGTGGAGCTTCGTGAGGCCGAGTCGATCGAGTGCCTCCGTAAGATCACCGGCTACCTCGAGCGAAGGGCAGCAGGCGATGACGGTCGGCCCCCAACTGCTCTGGGCACAGCCGGTGATGCCAAGCTCATCGAGGAGCTCGAGAAGCTGCGCCGTTGCTGCCGCATGCGGCAGGCTGGCCGACTCAGCTTCAAAAGGTTTGCCCGCAAGCACACCGTAAGACCGGACCGCCGCAGCAAACTCGGCAAACTTCCCTTCGACTGCCGCCGGCAAGAGGTCCATCAGGGCGATCTTCGCGAGGCCTGCCGTCACATCGGCGGGTACGGGCGGCAGCCTGGCGAAGGCCGCACGCTCCGCTTCGCCATGGAGCCCCGATGATCCACGGGCTGCGATGACGACGCACCGCCATGCCTCCGGCAGCCGGGCCCGGGCAACCATGGGCGAGAATTCACGCGTGGCGTCGTCCGGCGGTGTCTGCGTGGCGTCCACATGCCTGCCGGCCTCGACGATCAGGCCACCGCGACTGAAGCCATACACCCCGATGCACGACCGCCGCCCGCGGCCGGCCGCGGGCGGCGGTCGTGCATCGGG
>CAYZHH010000075.1:0-4647 GCA_964478275.1 uncultured Candidatus Kuenenia sp.
TGCGGCGGTGCCCACTTCCAGGTCACAACTGATTCGCCCAACGGCGCGGCTCACCAGAGGCATCGACATGCTTCGCAATGACCTTCCGATTGAACGTCTGCGTGATCGAGTTCGTGGTGATGAGGCCAAACTGGCGGAGCGCCCCTGCCCTCGTAGTCGCGGAGATGCCACTGGAGCCAGCCGATCCACAGCACCACATCGAGCACCACCTCGGCGATCGCCACGGCCCGCGCGGCTTCCCAGTCGTCGCGAACCGGCTCGATGATCGTGGGCACCACGAGCCGCTCGACGTAGGCCCGCGGCGTAAAATGCCCCCCGAGCTTGTGCCGCTCACGGGGGTCGAGCGCCCGCTCCAGAAGCGTGCCAAAAATGGCGAGCTCTACGTCTTTCCAGTCGCATCGGCCGGCATCGATCAGAAGACCGATCTCCATCGGTTTTTGATAAACCATGCTAAGAATCAGTCAAAATCACGGATCCACGAATCAATCCATACGCCCCTGGGGCAGGTTCGCAGCTCCCTTCAAGTGATGAGGCGCGTCGCTGGATCGCAAGTTGGCGTAGCGCTGGCCCCGCGCTCGAGAAGGTCCGACGACGGGAGTTGCGTACCCTCGACGGACACGCCGCTCTGGCCTTGCTAACTGGCACGGCTGATTACCACGCCGAGCCCCGGAAGGCTCGGGCCACGTCCGGCCTTGTCGAGCAGCGCTTGTTCATGAAGGCTCGCACCGGTGCGTGAGGTCTACCTCGCTGCCGAAGACCTGGAACAGCGCTGTCAGGAGCAGGGGTGGCAATCCTGTCTCATTGATGGCCTGGCCCTTCAGCGGTGGGGCGAGCCACGGCAAACGATTGACGTAGACGTCACGCTCCTGACCGGGTTCGGGCAGGAGGAGGTGTTCGTCCGCAAGATTCTGGAGTGGTACACGGGCCCGCGTGGCTGATCCTGTCGCGTTCGCGCTTGTGAATCGCGTCGTCCTCGTACAGGCCCAGTCGGGCGTTGGAATTGACATCGCGCTGGGGGCCATGGCTTTTGAAGAGTCGGCGGTCGCCAGGGAAAGCTTGTGGACGCTCAGGCGGGCTGGCCTTCTTCGATGAACTTGCCCATGCGGCGGAACTTTTCGTAGCGGGCGGCCACGAGGGCATCGCTCGGCTGGCCGACGAGGTCTCGGAGGGTTCGCACGAGGAAGGTCTTGAGCCGCATCGCCATCTGCTGCGGATGCCGGTGGGCGCCACCTGCGGGCTCCTCAATCACGGCGTCTACGACGCCAAACTCCCGCAGGTCGCGGGACCGGAATCGTAGCGCCCGCGCCGCGTCGGCCTTGAACTCGACGCTCTTCCACAGAATCCCGGCACAGCCTTCCGGGCTGATCACGCTGTAGTAGCCATGCTCGAGCATCGCCACGCGGTCCCCCACGCCGATCCCGAGCGCGCCGCCAGACCCCCCTTCTCCAATCACCACGCAGATGATCGGCACTGGCAGCGAGGCCATCAGAAACATGCTCTCGGCGATCACCTGCGCCTGCCCACGCTCCTCGGCGCCGATCCCCGGATAGGCACCGGGCGTGTCGATGAGACAGATCACCGGCAGGCCGAACTTCGCCGCGAGTCGCATCTTGCCCATCGCCTTGCGATAGCCCTCGGGGTGGGCACAGCCGAAGTGGCAGGCCTGCCGCTCGGCAAGCGTTTTCCCTTTTTGATGGCCGATGACGAGCACCTTCCGCTCGTCGAGCTTGGCGAAGCCGGTCAGCATCGCTGGGTCGTCGCCGAAGGCACGGTCGCCGTGCAGTTCCACAAACTCATCGAACACGAGCTGGAGGTAGTCGCTCGTCTTGGGACGGTCAGGGTGGCGGGCGATCTCCACGGTCTGCCACGGATCGAGCTGCCCAAAGATTTGTTTCTGGACTTCGACGAGCTGCCGCCGCAGACGGCCGAGATCCTCGTCATGCCGGGCCCCGAGCGGCGCGGCCTCCAATTCGGCGATCCGATCCTCGATCTCGTAGATCGGTTTCTCGAGCGGGAGGCGGTGGAGTCCGGTGGCCATCAGAAGGGGAACCTCATCGGGAAATCGGGCAGGCACCGGGATTTTCCCGGGTGACCAGGCCTCGAGTCAATCTCACCCGGTCGCGGTTCGGTCCAAGAGCCGGATTGCCTTGAGGCGGGAGAGCACCTCTCGCATTGAGGCCGGCCGCTCGGACGGCTTCTTGGCCAGCATTTGCCGGAGGAGCTTCGTGGCGTCGGCCGTGGCCCCTCGGGCAACCGTGTCGACCGCGGGAATCGGTGCCGAGACGTGCTTGTTGAGCAGGTCGTTGGTGTTGGGGGCCGTATACGGTGGCTTCCCGGCAAGGAGCTCGAAGACGACGCAGCCGTACGAATAAATGTCGCTGCGGGCGTCGAGCGCCTCGCCACGAATCTGCTCGGGCGACATGTAGCTCGGCGAGCCCTGGGGTGCGGTCTTGCTGCCAAAGAGCCGACCGAGCATTCCCGACGCCTTGGCGGCGATCGCCAGGTCGATGAGCTTCACCTGGCCATCAGGAGCGGCCAGGATGTTTTCGGGCTTCACGTCGCGATGCACCCAGCCTCGGGCGTGGACATGGTCGAGCGCGAGTCCGATTTCGGTGACGATGCGATGAAGCTTGGGCATGAGATGGACGACACCATCCTGGATTTGCTTCTTGAGGTTCGGATGGGGGAACAGCTCCATCACGAGATGGGGCAGCCCCCCCTCCTCCGACATGCGATCGATCTTGATGACGGTCGGATGATCGAGCGACTTGGCGACCTTGAGCTCATGCTCGAGGAGTTGCCGCTGCTCGGCATCGCTCGCCCTCTCGGGGACGACGACTTTGACCGCCACACGGTCGCCTGTCTTCGTCGTGGCTTCCCAGATCTGGCAGTGTCGCCCGAGCCCGATTTGGGAGACGAGCGTCAGGGAGCCGAGGCGTTCAGGAATCGGTTTTGGCATCGGGGCTTCAGGGAGCGGGTGAGTCAGGCGGATCGGCCGCGAGCTTGATTTCGACGAGGCAAAGCCCCTCCGGCGGTGCCGTGGGGCCGGCGGCTGGGCGGCTCCGAGCCGCGAGCGCCTCGCCGAGCCACGCGGGACTCCGCCTTCCGGCACCCACCATCACCAGCGACCCGGCAATGATCCGGACCATGTTGTACAAAAATCCGTTGCCCTCGACCTCGATCCACACCTCGTCCCCAAGGCCGCCCAGCACGGCCGTCCGCGTCACCGACAGGGTATGAATCGTGCGAATCTTCGACCGCCGCGGCGAATGGAGCGCCTCAAAGCTCGTGAAGTTATGCTCGCCGACGAGCGCCGGTGCCGCGGCGCGCATGGTCTCGACGTCCAGCCCGCCCCACCATCTCCAGACGAGGTGCCGGGAGAGCACGGGCTTCGGGGCAGCGTCGTGAATACGGTAGCGATAGCGCTTTGATGTGGACGCAGATACAGGATCGAAGCCCGCGCGAGCGAGGTCGCCTGCGGTCACTGTGATGTCGTGCGGCAGCCAGGCGTTGAGCGCCCGCACCCAGACCGCTGGCTCGTGCAGGCTCTGGGTCGTGAAGGCGACCACCTGGTCGAGCGCGTGAACGCCGGCGTCGGTGCGGCTCGCGCCCTGGGGGAGAATCTCTTCGCCCGACACGCGGTGAATCGCCTCGGCGAGAGTCCCCTGCACCGTCGTTCGACCGGGCTGGATCTGCCAGCCGGAATACCGCGTGCCGTCGTAGGCGACTCGCAGCCGGATCGTGCGGGAGAGGCTCGTCATCTGGTCGTCATCGGGCTGATGCAGCACGCCGGGGCGTGCCCGCTCCTGCCAGCAGCACCGGGTCGGCAGCTAGGCGTTCGGCGATCTGCACGGCGTTCGTCGCGGCACCTTTCCGAAGATTGTCGGAGACGCACCAGAGGGCGATCCCTGACGGACAGGAATCGTCTTCACGGATCCGTCCCACAAAGACCTCGTCACGGCCGGTCGCTGTGCGAGGTGTCGGATACTTTTTTGTAGCGAGGTCGTCTTCGACGACGATGCCCGGAAAAGCCGCGAGCAGGCGGCGTGCCTCGTCTGCCGAAAGCTTTCGCTCAGTCTCAATGAGCAGCGATTCGCTATGGCCGTTGGCCACCGGCACGCGCACACACGTGGCACACACGCCGATCGACTCATCGCCTAGAATTTTTCTGGTCTCGAAAACCATCTTCAGCTCTTCGCTCGTCGAGCCGCCGCTTTTCGGCGAGCCGATCTGCGGGATGAGGTTGGCCGCAATCGGCCATGGAAAAATCTGGCGGGGTTCGGTCTCGCCGCCGAGCCAGGCGGCAACGCCGTCGCGAAGTTCCTGGGTTGCGGCGAGCCCAGCACCGCTGACGGCCTGGTATGTGCTCACGACCACCCGCCGCACACGGGCAGCGTCGTGGAGTGGCTTCATCACCATGACCATCTGGGTTGTTGAGCAGTTGGGGCTCGCGACGATGCCGCGGTGGCCGGCGAGCGCGTCGGCATTCACCTCCGGGATCACGAGAGGCACGTCGGGATGCATCCGATAAAAGGCACTCTCGTCGACGACGACCGTGCCGCGCTCGACCGCCCACGGGACGAACTCCGCGGCCACCTCATCGGGCGTGCTGCCAATGGCGATTTCAACGTCGGCAAACGACTCGGG
>CAYZHH010000075.1:4657-13226 GCA_964478275.1 uncultured Candidatus Kuenenia sp.
CAAACGAGCGACCGCCGACTTCGATTTTTCTTCCCGCCGAACGGGCCGAAGCCAGGAGCTTGATCCGGCGGCAGGGAAACTCTCGGGCGAGTAGAAGCTCGAGGATGATGCGGCCCACGGCGCCGGTGGCGCCGACAACGGCGAGCGTGTCGATCATGAAGAAACCGTTCGAGACTCGGAGGAGACGGGGAACAGGAATTGGGGCAAAAGCCGACGCCACGAGGCAGCCGGCACGAATGCGAGGTTGGCCGTGATCATCGCCAGCCCAAACTCCATCATGCCCATCGCGAGGCCGATTCCCAAGTGGACCATCACGGCGGTCGCGAGAAACACGCGGCGGGTGAGCCTCGGCCAGACGAGGGCAACGTAGCCCACCTCCCAGAAGA
Source organism: uncultured Candidatus Kuenenia sp. (assembly GCA_964478275.1). Lineage (GTDB taxonomy): Bacteria > Planctomycetota > Planctomycetia > Pirellulales > UBA1268 > QWPN01. Next base: position 5,044 of record CAYZHH010000075.1, read on the forward strand.
GGGTGACGAGCGTCAGGACGTTGATGACGAGGGGATGCCAGGCCAGCCAGGTGAGGTCGAGCGTGCGGTACTGGACGTTCGCCGCCGCACCCCAGATCGCCGTGCCTTCCCACCAGCTCGCTCCGAAAAGCTTGCCGCAGCCCGAGAAGAAATAGACGACGCAGAGATGGACCTGGAGAATGCGCAGCGCCACGTTGGCATGCACCGACGGCGCACCACTCCCCTGCCCTGCCCCAAGCAGCCGCTCATCGAGCGAGAGCCGCGCTCCGCTCGGGCCCACCGCGAGCCCGATCAGCAGCATGCCGAGCGTGTCATCGAGGCCAAACGTGCTGAGCGGCGCACGGTTGGCCGCGCTCACGAGCGCCAGAAGCGACACGATCGCGGCCAGCGGTGTCGCGAGGCCAACCGTAAGGAGCACGGCGGCCACGAGCGCGATGCCGGCAAGCACCCGTGCGGTATTCGGTCCCGCTCCAACAAAAAACCAGCTCCATTGCCAGGGCTGATCGTTCATCCGCCAGACGTCGGTCGGCGCGAGCCAGCCACGATCCCCAAAGAAGGCGTCGGGGTCGAGGAGCCATACGAGGCACGACCACGTGAGCAAGAGCCCGGTGCAAATTCGCACGACGGCGAGCGGAAGCGGGTCGGCTGGTGTGAACCAGAAGGTGTTCCATGCCTCTGCCCATTCGGCAAACCAGCCACGAGAAAGAGCGGGCAGCGATCGCGTGCTATCGGTCGGCGTCATTTCCGCAGGGCCTCCCGGCGGGCAAATGTTCCGAGTGGTGTGACGAGATCCTCACCGGAGGTTCCCGCGACAATCTCTTGCGGTCCGGGCAGATAATGCTCGACAAGCTCGAGGGTGATGCGGGTGCCGCCCGTGCTCCGGAGCAGATTCGAGGCCACGCCCTTCACGAGCGGTAGCCAGTCTCCCTTGGCCGCTTCCCTTGCCTCGGCCGGTGCGAACGGCGGCGGCACGAGCACGGCGATCTTCTCCGCCACCATGAACCGGCGGTGGTACATGAGCCGCGGCCAGTCCGATTCTGCATCGGGCGTTTTTCCTGTTCGAGTCGAGCCGTCTGGCAGCGCGATGGTCCAACGGATCGTGTGCCCAGGCCCCGGGTCGGGTGCAAAAAATCGGTAGCCGTGACCCAGATAGAGCGCACCAAGCAGGGGCCGGAACGGCTGGAGGATCACCTGCGAAAGCTCGCTCGCGGGGGGCGGCCCCGAAAGCGGCGCGATGATCACCGCGGCGAAGTAGACGAGCAGCGCAAGCGACACGCCGAGGCGAAGGAGTCGCTGGGCGGCCGAACGGCGTAGAGATGGAGCGGGAGGCACGGGCAAACCCTGTCAGGAGGCTGCCGCAAGCCTAGGTCACAGTCGCGCCATCTGTCGCGGCCGCCATGCCGGCCTTCTGTCAACCGTGTTCGATCCGGCGGCCTGCAATGTCGGCGTTTTTGATGTTTTTTCGACATTTGTTCCTGCGACGGCCCCCGCGATCGTTTTCCTAGGTGGAGCCCTACCGGGAAGCGAGCACGACCGTGATCGCGATCTGCCAGCATGCACCGTCCTCTCCGTCGCGGCGATTCACGCCGCACCGGCCGGCGGAGCGGTATCAGCGCCGCCGGCCCGAGAAGGCGCCGCTCTACAGACTCATCGCCCGGCACCTCGAGACCTGGCTTACCGAGCGGACCATCGGGCAGCGGCCCGTGGCGGAACACGTTGAGGAAGAGTTTCGGGAGAATCTCCGCTGCGTCATCCTCTGTTTTGGTTTTGCCTGAGCACGGTGCTCGGCGTGTGGTCACGGGTTTCTCGTGGCGTTCTCGTGCAAGGGACGTGGCATCTGCCCGTCGTGCAACGGCCGCCGCATGGCGCAGACGGCCGCGCACCTGGTCGATCACGTCATCCCACCGGTCCCCGTGCGGCAGTGGGTGATATCGAGTCCACAACGCCTGCGGTGGTTTCTCGCGGACCGAGAAGCCCGTCGGTCCGTCGACGTGCCGCCATCACTCAGCCGGACAGCCCGTAAGTGTGGCCGCTGATGCGCCACGCTCCCACGACACCTCGCGCATCGCCTGGGCCGCCGACTGAGTGGGCTGACTCATGCAGGCCCACGACGACCGGAACGTCGTGCAGGCCTCGCCCGACATGAAAAATAGTCCTCAGGCGGGCATTCGTCGCTCGGCGACGCAGCCGGAAGCCCCCTCGGCTACGATCAGAAGCAGTCCGCCAGTCATCACCCTGCTGCGAAAGCCCCGTTGGCCGTCCTACCCTTTGGCGCGATGTGTGGTTCGGTTCGGTTGTGACTTCGATGCTGTTTGTCCTCGGCAAATCGCTGCGTGGCCTCGAACCACAATCATGGGGCGACACCGAAGACGGCCGGCCCTTCCGCCACTGAAGTTTTGCGGGTCGATATCACTGGAGCAACATCATCATGGCCAGACTCAACCGCCTGGTGCCGCGATTTGCGGTGCTATCCAAGCCCTACTGGTTCTCGGACGACAAATGGCTTGCCCGCGGCCTGCTGGCGTTGCTCGTCGTGTTGATGCTCGCTAACACCGCGGCCAATGTCCTTCTGAACCAGCAAGCGGGCGAGTTCTCGTCCGCCCTGGCCGCCCGCGACTCGGACCGATACTGGCATTCGATTTACTTCACCATTGGACTGCTGATGGTCGCCGTACCGCTGTATGGCCTGTACTATTTCGTGAGAGACACACTGACCATCCACTGGAGACGGTGGATGACGACGCAGTACGTGACCCGCTACTTCAGCAACAATGCCTTCTACAAACTCGCCTTTCGAGCCGACATCGATAATCCCGACCAACGCATCGCGGAAGACATCAATACGTTCACGCAGAAGTCTATCTACTTCCTGCTGATCTTCATTGAAACCGCGCTGCAGCTCGTCGCCTTTTCCGGAGTGCTCTGGTCCCTCTCGAAGACGCTGGTATTGATTCTTCTGGTCTACGCCACGGTGGGCACGCTGGTCACGGCACTCGTCTTCGGTCGCCCGCTGGTCGGACTCAACCTCTTCCAATTGCGACGCGAGGCCGACTTCCGTTACAGCCTCGTGCGCGTGCGTGAGAATGCAGAGTCGATTGCGTTCTATCGCGGCGAAGAGCCCGAGTCGCAGTACGTGACGCAGCGCTTCCACGAGGTGTTTCTGAACTCCAACAGGCTGATCAACTGGCAATTCTTTTTGAACCTGTTTCAGTACGCCTGCACCACGGCGGCACTGATCATCCCCGGTGTGATCCTGGCCCCGCAGGTGATGTCCGGCGAGCTGGAGGTCGGGAGTGTTGTTCAAGCCACAGGCGCGTTCGCTGCGGTCTTTAGCGCCCTGAACGTGATCGTGAACAAGTTTGACTCCCTCACCCTGTTCGCGGCCGGTGTCGGTCGCTTGGACCGGTTCGCGAAGTGTCTGGAAGCCGCTTCGTCGCCGGCAGACGATGATTCCAGCCGTATCCAAACCGTCGAGGACTCGCCCGTGGCGATGCAGCAGCTCAGCCTCCAGACGCCGGATCACAAGCGAACACTGGTGACCGACCTGTCGATGTCGCTCGCCGAAGGGGACAGCCTGTTGATCGTCGGGGCGAGTGGCGGCGGGAAGAGCTCGTTGCTCCGTGTCTTCGCGGGGTTGTGGGACGCCGGCAGCGGCACCGTCGTGCGTCCGTCGTTGGACAACATGCTGTTTCTGCCGCAACGACCCTACATGATCATCGGCAGTCTGCGGGCCCAGTTACTGTATCCCGGCAACAAGAAGAATGTGACCGATGAAGAGTTCCAACGGGTTCTGACGACCGTCAATCTTCCCAACCTGATCGAACGCTGTGACGGACTCGATGTGGAAGCCGACTGGGGCAAGATTCTGTCGCTGGGAGAACAGCAACGCGTCGCCTTCGCGCGAGTCTTGCTGGCCCAGCGACCCTACGTCATCCTCGACGAAGCCACTAGCGCGTTGGACGAGAAGAATGAGGCTCAGCTTTACGAAACCCTGAAAAACACGTCTGTGACGTTGGTCAGCGTCAGTCACCGTCCGCATGTCGTCCAGTACCACACGCATGTGCTGGTACTCCTCGGCGACGAATCCTGGCAACTGCACGACGCTGCCGATTACCAGGCCGAGACATGATTCGGCCGCCGGTTGCCACGGACGACCGCCTCGGCCCCCGAGCGCGACCAGTCAAGGTTGAAATCGAATTGCCGAATCCCATGCTTGCGACGGGGGTGTGGCATCTCATTCGCATCTGCGCATTCGTGCCACGGCAGCATCGACCTTGTCTGTTGGGAAACTCCCTATTCAAGGCGGAGCGATAGAATGCGTCGGCAGAAAGACCGCCGACGTTTTGGAAGCCCGCCGTACCACCATGCCCACTCACAAAGAAGACGGAGGTCGCGATGAATCGTTCACGCCCCATGCGAATCGTGCTCGGGATCGCCATCGTGCTTTCCGGCGCGTTCGGTGCTTCGGCACAAGATGCCGCATTCGAAGCGCTCGTCGCTCAATCGCGCGAGGAGAAGCCGAAGTTCGCCGAACGTCACCAGAAGCTCTTGGTCGAACGCTACGACTTGGCCGACTCGCCGGCCGCCGGCGTGACAATGTCGCGCGGCAAGCCGGTACAGCAAGGGATTCGCGTTCGCCTTTCCGAAGGTGCGACCTGGGAAAGGCTCGCCACGATGCCCCCGGACGAGATCAAGAAGGGAAACCTGTTCCCGCCGGGCTTCTATCCCCTTCCGCACCCGCATCACGAATCGGGCGGAATGGTCTTCCCGCAGCCGACGATCGACGAAATCAAGAGGCAAAACGCCCGCGACCTGACGCGCTTCGACCTCGACTTCGATCTGCCGCAGCACTTGCTCCCTGAGTTTCCGCCGCCGCTCTACTTGACCTCACGCAGCGATCTCGGCGACGTCTCGAAGGGGCAACTGATTACGCTCGATAACTACTTCGAGCTTTTCAAAGCGGCGCTGAACCCGAAGCAGCTCGAAGGGCTTCGGCTCCTCGTGACGCCGTTTCCGCAACAGCAGTTCAACTCGACCGATGATCGCCGCTCGTTGCACGCAAGCATGGGGGTCTCCTGCTTCGACTGCCATGTGAACGGCCATACGAACGCCGCGACGCACACGGTCGGCGACGTCCGCCCCAACGAACATCGGCGCCGGATCGAGACCGTCACGCTGCGAGGCCTCTACGTTCAACGGCTGTTCGGTTCGCAACGGGCGATGAAGTCGGTCGAAGACTTCACGGAGTTCGAACAGCGCGCCGCCTACTTCGACGGCGACATCGCGGCCGCCGCGAAGAAGGGAATCAATCCGCTGGAGCGCGGCAGCCAGGTCCACTTCATGGCGGAGTTCCAAGAGCTGCTCGATTTCCCGCCGGCCCCGAAGCTGAACGTGCTCGGCAAGCTTGACCCGGCGCAAGCGACCCCGGCCGAGCTCCGCGGCCAAGAGCTTTTCTTCGGCAAGGCCCAATGCGCCACCTGCCATCAAGCACCGTACTATACGGATAACTTGATGCACAACTTGAAGGTCGAGCGGTTCTTTGAAGAGAAAATGATCAACGGCCGGCTCTCGTCGGCCGATGGTCCGATCAAGACGTTCCCGCTTCGGGGCATCAAAGACTCGCCGCCGTATCTGCACGATGATCGGCTGCTGACGCTCGAAGATACCGTCGAGTTCTTCAACCTCGTGCTGCAGACGAATCTCGCGACGGAAGAGAAGGCGGATCTCGTGGCGTTCTTGCGCTGCTTGTAACCCGTGCTGCTCTCCAAGCCTTCGAACGCCAGCGGTTCGGAGCAGCGCTGCGTGAGGCGACTCCGGCGAGTGTGCTAGCAAGACGCAGACTTTCCAAGCAGCCCAATGAATGTCAGGTAAAACGAGACACACCTCTGGCCGTGACTGTCTGTCGAAGACCTTGAAGCCAAGCCAGCAGCAAGAAACAAAAAAAGCCGACGCGCCGTTCTGCCCGTGGGCCCTCCGGCACGTCGGCATTCAGTACGACTTTGTGGAAAAGCGTTCTGACCCAAACGCATCTCAGGACACTCGTTACCGTGCTCGACGGCTGTAATAATAGCCGCCGCCCCCGCCGAACAGCAGGAACAACACGACGATCAAGATGATCAACTCCATACTCATGGTCTTTTCCTCACGTTGGTTAAAGCAGGCCGCTTTCGGCCCTAGGAATATCCGTGCCCGTCACTCGCTACGACATCGTCACTGGTGCAGTTTGTTCACAGCTTGCTTGACCTTGTCGACGGCCTTCTCGGCGAGTTGCTTGATCTCGCCGACCGCTTGGTCGGTCTTACCCTCCGAGCGAAGCTTGTCGTTGCCGGTCAACACACCGGCGGCTTCCTTGATTCGGCCTTTTACCTTGTCTGTCTTGCCGCTCATGATCGAAACTCCAGTCGTAAGAGGTTGGTGAGAAAACAGCGCGCAAAAAAAACCGACGTGTCCAAACGCCCTGAGGCATTTGAGCACGTCGGTTTACTCGTTAGCTGGCCCCCCGGCATGGCCAGGTTGCCTTCTATTTAGTCAGCCGATGATTTCAACGCGAGAAGCTCGCAGGAGCCGCTTTCCGGTTCCCGCCGCTCCACTGTGGCATTTTATGCCGCTTGATGAGGAAAGGCAACGAATTTCGGTGCGGGAGGGCAGAGGCGAATATTCGGGCACAGCCGAATCCCTCGCCCTGAGGTGCGGTCGGCGGGGCCGCCAAGGGGCTGCCGGCCGTAAAATAGAAGGCCTCCCGTGCGGCTTTCTGCCGCACGGGAGGCCTTACTTAACGTCTTCTCGAAGTGTGGGCCTACCGCAGCGAGGCGGTGGCGGCCGTCGGAGCCGCGGCGGGGTTGAGCGCGAACTCCACCCGGTCACCGGCAGCCAGATCGATCACCTTCGAGACCGTCTCCTCACGGCCGTCAACGACCGTGGTGACCTTGATCTCGTAGTTCCGCCAGACCTGACCGGCCGACAGACCAGCCGTCTCGAAGTGCCGCACCACGCCGGCCGACGATGTCGGGTTGCCGGCGAGCCAGACCTTCGCATCGGCCGGAACCGTCAGCGTGAGGCTCGTGGTGGCGACGGCCGGAGCCGCCTCCGACACGAACGACACCTTCGACCGCTCGCCAGCCGAGAGGGCCACGACCTTCGTGGACTCTTCAACCTGGCCGTCACGGTCAACCGCCATCCGCACGACGAACTCGTACGTCTTGCCGGCGACCAAGCCACGCGAGAGGAACTGGCGACGCGCACCCTGCGACGTGGTCTTCGTACCGTTGACGAAGATCTCGGCGTTCGCCGGCACTTCCACGACAAGGAGACCGCCGTCGGCGGGCACGATGCTCGTCGAATCGTCGGCACCAGGCGTGGCCGGAACCGCTGGGGGCGTTCCAATCACTTCGCCGCTGGTCGACGAGGGAACCTCGTTGATCACGCGGTACGACTCGATCGGCATCGCGGCCGAGTAGCCGGTGACGTAGCCGCTCGTGGCGTAGCCGCCATAGCTGCCGCCACTCGAACCGCCCGACGAACCGTAGGAGCTATACGAGCCGCCGGAAGAACCGCCCGACGAGCCGTAGCTCGAATGCCGGTAGGCACGCATGGCCTTTTTGTAGGCATGTCGTGAACCATAGCTGCCGTGCGAGCCATAGCTGCCGTACGAGCCGCCCGACGAGCCGTATGAGCTGTACGAGCTCGAACTGCCGCCGCTTGAACCACCGGAGCTTCCGCCGGAGCTTCCGCTGTAACTGCCGCCCGAGGAACCCCCCGAACTGCCGCCGCTCGAACCATAACTGCCGTGGCGATGATGCCATCCGGCTTGGACGTCGGCCGCCGCCGCGACAACCGCGACGAACGTGACCGCGCCCGCAACTCTCAACCAGTGACGCTTCGACGTCATATTTTTCAAACTCCCGGAAGTGCCTGGATCCGCGATGCTCGTCGCCGACCCCGAACCATATCCGGGGGCCGAGTCGCTCTACGGGCAAAAGGATAGTTTGCCGATTCGGAGGTTCAAGGCAACTGGGCAAAATGGAGAAAGTTTGCGGCCTGGCAAAAATCGCGGCCTGCTGGCGTCGGCAAAACATCCAAAATCTCGCGAATACCCGCTGAAAAACGAGCGCTAGCGACCGGCTGCGTCTATGCCCACGAGCTCAATTTCGAAGATGAGAAACTCGTTGGGCTCGATGGTGGGA
>CAYZHH010000076.1:0-13126 GCA_964478275.1 uncultured Candidatus Kuenenia sp.
CGGCTATGCCCACGCCATCCGCTGCCGGGCCGCTCGTCAGCGGGCTCGTCGAAATTCGCACAACCTTTGCCTCCCGCGACGCGGCGGTGGCCTGTGCGGAGCGGCTTGTGCGGGCGCGGCTGGCCGCCTGTGTGCAGGTAGACGGGCCGGTCACAAGCACGTATTTCTGGAAGGGGGCTGTGGAGCAGGCCGAGGAATGGCGATGTGCCTGCAAGACCACCCGTGCCGCGAGCGCTGCCTGTATCGTGGCGATCATCGCGGGGCATGGGTACGAGACCCCGCAAGTCGTCGTCATCCCGGTGGAGGTGACGCCGGCTTACGCGGCCTGGGTGAACGCTTCCGTCGGCTCGACCTGACGGTGATGACGATTCTGCGGGCCGAGCGGGATCGCCGGGGACGAGACCGGTATGATTGACCGATAGCAGACGACGAGCCGCCGCGATGTTGGGTCGCGGTAGGCCGCGGAGACTCCGACCGTGATGCAGCGAATTTTTTCATGCTCGATGGGCTGGCGACTCGCTGCCGTCGTGGTGGTGTGCGCGACCACTGGGCGGTCGCTCGCGGTCGATCAGACATCCCTCGCAATCGGTGACGATGCTGCCATCGCGCGGGCCTTCGGCAGTGGCGCCCACGCGTTCTTTGGCGGTGACTACCAGCGGGCCTACGACGACCTCACCCAGGCCATCGCGGCAGGCACCAAGGATCCGCGTGCCTTTTACTTCCGGGGTCTTGCTGCTCGGCGAATGGGTCGCGTGGACGAAGCCGAGGCCGATTTTTCTTCGGCGGCTCGAATCGAGGCCGATGCACTCGGCGATTGGCCGGTCTCGCGCACGCTCGAACGGATTCAGGGCGACGACCGTCTCGCCATCGAGCGGCACCGCGTCCGCAGCCGCATCGAGGTACTTCAGTCACGCAAAGATGCGGCTGCTCGTCGGTATTCCCAGATTGAATCAGTCCAAGACACGTACCTTCGCCGACGCCGTCCCGAGGGTTTCAACCAAGACAATACCTCTGCGTTCGGAACGCCAGAAGCCGCGCCTGCCGAACAGCTTCCACCCGGCCGCCCGGTCGAGGCTGCCCCCGATGCCCCTGCCGATGATGGGCGTGGCGTTGATACCCGTGGCCCTGGCCCGCAGCCGGAAGCACCCATGGCTGAACGGGAGCCTGCCGCTGACGCCGTTGAGTCGTCGCCAGCGTTTGAGGCCGAGCCTGTGCCAGCCCCTGCCCCAGGCAACAGCCCTCCGGCGGCCGACGCACCTGGCGACACGATTTTCGAGTGACGTCTTGGCCGTCACGCGGCTCGAAGCTTGCTCGCGGCGAGGGCCAGGAGTGCCCAGCCGGCGATGAGGAGCACGCCTCCGATGGGCACAATGGCCCCGAGCATCTTGATGCCGGTCACCGCGAGGGTCGCGAGGCAGCCGGAGAAAATGAGCATTCCGACGAGCAGGCATGCTGTGGCCGCGCGGAGAAGGCCATGGGGCGGGGGCGCAGGCAGTCTCGCGAGCAGACCCGTGGCAAGAATTGCCAAGGCGTGGAAGACCGCGTATCGGCTGGCGGTTTCCCAGTTTTCGGTCTGTCCCGACGCGGCCAGCATCGCCTTGAGCCCGTGAGCACCGAAGGCTCCAGCGGCCACTGCACACCCGCCTGACAGGGCGCCGGCTATGAGTGCGAATCGTCCAGGGGCAGGCCGCGTCACGGCTGGGCGGTCCTGAGGAGCCGTGCCTCTTCCTCTTCCTGGATGATGATGCGGGGCGTGACCATCAGCATGAGGCTGTCGGTGGTCCGCCCGAGGCCGACGTTCTTGAAGAGGCGGTTGACGTATGGAATCTTTGAAAGGATCGGCACGCCGAATTCGTTCCGCCCCTCGCGGAGCCGCTTGATACCGCCGAGGAGCACGGTGCCGCCATCGGGCACGCTCACGGTCGTCGTGACCGTCGTGAAGAGGAACTCTGGCAACTGGATCGTCGTGCCGTTGGACTGCAGTTCCAACTCGCCGGTCGCGGCTTGGCCGGTGGTCAGGCCTGCCAGACCCGAGACACCTGGGATCTTCACGTCGCCCCCCGACTTCTCGTCGGAACTCTTCGATCTGGTCGATCGCGAGCCCTCAAACTGAAACTCTTCGACCTGCCCGATCTGCGAGAAGAATGGGACGAGTGTGAGCCGCACAAAGCGACGGTCGTTGGAGACCACGGCCTGGACATTCACCGCGGTGCCTTCGTTGAGGACCGTGATCACTGGTTGCTGGGCGGCCGAGAAATCACCGACGACCGGCACGACCGCCGTTACGAACGGCCGCTGCCGCGTATCCGAGACGAATGCCTGCTGGCCGTTGAAGAGCGTGACCTTCGGCGCCTGCATGATGTTCGAGCGGGTGCTCCCCTGGGCGGCCTGGATGAGAAAGTAGGCCTCAATGTCGGAGAGGATCGCGAAGCCGAAGTTGGCGGCTGAGGCGGTCGGGTCGGGGAGGCCCGGAAGCTGCGGCACGCTCGCGGCCCCAAAGCTATTCTGACGGAATGGGATTGAGAAAAAGCTTCGGTTTGCATTGGGGACTCCAGGCTGAGTGCCCGTGGGAGAGAGGGCCACGCCCGGATTGCCCGAGTTGTCGAGGCCGATCGTCTGGGATCGTCCACCAGGATTGGCGGCGATGCCGAAGGCCGCCGGATTCTGGGAACTGTTGCCCGCCGTCGGCACGGCCGTCATGTTGAGCGGGGTGCTGACATTCGTCTGGATGTTGAAGTCGAAGTCGACGCCGATGCGCTCGAAGAAGGTGTCATTGAGCGAGATAAAGCGGACCTCGATCGTGACTTGAAGATCTTGGAGCCGCCGCAACTGCTCGAGGAGATCGGCGATCTGGTCGTGAACTTCCTGGGTCTGGCTCACCACGAGGCTGAGATTCGTGTCAAACGGTCGGATCGCTCCCTGACCGCCGACGGTGTCCCACGTCTCAGCGGCTACGGTGCTCTGAATGAGCTCCATGAGCGGACCGAAGTTCTGCTGGCCGCCACCGACCGACGGAGGGCCAAAAGGGATCGACGGAACTGAGCCCGTCGAAGTCCGACCACTGCCTTGGATCTGGGCCAGCGACCCTGATCCAAGGTTTGAACCAGTCGCGGCGCCTGCGGGCTGGATCCCTGTCGGCGTCGGTCCCACCTGAACAGCCAGCGAGTTGCGGTTCGCCGCCTGCTGATACCCCTTTTCGAGGGCATCGGAGATGCCGAGGCCATCCGACGTGAAGTTTGGAATCGGAAGGACGAGGTCGGCGACTGGATAGGTGACCGCATAGACCTCGCCGCGGACGAGCTGCGGGCTCGTGACTTTGAGCACCTCGTCGCGGACGACATAACTGAGATGGAGCGGCTCGAGCAGAAGCTTGAGGGCGCTCTTGAGCGAGATGGGTTGATCGAGCGATAGCGTCACGGGTGTGTCGCTGCGAACCGACTCCTGGTCGAGGCCCACCATGTCGAGATGGATGGCCACGCCCGCTTCCTTGGCCAGCGAGTCGAGCACGGCCGCGAGCGGCTCATTTCGGAAGCCAGGCTTCACCCGCGCTTCGAGTCGTTTCTGGATGGCGATCTCGGCCACGGTGAGACGCGATCGTCCTTCGGCCAGTTGCTCCTGCCGGCCCTTCGTCAGATCCTCCCACACCTTCGAACTCGGATATGCGATCGGGCCCGCGAACGGCGTCGCCGAACGCTCGACATCCGCAAGCGTGTCGAGCACACCGGCCCGCGACGAATCGGCCATGGAACGCTGAATGTTGATTTGGCGAATGGTCTGGCTCTGGATCATCATCTGCCGAACAACCACGTTGTCGGGCGAGAGCGTTCCGGCCTTCTTCGCGACGGCTTCTGCCTCCGCATACCGCTGGTCCTTGATGAGCGTGTTGTACTCATCGACGAGCATCGCGATTCGCTCATCGACCTCGACCTTCTTCGCCCGTTCGCCGTCGATCTCGCCTTCGATCGCTGCATTTCGCTGGTCGAGCGCGAGCTCGGCCCGCCGCTTGCCAGTCGCCTCTTCGATATCGACTCGCGTTCGCTCGATGCGACGAAGCAACTGGGTCCGTCCGGCGGCTGGGATCGTCTGATCCTCGAGGCTGGCTTCCAGATCGTCGAGCATCGCCATCGCCTCGGCAGGAGATTTCTGGGCGCGGCGCTTGGCCTCGAGCTGCCGCGCGGCCACTTCGGCCGACAGCCGTGCCAGGACCAGCTGCTCAGGCTCGCCTGCAGCCGGCGCCGGCAGAGGTGTCGTTCGACGCCCGTCGGTGGCGGCCCGATCGATCGCTTCCTGGATCACGCGGCGAGCGTCTGCCGCAGGCGCTTGTGGCCCCGGTGCGGGAAGCTCTTCGGCGTGCGCCATGGCTGTCCATGCGATGGAGAGCAGGGCGGCCAGCGGGACGAGCCGCCCGCAGAAGCGGCGAGGGGAATAAGGTGCGCAGGTGCAGAACATGCTCGGGAATTCCTGGGCGGGAATGAAACCGGACGGGAGAAGTAGCGGCGACCGTCCGGACAGGTCAAGGCCATGTCCGTGATCGCTCGCCCGAGAAAGTCCAGGCTTCGTGGACCACCGATCCGGTCCCCTACCTCCCCCGGATTGCCACGCGCGAGGCGTTCTATCGCTCCGGCGCGGTCGGAGGCAAGGGGACCACGGCAGGCAGCGGCTGAGGAGTTGCCATCAGCAACTCGGGCTGCGCTGGCTCGATGCCAAACGTGTCGAGGGACGTATCGGCGGCCCGCAGATCGGCGTCGGCACGCCAATATTCCTGCCGCGCCGCAATCTCCAGCAGATCGGCATCAAACTTCGCCTGCTCACGGAGGGTGACACGGAGAATGTCGCTGCGGCCGAGGCGAAACTGTTCCCGTTCGGCGTCAGCCACGAGCGCCGCCAACTGCTCCTGCTGGATCGTCTGCTTGTGAAACTCGTAGGCTCGCTCGAGCTTCGAGTACGCGTTTTGAACCTCCGCTTGCACGGAGTCCATCGTGAATTCGATGCGGCGGTCGATTTGCACGAGTTGCGCGTCGGCGGCCTGCATTCGTCCACGAGCATCCCGCCGCTGGGCCGGCATCTGAAACACGAGGGCGGCCTGGAGGACCTGCCGATCCAGTCCCGCCGGCCCCGACAGCGAGCTTTTGCCAAAGCCCGAGTCTTGATTGCCATACACCTGCGCATCGATGCCGGGGAGCGTGTCATTGGTCGCGAGACGCCGGTCGATGCCGAGCTTTTTTCGCTCGAGTGAGAGCCGCTGAAACTCCGGTCGAGCCGCGAGCGCCCGTGCCAACGCCTGCTCATAGAGGCTGGGCGCGGGAGCGACAGGCTCGGGCAGCGGCTGCATTCTCCTGCGGGCGGGCAGGAGTGGCCTTCCCGATTCGTCCCGCAGAAACAGTGACAGATCGATTGTGGACTGCTGGACCCCACGGTCGGCCTCGACCAGGAGGCCTCGTCGCAGCGCGATGTTCTTCTGATTGTCGACCCGCTCGATATTGGCCATGATGCCGCGGTCTACCTTCGCGAAAATCTCTCCATCGCGGCGGACGGCCAATGCCTCGAGCCTCTGGGCGGCCCCCTCTCGCTCACCACTGCCCAGCCAGGTCCAATAGGTCAGGGCTGCCGTTCGCATGTAGTCGAGGCGGCTGCGGGTGATCACGGGCTCGGCGATGGCGCGATCGATCTGCGCCTTATCACGACCGGCCCGAGCCGAGTCGATGGAGCGGTCGCGGGCGAGAGGCATCGTGATGCCACCGCGGACCTCGCCGGCATCGGCCGTCTTCTGGCCAAGGTTGTAGGTCGGGAAGTTTCCGAACCCGGTCCGGTATCCACCGAAGACCTGGATGCCGCCGCTTTGGAGCAGCTGCGAGGCACCGAAATCGGAACGGTAATTCTCATACGTTCCCGGTGCCAGCGAGTTCCCGGCCATGTTCACATTGGTGTCGAAGGCTCCCATCGCCGACGTGAGCCGTCCCGCTGCGACGCTCCGCTCCCGCTCGATGGCCTGAAGCAAGGGATAGTGCCGCCGGACACTCTCCAGCACCTCGACGAGCGTGAGTGGCTGGGGGCGATCGTCGATTGCATGGCTGCCGGGCAGCCGCGCCACAGTGGGGGGAACGAGCGCCGGGGCCCCCGGGGCGGAGGGCGCCATCAGCCCTTCCGCGATCATGCTTGGAAACGGCAGGACTTCCGGTACGGCAACGGGCTCGGAAGCCCCTGCGCCCGCAGTCAGCGCGGCCGCACAGGCCGCAGCGAGGCAGAATCGCCGCATGGCGACGCTCACCCCACCTTGATCTTGGGCGGCTTTGGCGACTTGTCTTTCGGGACTGGCGCGAGCACAGGCGGAAAGCCGTTGAGCCGCCTCCAGATCTCGTATCCGAGCGGCACGCGATTGAGAAACACCCAGCCGATCACCTGATTGCCCTGACGGAGAAACTCCGTGTCGGGCCAGTCGTCGCCCGGCATGACCGGGTCGGGCTCGACGAGAATTCGCGACTGGCCGGCAACGCCGCTGGCTGCGTCGACCTGGCGGATGCGGCCCCCGAAGGTGCCGATCGCCATCTCGGGCCAACCTGAGAATTGAACGGCGGGCCAGCCTTCGAACTGGAGTCGCACGTGCGGCATCTCCTTCTCGCGGTCGGCATAGGCCAGCACGATGGGCGCATCGACACCGTCGAGAAACAGCTCCGCCACGCGGTCGTTCGTGTCGGGCACAATCGTGCACAGCTCGTCGCCTTCCTTTACGTACTGACCGCCCTGAATGACATTCGCCGCCACCCGGAAGACGACGCCATCGCAGGGCGCGACCACGCTCCGGGCCTTGAATCGCTCGATGCGATTGTCGATCTCCTGGATCTCTCGCTCGATGCCAAACAGGTTTTGTTCAGCCTTGCGGACGTTGCTTCTCGCCACGGCGATCGCCGAGAGGCCGGCGGCGTCGGCCTGCACGAGCAGCGCCTCCTGCGTGAGGAGGGATGCCCGAGAGCGCGCGATCTCAGCGTCGGCTTTGTCGGTATCGGTGATGGCCCGATCAGCCCGCATGCGGGCTTCATCGCGATTGAGCCGACTTTCCAGTCCACCAAACTTCGGATTGGTGAAGAGGTCATCAAACATCTCGAAGCGGCTGTGCTCGAATTCACGGGTGAATACGGCGTTGGCCTTCGTCTGCTCGGCCACCTCGATGGTCTGCTCAGCTGCTTCACGGTTCGCCTCGGCTGCTTTCACGGCGGCATCGCGGGCCGATTCCTGGGCTTTCGCGGCCGCCGTTAGCTCCGCGAGCTCCTGTCGGCCCGCGGCCAACCTTCCTGTAAGAAATGTCCGCTGCGCATCAAGCCGTGCAGAAAGCTCAGGATCGATATCTTCGATATCGACCAGCCGATCGTTCATCTTGACCCGGCTTCCCTCAACGACGTGCCACGCCCGCACCTGTCCGGAGACACGAGCGGTGATCTGCTGCATCCGCTCGACCGGCGCGTAGGCAATGATCGTGCCCCGGCAGGTTACGGTCTGCTGCCAGGGTACGAAGGCGAGGATGAAGGGGAGAGCCAGGAAGACGAGAAAGGCCAGGCGGGCCAGCCAGCGAATGAATCGTGGGGTGAGGGAGCGGGCCTGCGAAACGCGGGCGGATGCGTCGCGTTCCGGCAGCAGCACTGGTGGCTTCACTCCCATGCGATGACCCTCCCGCAGCGATCGCGGATATCGGCCCGCGCGGTCGCGATCATGAGGGTCCACGGTGCGGAGGCATCGAAAAGCGAGTCGAGCATCTCCGGGCATGCGGTGAGGTCGAGCCCATCGACCAGGCCATCAATCAAGAGCAGGCGTGGCCGGCTGACGATCGCCCGTGCGATCGCGAGCCGACCGATCTCATTCGTGGACAGCGGCCGGCCGTCAGGGGTGAGCGTCGTCTGGAGGCCGTCGGGGAGCCTGGCGAAGGAATTGGTCAGCCCGACCATCGCGATCGCGCTGCGGATATCGGCGGCGGAGACGCTGGTGCGACCGAGTCGCACATTGTCGGCGATGGTGCCCGTGAACACTTCGGCGCGGCCCACGAATGCAATCTGCTGCCGCGTAGCGGGACGGTCGAGTGGACGAACGTCGATCCCATCGAGCGTGAGCATGCCTGGCGAGGGTGTTCGCAGGAGCGCGAGGGTCTCGAGAAGCGTCGTTTTGCCCGACGTGCCGACAACAGCCACTCGCTCGCCGGGCTCGAGTACGATTGGCCGCGGTCGCCCGTCGGCCGTCGGAAGGTCGGCCACGACTGCCATGGGGCCGGCAGTGGCGTCCAGGATCTCGCCCTCCGCTGGCTCGGGAGGCAACTGGTCGAGGATGCCGAGCTTATCGAGTGTGGCCTGGAGGTCGTAGAAGATCTCGGCGTACTTGCCGATCTTCGAGAGCGATCCCAGCACGAGCGTGACAATCAGCTCGCTCGCGACGAGCTGACCGAGCGTGAGCTGTCGGTTGATGACGAGCCATCCCCCGAGGCCGAGCAACGCGGTGCTCGCCACGGCCTCGAGCATGAAAGCGAAGAGCGTCTGCCGCCAGATCACGCGGAAATGCCGCTTCCGGGCGGTGATGTAGTGGTTGGACAGATCGTCGGCCCGGTCGAGAGCGAGCGAGGCCCCTCCGCCGCTGCGAAACGTGTGTGGGCAGCGGGCGATCTCTTCGAGCCAGGCGGCCACGTCAAACTTGGCGTAGCTCTCGTCGATGCTCGTGCGGACACCGCCGACGCCGAGCCCGATGAGGAGGAAGACTACAAGGCCCGAGAGTACCAGGGCAAAGGTCAGAAGGTAGGGATGGTAGAAGGCCAGCACGGTGAGGCCCACGACCGTGAGCATGATGATCCCGACCCCATCAACGAGGAGCGTGGCGATCGACTTCTGTCCGCCCGTGACCTCGAAGAAACGGTTGACGATATCGGCCCTGTTGGCCCCATCGAACGAGGCGATGCTCGTGCGCGACAGTCGGTCCGCGAATGCAAGCGATGTGCGAACAAAGAGCCGCCGCTGGAGGCATTCGGCCACATAGGTCTGGAGGGCTCGGAGCACGGCCGAGATGAACATCAGCCCGAACATCACGATCGCGAGCACGACGACCGGCCAGAGCAGGATGCCGAAGGCCACGGTATTGACGAGCGCCTCGATCGCCGCCGGCGCGACGAGCGACAGCAAGCCCACGCCGAGCGCAAAAGCCAGGAGCGTGAAGACATCGCTCCACTCCAGCCGCATGAGTTCGACGAGTCGCTGCCAGGGGCCCTTGCCGCGCGGGTGGTGGTTGGCGTGGGGCATCACGACTTATGAACGGCCGTGAAGCCGCTCGAGCCCGTGCGGCGGCCCACCGCCTTCTCGACCGTATCGAGAAGTTGATCGACCCGAAACGGCTTGAAGAGCACGAGGTCGATGCCGGCCTGCCTGGCTTTGACGATCGAGTGACCGGGGTCATAGCCGAAGCCTGTCATGAGCACGAGCGGGACTGGGTCGAGCAGCTCTTGAAGCCTGAGTAGGAGCTGGTGGCCGCTCATGTCCGGCAGCCGAATGTCGGAAATGATGACATCGTAGGCCTCGCTGCCCACGGCCTTGACCATCGAGACGGCCTCGCCTCCATCGCGGGCGGTCTCCACCGTGCAGCCCGATCGCTCGAGGAGCGCGTGGGCCGCGGCGCGAACTTGCTCGTCGGGATCGACCACGAGAATCCGGCGGCCGTCGAGAGCCTGCCGACGGCCCGCCTGCCGCCGCTGCGTATGCGCGGAGCTCGGCGCCATCTGTTCCCCGACCCGTTGGATCACCTGCTTGATGTCGCGGGCGTTTCGCAGGATCCGCTGGAGCCGCTCGACGACGTCGGCGTCATGGCCGATGTACCGCTCCATCACAGCGACGGCGTCGTTGAGAATGTCATCCACGGGGAGGGCCACGGCCCCATGAATGGCCTCGATGCTCTCGGCGGCCGTCGAGGCTTTCTCCGCCACGAGCAGCTCGAGGGTATTGAGGGCGGCCGCCACGTCGCCGGAGAAGATTTCGAGAAACTGCAGGTCGGTGGCTGAAAAACCGCCCGGCTCGGGGCTCTCCACATTGAAGGTGCCGATGACCTCGTCGTGCAGGAGGAGCGGGACCGTCATGGAACTTCGCGCGCCCTTACAGCCTTCGAGGTAGCGGGAGTCTTGGGTGGTGTCGTCGCAGAGGTAGCTACGGCCTGTGGCGGCCACGTGCCCGGTCACGCCGTTGCCCTCCGGCTTGGCGTAGAGGACTCGCGTCTCCGCCTCCGGCTGCATGCCTTCGGCCAAGAGTGGCTCGAGCTTTCCGGTCAGTCGGTCGAGCAGGCGGATCTCGACGACGTCGAACTGCAGGAGGTCTTTCGAGTAGTAGATGATGTTGCTCTTGAGCAACTCGATCCGCTCAGCGACCGTCATGTCGGCCAGTTCCGTCGGCGACAAATCGGCGAGGTTCTGGCCAGCGGCATGGATGGCCGCCCGCTTCTGCTGCTCGAGGATCGCGTGGGTCACGTCCCGCACCGTCATCACCGTGCGTGATGCCTCGGGATCGCGCGATTCTGAAACGATGAAGGCCGCCGAAGCGGCCACGTCGAAGTAGCGGTTGTCGCCCGTGCGTACCGTTGCCGTCGCGGGACGGCCAGCGGCCAGGGCTTGGCGAAACCCGGCGAGGTCTTGCTCAGGAAGATCAAGCGCGCCAAAGAGGTCGCAGCCGTGGGGGCAGCGGCCACACCACGACTCAAAGCGCGTGTTGGCCCAGAGGATGTTGCCGTCTCTGGCGAGCAACGCCACCCCGTCGGGGAGATGCGCGACGATATCGCGATCACCGCACGACGAAGCGTCGTCGTCTATTGCTTTCGCAGGCTCCGCCACCAACCGGCCTCCGCAGCTTCGGGTATTACCGTGACGCATCAGTATAAAATCGAGCACCACCGAACCACAAACCGGCGGTGGCGTTGTCGCAGCCACCACACCATCTATACGGCTTTCCGTGGCAAAAGCCCTCCATGGCCTAGTGCCACTTGGCCGACCGGTGGGAAAGCCGAGGTTTCCCACGGTCGGCAGTCGCCGCATCCGCCGGCGGCATCTATACTCCCCTGCCTGCCTTCCGGGCTGGGTTTCGGAGCCGCTGCGACCGGGCGGGACATGCCGGTCGGATTTCCGCCGAGAGACGTTCGTGAGCGATACACCCTCCTTCTTGGAACGCCACCAGTTCCTGATCTACCGGCTCTTTTCCCTGGCTGGCCTGGTGCCGGTGGGGGCGTTTCTGGTCGTCCACCTCGTGACGAATGCCTCCGTCCTGGGGGGCGCGGAATCGTTCCAGTCGCGGGTGGACCTGATCCATTCGCTCGGGCCGCTACTCATCCCGGCGGAAATCGCCTTCATCTTCCTGCCGATGCTCTTTCACGCCGCGATCGGCTTCGTGATCATTGCCAACGGGATGCCGAACGTCGGCTCCTATCCCTACGTCGGCAATGTCCGCTACACGCTCCAGCGGGCCACCGGGATGATCGCGTTTGTGTTCATTGTGTGGCATGTCCTCCAGCTCCACTGGCTGGGAGCACCGCTCGGAGGCGGGCATTTCGACCCGCACCACGCGACCAGCACCGCGGCCGCCGCCCTCCGGCCAACCTGGGTCACGGCCCTCTATGCGATCGGCATGCTGTCGGTCGTCTTCCACTTTGCCAACGGCCTCTGGACCCTCGGTATCACCTGGGGCATTTGGACGAGTCCGGCGGCGATGCGGCGGGCCAATGTCGTGAGCATTGTGGTGGGGCTGGCCCTTGCCGCGGCGGGCTTGGGCTCGCTCGGAGGCTTTCAGCGGATCGACATCGACGAGGCGCGGGCCACTGAAGAGGCGATGGGGCAGGGCCATGCTCCCGCGAAGCCTGCGGTGCATTCCACGAGCCACGAGGAAGAGTAGCGGATGGCAAAGCCACGGATTCTGATCGTCGGCGGTGGTCTCGCTGGGCTCTCCTGCGCGATGCGCTTGGCGGAGTCGGGTGTCCACGTTGATCTTGTCAGCCTCGTGCCGGTGAAGCGGTCGCACAGCGTGTGCGCCCAGGGGGGCATCAACAGCGTCAATGCCCTCACCCGCCAGCAGGGCGACACCGAATGGAAGCACTTTGACGACACCGTCTACGGCGGCGACTTCCTCCAGCACCAGCCCCCCGTCAAGGAGATGACCGACTGGGGACCGCGGATCATCGACCTCATGGATCGCCTCGGCGTTCCGTTCAATCGCACTACGGAAGGGTTTCGCGATCAGCGGCGGTTCGGCGGCACACTCTACAAGCGAACGAGCTTCGCCGGGGCCACAACCGGCCAGCAACTCCTCTACGCGCTCGACGAGCAGGTTCGCCGCCATGAGGTCGAAGGCCTCGTCAAGAAGTGGGAGTTTTGGGACTTCCTCGCGCCGGTCCTTGATGACAACGGCCACTGCCGCGGGGCCATCTGCCAAGACCTCGTCACGATGGAGTTCCGGTCCTTTCAAGCCGACGCGGTCGTGCTCGCTACCGGTGGTAACGGTCTCGTCTTCGGTCGCAGCACCATGTCGATGGTCTGCACCGGCAGCGCCGTCAGCCGCGCCTATCAGGCCGGCGCCTGGTATGGCAACGGCGAGTTCATCCAGGTCCATCCCACCGCAATCCCTGGGGCCGACAAGCTTCGCCTCATGAGTGAGAGCGCCCGCGGGGAAGGGGGGCGAGTGTGGGTTCCGCGGAAGCCGCAGGACGCCCGCGACCCACGCGATATCCCCGAGGCCGAGCGGTCTTACTTCCTCGAGGAACGGTATCCGAAGTACGGCAACCTGGTGCCCCGCGACATCGCCACGCGGGAAATTTTCGACATCTGTACGACCGACGGCCTCTCGGTGGAGAAGGACCGCCTCTGCGTCTACCTCGACCTCACGCACATCCCGCGCGAGATTCTCGATCGCAAGCTCGGCGGCATCCTCGAGATCTATGAAAAGTTCCAGGGTGTAGACCCGCGGTTGGTGCCCATGAAGATCTTCCCGGCGGTCCACTACTCCATGGGTGGGCTCTGGGTGGACTACGAGCGAAGCCACGATGGCGGCATGGTGGAAGGCTCGCCGCGGAACCAGCAGACAAACATTCCTGGCCTCTACGCCATCGGCGAATGCGACTATCAGTATCACGG
>CAYZHH010000077.1:0-13124 GCA_964478275.1 uncultured Candidatus Kuenenia sp.
AGCTTGGCGACTTCCTGGAGGAGATCCTCTCTGAGCGTGCAACAGATGCATCCGTTGGACATCTCGATGAGCTTCTCTTCGGTGCGGCTCAGCTTCGGAGCGGCCGATCCACGCGGGCCGCCGGCAACGAGCTGCGCGTCGATATTCACCTCGCTCATGTCATTGACGATCACGGCAACGCGACGCCCATCACGATTGGCCAGGATATGATTGAGCAGCGTGGTTTTGCCGGCGCCGAGGAACCCGGAGAGGACGGTCACGGGCAGCCGAAGATCGGCGGTGCGATCGGAAGCGGAACAGGCATCGGCCATGGCGAGGGCTCCGGTGGGCAGCACGAAACGCACGCCCGCCACCCTATTCGATCTGCAACGCAGTTGCAAGTGACAGGCTCTCGCTGACGCCTGCAAGGGCTGTCGCTTCGATCCGAAGAAGGCCGTAGGCCCCGAGGCGTGCCCCTTCACAACGCTCTCCTGGGACTTTTTAGCTCGCCACCAGAAGCTGCTCGCCAAGAATCAGCGCATGACGATGCAGCTCAAGAATCTCTCGCGAAAGGCCGCATCCGCCCTCGCCGCCGGCAGGCGGGCGGGCTCAAGGCCTCACTCAGCTGATGCCCTGTGATCGCGCATCCAATACGGTTCCCGCGAGGGGTTGCCCGTGCCGTGGAGCCGGCGTTGTAGGCTGACTGTACGACCGGCGGGCCATCCATGGCAATCGCCCGCTAGCGAACCTCCACTTTGAAGAAAGCCGTCTCCTGCCAGGCCTGGATAGGCCCTTTTTTGGGCCAGAAATTGCTTGGGGCTGCACGCGAATGCCTCACGTACCTTTTCGGCCGCCTTGGAATCGACTTCCCAGCGGAGCAGCTTTGGAGTGAGCGCCCGCCAGAATTACCCTCCACGATCGCGATAGCCTCACGGGCTGACCTTGTTCACCCCGTTCCCGAGGAGGCTTGGCATGGCGCGGCCGCCGGACCGGCAGAAGTTTTCGGAGTGGCATGCCCGTGGCGAGCGATTCATCAACTCCGGCCTGACGGACCCGAGAATCGGCGAGAGTGTGAGTGGCGGCTCCGACGAAGGTCGTCACCATCAAGGTGAATCTCACTGGCCTCGTCGAGGAACCCTTGGCGATCGCGCTCCGCACGCGGTCATTCGGGGGACGGGCTATTCCTCAATGCGCGGCTTGAGAAACACAATCAGCTGATTGGGATCGATCAAGCTTTGCTCGTACCCGAGGTACTCCCAGGCGGTCCACTTCTTCTGCATGTAGTCGAGCGAGATCGACGCGTCCCCGTAGGTGATGTCCCCATCGATTGGGGCGCGATTGTGAGGGATGAAGGCGAATCCGGTTTCAGTGTGCCTCCGCACCATTTCTTCATTCGATGGGCCGGTGCCGGAAGGGGGCACCGCGTGCCAGTGCTCGCATGGGCGGATGGAAATCACCAGCAGACCGTCCGGGCGAATGCAGGATCGCATGACATCCAGCACCTGCATCGCGGTCTTTTCTGAGAGATGGGTGAACACAGAGCATGCGTACACTAAGTCGAACGAGACGCCGTCGAAGGGCAGGCTCCGCGGCACATCGTCGCACAGCGCCAGGTTCCCCAGCAGGCCGGCTTCGCGGCAGTGTCGAATCGACTCGCTCCAGGAATCGACGCCGTAGATTTTCTCCGGAGCAGTGTATCGATACATGAGACGCACCAGCCGACCCCAGCCGACCCCGTAGTCCAGCACGGTCGCATCCTCCAGGCCTCGGCCGAGATGCTTCCGGAAGGCGGATTCCACGGTCCTCACGAAATGGCAACTCCGAATGAGCAGGTGCTGCCCAACGTTGCCCGTCCAGTCGCGTTGAACCTTCTCTGCCGCCATGCGTGGCAGGCTATTCTTGAGGTTTGGATACTCGTGGGGGACGTCGAGCAGCAGGGTGCCGAATTCGTCCAGGGACAGGCCTCTCAGAATGGAAAGGGCCTTGCCACAATCGTTCTGGGCGGCTTCCTCCGCCTGCTTCAGCACGGAGACAGCATGGTAGCCAAGCACGGAAGGTGACCCAAGGTTGCGGTAACGACGGTCACCCTACAAGGATTAAAATAGGACGGTCAACGGCAGTCCCGCAACGTGGTGAGGGCTGCTGATCGGCTTATGAGCGCAGCCGATCGGGCTCGTGCGTGTTTTGCGGGGCGATGGCTTGGCCCTCCGGCCGCCGCTCGCACCTCCGGGCTCGCCTTCTCGTCCGGCGATGCGGCACGGGCAACCCCGAGTCACGAGGACGCAACGCTACTCAGCCGGCGGGGTCGGCAGGAGCTCGATGGGTGGCTGCGTGACCGCCGGGCCGGCGCGATCGGCATCGGTCGGCGGTACTTCGCGCTTCGTGGGCGCTTCACCACCGGTGGCCAAGACACTCCGCGTGCCGTCGGAATCTACCGTGGCTGAGCCTGCCGGATCGGGGTCGAGTGTCCACACGCCCGGGGCTGGCTCGGCGGCGACTTTCGGTGTGGCTGCCGTGGCTTTTGGAGCGGGAACCGTCGCCGCCTGCCGCGCGACAACAGCGGGCGATGCTTCCTGGATCGTCATGCGCGGGACCGGCGGCGTCGCTTTCGCGGCGATGGCTGTCTGCGGCTGTCCAGGAACAGGAAACGGCACGCCCGCGCGGGCCATCCGCCGCACCGTTATCGGACGCGGTGGGGGCGGCTCGGGCACGAGCTTCGCGATCTCGGCCGCGCGGGCCTCGGCGCGGACCGCGCGGGCCTCGGCGATCGCCTGGCGGGCGTAGATCCGTTCGGCCATTCGCTCAGCCCTCGTTGGCCCGGCAGCCACGGCCTCGCCTGCGACCAGCGACAGGCCGCCGCCGAGGGCAAGGAACAAAAGCGGCAACGAAAGCTTGCTCGCACGCGTGGGCGTCATGGTCAGATCCTGGTGGGAGGGGGCACGAGTGGGGGGCCGCAGCCGCGATTGTCGGGGAAGCCCCATTGTGCCTACAGTAGTCCGCTCACCGCAACCACCGGGTCCCCGATGACGTCCTACACCCTCACCCACCTCCGCCAACTCGAAGCCGAGAGCATCCACATTATCCGGGAGGTCGCCGCCGAGTTTGAGAACCCGGTGATGCTCTATTCCATCGGCAAAGACTCGGCCGTCATGCTCCGCCTGGCCGAAAAGGCGTTCGCTCCCGCCAAGCCCCCCTTCCCGCTCATGCACATCGACACGACCTGGAAGTTCCGGGAGATGTACCGGATGCGGGACGAGTACGTGGCCAAGGATCTGGGCTTCAAGCTCATCATCCACGTCAATGAGGAGGGACGGGCCGCCGGGATCAATCCGATCACGCACGGCAGCAAGGTACACACCGACACGATGAAGACGCAGGCCCTTCGGCAGGCGCTCGACAAGTATCGGTTTGATGCCGCCTTCGGCGGTGCGAGGCGCGACGAAGAGAAGTCACGGTCCAAGGAGCGGGTGTTTTCGTTCCGCGATGAGTTCCACCGCTGGGATCCGAAGAACCAGCGGCCCGAGCTCTGGAGCCTTTACAACACGAAGGTGCGGAAGGGCGAAAGCATCCGCGTCTTCCCGCTCTCCAATTGGACCGAGCTCGACGTGTGGCAATACATCCACCTCGAGAAGATTCCGATCGTGCCCCTCTACTTCGCCGCAGAGCGTCCGATCGTGTGGCGGGATGGCGTGATGATCATGGTGGACGACGACCGGCTGCCCATGAAGCCCGGTGAAGTGCCGGAGATGCGGCGGGTGCGGTTCCGCACGCTCGGCTGCTACCCGCTCTCGGGTGCCGTCGATTCCACAGCCACCACGCTTCCCGAAATCATTCAGGAAATGCTCCTCACGACGTTCTCTGAGCGGCAAGGGCGGCTCATCGATTCCGACGAGGCTGGCTCGATGGAGAAGAAGAAAAAGGAAGGGTATTTCTGAGGCAGCATCGATTCCTGCCGTTGCAGCGGACGTTCGGCCGCTGAACGGCCATTGCGGCCAATTCACAAATCTCAAAAATATGTCCCATCAATCATCACTCATCGCCACCGACATCGACGAATACCTCACGCAGCATGAGCGGAAGGAGCTCCTCCGCTTCATCACGTGCGGGAGCGTTGACGACGGGAAGAGTACGCTCATCGGCCGGCTCTTCTACGAGTCGAAAATGATCTACGAAGATCAGCTCGCGGCGATCACGAAAGACAGCGTCCGCTACGGCACGACCGGCACCGAGGTCGATCTCGCGCTGTTCACCGACGGCCTCGAAGACGAGCGGCAGCAGGGCATCACGATCGACGTGGCGTACCGCTACTTCTCGACCGAGAAACGCAAATTCATCATTGCCGACACGCCCGGCCACGAGCAATACACGCGGAACATGGCGACGGGGGCATCGACTGCTGATCTTGCCGTCATCTTGATCGATGCCCGCTACGGCGTGCTTCCGCAGACGAAGCGGCATTCGTTCATCGTGTCGCTCCTGGGCATCAAGCACATCGTCGTGGCCATCAACAAGATGGACATCGTGGACTACGACGAGGCGGTGTTCGAGCGGATCAAGCAGGACTACATCGACTTCGCGAGTCGGCTCGATCTGCCCGACGTCCACTTCATGCCGATCTCGGCGCTCAAGGGCGATAACGTCGTCACGAGCAGCCCGAAGATGCCCTGGTACACCGGGTCACCGCTCATGCCATTTCTGGAGACCGTCTACATCGGCTCCGACCGCAACATGGAAGACTTCCGGTTCCCGGTGCAGCTCGTGCTCCGGCCAAACCTCGACTTCCGCGGCTTCTCCGGCACGATCGCCAGCGGCATCATCCGAACCGGCGACGAGGTGATGTCGCTCCCGTCGCGGAAGAAGAGCCGCGTAAAGTCGATCGTGACCTTCGAAGGCAACCTCGACGAGGCCTTTGCCCCTCTTTCGGTCACGCTCACGCTCGAGGACGAGATCGATTCGAGCCGTGGCGACATGCTCGTGCGGCCGGGCAACGTCCCCAAGGTCGATCACAAGTTCGACGCGATGGTCGTGTGGATGACTGAAGAGCCGCTGGTGCCGGGGAAGGAGTATCTCTTCAAGCAAACCTCGAAGGTGATTCCGGGGCGCATCAGCACCCTCCGCTACCGGGTCGATATCAACACGCTCCACCGTGAGCCGGCCCCAACGCTCGCCCTCAACGAGATTGGCCGCTGTGGCATCACGCTCTCGGCACCGATTGCTTTTGATGCCTACCGTCGTAACCGCACGACGGGTGGGTTCATCATGATCGACCGGCTTACCAATGCGACGATCGCCGCAGGGATGATCCTCGATCGCGAGCCGGCCGAAGGCGGCCGCATCGCCCACTGGGAAGACGAGCCCGCGGTGGCCGAGAAGGTTGCCGAAGCGGGCGAAGTGACAGCCGAGGAGCGGGCGGCGCGATTCGGTCAGAAACCGGTGACGGTGCTCCTGACGGGGCTCCCGGGCTCCGGCAAGACGTCCCTCGCCAAGGCGATCGAGCGGCGGCTTTTTGATTCTGGCCATGCTGTCACCGTGCTCGATGGCACCGGGATGCGACAGGGTATTTCTCGGGATCTCGGTTTCTCGGCCGACGAACGCAGCGAGAATCTCCGGCGGAGCGCCGAGGTGGCAAGGCTCTTCAACGACGCGGGGCTCCTCTGCCTGGCGTCGTTCGTTGCCCCCGACGCGAGTGTCCGCGACAGGGTTGCCGAGCGGATCGGCCGCGACCGCTTTCTGGTCGTCCACCTCGCGGCGCCGGTCGAGGTCTGCCGCGCGCGGGACACGAGCGGTCGGTACGCAGCGGCCGACGCGGGTGAGATCGCCGAGTTCCCCGGTGTGAGTGCGCCGTACGAGCCACCTGCAAAGCCCGACCTCGTGATTCCGACGCATGAGTGGCCGCTCGCCAAGAGCGTCGACGCGGTTATGGCTCTCCTAACCGACCGCGGCATCCTCGGCTGAACGGCCGGCACCCCATCCTCCAACGCGGAACTTCGAGCATGAACATCGATTCGTTAGACCTGAGTGATCCCAAGCAGCTTGCTGCAGCCGCGGCGAGCGAAGTCTGGTTTCATTCGATGGACCTCGGCCATGGAGTCGTCACCAAGGGGCAAAAGTCGCCAGAGCTCCTCCAGTGGGAGCTCAACCGCTTTCGGCTGCCGGACCTTGGCGGCAAGAGCGTGCTCGACATCGGCACCTATGACGGCTTCTATGCCTTCGAAGCAGAGCGTCGTGGGGCGGCCAGGGTGGTAGGCATGGATCTCCATGTCTGGCAAATCGACACGAGGCTCACCGATGAGTACCTCGCGGAGTGCGCCGCGAACGGGACCGAGCCGACGCCAACATACCGGACCGAGTGGCTGAAGTTTCGGTACGAACCGACCAGCCTTCCGGGGAAGCGGCGATTCGACCTTGCCCACCGCGCGCTCGGCAGCCGCGTCGAGCAGGTCGTGCAGGACTTCATGGTCGCCGATCCACGCGTGGTTGGGAGTTTCGATGTCGTCCTCTTTCTGGGTGTGCTCTATCACACGCAAAATCCTCTGGCCGCACTTCAGCGGCTCGCGTCTTTAACCCGGGAAGTCGCCGTCATCGAGACGGAGGCCATGGAGGTTCCCGGGGCCGCCGATCTCGCCCTGTGCGAGTTCTTCCCCACGAATGAGCTCAACGGCGACTATTCCAACTGGTGGTCCCCCAACATCCTGGCGCTTCGTGGCCTTCTTCAAGCCGCAGGATTCAAACGTGTCGAGGTCCTCCAAGGGCCACCGGATGTGAGCTCGGTGCCGGCCGGCGCACCTCCTGTCCGCTACCGCGCAATCGTCCACGCATTCAAGTGAGTCGTCGCTCGTCAGTCTTCCGAACGGCTCGATAAAGATCCGTGACGAAAGAGCCCATGCCCGAAACTCCGACATCGACGGCCATTTTTTTTCGCCATCTTCCCAAGACTGCGGGAACGTCGCTCATCACGACCCTGTCGAATGTCTATGGCGATGGCTCCTGTCACCGATTTCACGACATCAGCCACGGCTTCCGCAAACGGTTTGACGGCATGCTTCAGGAACGAGGCGACACGCTCTCGCTCATCACCGGACATATTCCGCTGATGGTCATCGAGGACGGGGCCTGCGGCACGGAATTCACGCTTCTTCGCGAACCAATCGCCCGCCTCCTCTCGATGCGACGATTCTTCGAGGGGCTTCCAAGTGCCGAGCGGACTCGGCTCGGATTCGGCGAACGCGTGACGGTGGCCGACCTCGTGACGTCGAGGAAACCTGAGATCTATGGCCAGGTTCGCAACGGCCTGATCCGTTTTTTTTCTGGGTTCCCTGTCTTCGGCCAACCGGACGCCCCGGAATACTGGGAGACCGTGCCAGCAGCAAGCGCCGTCAACGCGTGCAACGCCGTGCTCGAGCGAATGGCCGTGGGGACTGTCGAGAACATGCCTGCAGCACTCCGTAGGATCGGCCATGTGCTGCGCGTCCCGTACGATCTCGAGACGACAATTGAGAACGCCACGACCGATCGCGACGATGACGTGTCGCTGGAGGACATTCGAGCGCTCGTCGAGATCAATGCGGCGGACATCGCGGTGTACCACCTCGCCCGCAAGCGGCTCTCGGCATGGTCGCCGGAACGAGGCCATGTGTGTGGCGGCGACTTCGACCCTCGGACGCTCTTCGACCCGCAGCCGGGCGAGCAGTATGCGCCGCAGGAGATTCCAGGGCGGCAGGGCTTCGAGATGTGTTCGGCTCATCTGTGCTGGCTGGGACCCGCCAACCGCGGAAGAATTCATCTCGCGCCGTCGAAACGTCCCCTGGCGCTCTCGCTTGTTCTCTATGGTGTCGTCCCGCACTACCCCATGGAGGACATCCGCGTCACACTTGATGGTCGACCTTGGTTACGCGAGTGTCGCCGTGGCGCCGGTCACAGCGTCTTTGCGATCACGACGATTCCGCCGCACGCAAACCCTCTTGAACTGACAATCGTGCAGCCCTGTTCCGTGCCTGTGCCACTCGTGGAACCAACGTCGTTTGACAAGCGAAGCCTCGGCACGGCCCTCGTGATGGTGGCGTGCGAGGCAGCCTAAACCATCGCTGCACCAACGGGAGGCGCCCAAGACGGGCCCGCGTTGAGGGGCTCGCGCGAGGTGAGTAGACTCGCTCGCTCTGGGGAGACCTCTCATGCACGCGGAGCCTGCCGCCATGGAACTGATGTTCACGATTGCCCATCGACTCAGCCTGGCTGTGGGGTGCTTCACGGCCCTGGCCGCCGCCGGCTGTAGCGGGCGTGACACAGGGGCCACCGCTGCCCGTGGGAAGCCCCTTGCGCCGGTCAAGGTGATTGCGTTCGACGAAGCGCGGGCGGTCCTTGAGGGGATCGCCACCGGCACGGTCGTGGGCACGGTCGTCCAGAATCCGTTTGAATATGGCGCTCGCAGCATCGCCGTGCTCCACGCGCTCGCCGAAGGCAAGACCGACACCATCCCCGAAGACAAGTTCATCAACGTCCCTGCCAGGGTCGTGCTTGCCGACGGCTCCCGCAAGGAATTCGCCGGCGCCGCGGTCGTGCCCGTGGCGACGTTTCAGGCGGAGCTCGAGCAGTTGCTTGCAGGCACGCCATCGGCGGCGACTGGAAACGGCCCCGAATATGCCTTCATCACCAATGGCGTGGCCGACTTCTGGACGATCGGCAAGGCCGGGGCCGAGAAGGCGGCAGCGGATCTCGGCGTGAAGGTGTCGGTCATCATGCCAAGCTCCATCACCGACCAGACCCGCAAGATCGAAGACCTGCTCACCCGCGGCACCGCCGGCATTGCCATTAGCCCGATCAATCCCGCGAACCAGGGTGAGGTACTCGCCAAGGCGGCTGCCGCGACGAACCTCATCACGCACGACAGCGACGCCCCCGAGTCGCCTCGGCGGGTCTACATCGGCATGGACAACTACGAGGCGGGCCTCGTCTGCGGGAAGCTCGTCCGCGACGCCCTCACGGATGGCGGCAAGGTGATGCTCTTCATCGGCCGGCTCGACCAAGACAACTCCCAGCGGCGGCGGCAGGGCTGTATCGATGGCATCCTCGGGCGCGAGCCCGACCCTTCCCGCCGCGACGATCCCGGCACCGTCGTCACGAGCGACGACGGCAAATACACAGTCCTCGGCACAATGACCGACCAGTTTGACCGGGCGAAGGCAAAGGCCAATGCTGAGGACGCCCTCCTGCGGCATCCCGATATTGCCGCGATGGTCGGCCTCTTCGAGTACAACCCGCCACTCATTCTCGAGGCGCTCGAACGGGCCGGCCGGCTCGCAGGACCGACGGCCAAGTGAACGCCGCCGTGCCGCCACTGCTCGAGGCTCGCCGAATCTCTAAGCGATTTCCCGGCGTGCGGGCGCTCGACGACGTTTCTCTCACCGTCGCCCCGGGCGAGGTTCTCGCGCTCATCGGTGAGAACGGCGCCGGCAAGTCGACGCTTCTGAAAATCCTCGCGGGCGTCCAGCCCCCGGATGCGGGCGACATCCTCATCGACGGGCAGCCCGTGCGGTTCCGCGGCGTGGAAGACGCTCTCGCCAAGGGCATCGCGCTCATCCATCAGGAGCTCAACCTCGCCGACAACCTCGACCTGGCCGGGAACATTTTCTTGGGTCGCGAGCCCCAGTGGGCAGGTCTGCTCGATCTCGCCCGCATGCATCGCGAGGCCGCGACGTGGCTGGCACAGGTGGGCCTGGCACTCGATCCATCAACGCCTCTGGCAAACCTGCCGATCGGCCGCCAGCAACTCGTGGAAATCGCCAAGGCACTCTCCACCAGCGCCCGCCTCCTCATCATGGACGAGCCGACAAGCTCGCTTTCGGCCCACGAAGCCGAAACGCTCTTCGGGGTGGTCCGGGATCTGCGCCGGCAAGGCGTGAGCGTGATCTGGATTTCACATCGGCTCGGCGAGGTGAAGGAACTGGCCGATCGCGTTGTCGTCCTCCGCGACGGCAAGAATGCTGGCGACATCGCCGACCGCTCGGGCATCGAGCATGAGCGTATGATCCGCATGATGGTCGGCCGCGACATCGACCGCCTCGCCCGCCGGCCGAGCCATCCGCCCGGCGACCTCGTGCTCGCAATCGATCGTATGCGGACGTCCGCGCACCCAAGCCATGCGATTTCCTTCGATGTGCGGGCCGGTGAGATCGTTGCCCTCGCGGGGCTCGTGGGGGCGGGTCGAACCGAGCTCCTCTCGACGCTCTTTGGTGTCACGCCCGCGGTCGCTGGAAACATTTCCGTAAGCGGCCGCACCGTGACGCCTCGTTCCCCGATCGACGCGATCCGGGCAGGGATCGCGCTCGTGCCCGAAGACCGAAAGACCCAGGGCCTCATCCTCGACATGGGCGTGCGGGAGAACATGTCGCTCGTCTCGCTCTGGCCCGAGAGCCGCTTCGGGTTCATCGATTTTCACGCAGAGCAGAGGCTCGCGCAGGACATGATCCCCGCGCTTTCCATCAAGACGCCGAATGAGCGGCAGGTCGTGCAGTTCCTTTCCGGCGGCAACCAGCAGAAAGTGGTGCTTGCCAAGTGGCTGGCCATGAAGCCCCGCGTGCTGCTCTTGGATGAACCGACACGCGGCATCGACGTCGGAGCAAAAGCCGAGATCTATGACCTCGTGTACCGACTCGCCGGCGAAGGGCTCGCCGTCCTCTTTGTGTCGAGCGAAATGGAGGAGATTCTTTCACTTTCCGATCGGGTGCTCGTGATGCACGAGGGAAGGCTCGCCGGGTGTCTCAGCCGCCGCGACCTCACGGAGGAGAACGTCATGCGCTTGGCTGCCGGTGGCACACCAGAGAGGATGTCGGCATGAAGCCTCTTGTGGCACGCATCGCGAACGTCCTTCGCGGACTCGTCTCCCCTAAAATACTCGGCATTGTCGGCCTTCTGTTCGCCGTCTGCCTCTACACGGCGCTCGCGAGCGGCAACTTTCTCAAAGTCGGCAACCTCGAGAACATCGTCCACCGCACGGCGCTTTTTGGAATTCTCTCGATCGGCGTGGCGTTCGTCATCATCACCGGCGGGATCGATCTCTCGATCGGCTCGGTCGTTTGCTTGGTCGGCGTCCTGCTGCCCTGGCTGCTCGTCCATCACGGCTGGAGCGTGCCGCTCGCCGTCGCGTTCGTGCTGGGGCTCGGAGCCATGATCGGGCTCGTGCATGGTCTGCTCATTACGAGGCTCGGCCTTCAGCCCTTCGTGGTCACGCTCTGCGGACTCCTCGTCTACCGGGGCGTGGCCCGCGGCCTCACGCAGGACCAGTCGCAGGGTTTTGGGACGGCCTTCAAGGGGCTTCGCTCTCTGGCCACGGCCCGATTCCCGATCTTTGGCGACGGAGGCTTTCAGCTTCCGGCGACGACGCTCATCTTCCTCGTGATCGCCGTCGTCGCAGCGGTCGTTTTGAACCGCACCGTCATGGGTCGGTATCTCTTGGCTCTGGGCCGCAACGAACAGGCGGCCCGCTATTCCGGCATCAACACCGACCGGATGAAGCTTTTTGCCTATGTGATATCGAGCACGCTTGCAGCCCTTGGGGGCATGCTCTTCGTCCTCGACATCAACGCTGCCCAGCCCAGCGATTTTGGGAACTTTTATGAGCTCTATGCGATCGCCGCGGCCGTCCTCGGCGGCTGTTCGCTCCGTGGCGGCGAGGGCTCGATCCTCGGCCTGCTGGTAGGCTCGGCCCTCATGGTCGTGCTGTCGAACATGATCAACATCGTTCACCCGCGATATCAGAACATTGAGTTCGCGATCATCGGCGGCGTGATTCTGGCCGGCGTGGTCGCCGACGAAGTCGTTCGTCGATTCGCACGGCGACGCCTTGCCCCATGACGTTCGATTCCCATCGCTCGCCGAGCCCGACTCTACCGCCATCGGCATCCAATCCGCCATTTGGCCTCGCGACAGCCGTCTTCGTCGTCATCTCGAGCATGATCGGTACGGGCGTGCTCACGACGAGTGGCTTCACAGTCGCGCTCGTCGGCAGCAATGAGCTCATGCTCATCCTGTGGGTCGTGGGGGGCGTGCTCGCAGCCTGCGGTGCTCTCACGCTCTGCGAACTGTCAGCCGCCGTGCCTGAGTCCGGAGGCGACTACGTGTTTCTGAGGGAGGCGTACGGGCCGACTGCTGGGTTTCTTTCCGGTTGGGTCTCGTTCTTGATCGGGTTCGGCGGTCCGATCGCAGCATCGTCGGCGGCATCAGCTAAATATTTCCTCGCGCCCCTGCAGCTCGATGCAGCGAGGGCGGCAACCGCCGAAGTCGTGATGGCCTCTGGCATCGTGATTGGTCTCGGCATCATCCATTGCCTGGGGCGTCGCGCGACGATCCGTGCCCAAGCAACGATGACCCTCGTGAAGCTCGGCATTCTCGTGGCCCTTGCGGCCGCCGGCCTTGTCGCAGGCCGATCACAGTGGCTCACCGTCGTCGATCGCCCACCGCTTACCCCGAGCCTGCTCCTCACGATGGCCTCGTCACTCGTGTACGTCACCTACGCCTATTCGGGATGGAACGCCGCCGCGTATGTGGCCGGCGAGGTGACCACTCCGCAGCGGGTCGTGCCCCGCGCGATTCTCCTGGGCACCGGCATCGTCACCGTGCTCTACCTCGCTCTCAACGTCACCTATGCCCTCGCCCTGCCCGCCTCGGAGATTCAGGCACTCAAGGCCGCCGGTGGCCTCGAGGCTGTCGCACCCATCGCCCAACTCGCTGCCCAAAGGCTTTTTGGGTCTCGGATCGCCGACCCTTTGTCGATCGGCATCGGGATCACGCTCCTGGCATCGGTCAGCGCGTATGTGCTTACCGGACCTCGGCTCATTGCCGCGATGGCACAGGCCGGACAGTTTCCCGCGAGCGCCGGAAGGGTCACCGCTCACGGAGCACCGGTCATCGCGACGGCGCTTCAGGTCGCCTGGTCGCTTGTCCTGCTCTGGACCGCATCGTTTGAAGTGATCTTGCTCTACGCCGGCGTGGGCCTCGCACTTTTTTCGATGCTCTCGGTGGCCGCCGTGTTCGTTCTGCGCGTGCGACAGCCTGAACGCCCGCGACCCTTTCGGACACCCGGCTACCCGATCGTTCCGGGGATATTCCTGCTTGGCACGGCGATTGTGACGATTGCCGTCGTCATCGAG
>CAYZHH010000078.1:0-12922 GCA_964478275.1 uncultured Candidatus Kuenenia sp.
TCCTTCACGCTCGTCAGGAGCGCCTTGCGGGGCGAGTCGAAGCCAAGCAAGTGGCGGTTCTTGGCAAAGAACTCGCTGACCGAGATATCGCGCTGGCCGGCGGCAAGGGTCTGGGCCGTGGCGCGGCGTTTCGTTGGCTTGGACGGCGGCGGCGGCGCCGTGACGGTGGGTAGGTCGTCCGAGGCCTCTTCGCTTCGCTCCGAAGAGCGGGCACGCTTTGCTTTGACGGCGCTGGCCATGAACACTCCGCGGAGAAGCTGCTGGCAGCTTGTGGAACAAGTTTGCCGCCGCACGAAGCGGCGATCGCCGACCATGGAAAACCTTGGCTTTTCCATCGGTCGGCCAACGATGGAAAAAGGCCATGGAGGGCTTTTTCCACGGACCGCTAGAGACTTTGATCGCCTCAGGGCGAGTTGGCAAGTGGGGCCGAGTTTGCCGGTCAGGGCGGGACTGATGGCCGCGCGGGCTCCTGCCCCTGCCGTGGAAAGGTGTGCCTGTCGGGCAGGACGACCCATCGGAACATGCCCAGAGTAATGCGCGGGCTCGCATCTCGCCGACCTTTCCCATATTGGGGGCGCTGGGTCACTTTCCTAGTCTACGGTTGCGCGCCACCCCGTCGCGGGAGATCCTTTCGATGCCACGCTCAGTCGCCTGCCGTCGCTCGCTCATGATCGCGGTCGTCGCTCTCGGATGCTTTGGGGAAATCACGGCCTTCGCTTTGCCGATCGACGGCGGCGTCGAGGGCCCCACGCCCGACGTCTTCTACAACTTCTATACGCCGCCGGTGCCCGTCGGACCGTATCCGGCGATGGGCGCCCAGCTCTACGTGTCGCCCAGGCCCGTGCCGCCGCGGGTCGGACATACATGGCATACGTATCCACCGTTCATGCCCCACGAGTTCTTGTACCAGCATCGCCGCAAGTATGTGCGGCCCGCTGGCGTCACGGGCATGCGGACCACTGTTCACGGCTACTGGTGGTGAGGAGAAGCAATATGTATCGGGTTCAGAGTTTCACACTCGGGTTTCTCACCATCACTGCCCTGGCGGCATGCCTCATTGCCAGCCCCGCGGCTGCTGGAGGCCATGGGCGGCATAGCCAAAACGGCTACGCCGAATGCTGCCAGCAGGGTGCGTGCTGTCAGGGTGACGCATGCGGGCATGGCCACTGCCAGCGGGGCTGCAAGGGACATCACTGCAACCACTGCGGCCCTGGCATGTGCAGCCACGGCGACTGCGGTCACTACCACAAGCATGACACGATCGAGAAGCGGTACTTCCTCCGCAGCCAGGGCAAGAGCTGGCACAGCGCCTGGTACGACCCCGCCGAGGGCAGACCCATCGCGCTGGTCGTTCCACCCACAGCCGAGTTTCAGACGCAGTACTCCTGGGGAGTTCCCAGTTCGCGCGTGGCGCCGATCTACCACCAGTTCCGCCGGCCCTATCCAGGGCCCGGTGCGGTGGCGGGTGGCGGCGGCGGCTTCCTGCCCACGCCGAATCAGCCCAGCGACACGGTCCAATTTGGTGTGAACGCCGTTCGCGGCCCGTGGAACGGCTATTGATTATCGCCGGGTGGCGTCGAGATCGTCGGCGGTCATCCAGCGGGCGGCCAGCTCCTCACTCACATCTGCCGCCGCGGCAGGTTCGGGCGTGGGTACGCGGCGCCCCGTCGCAAGCGCACAGAGCATCCGTCGGTCAGCGGCGGCAGTCCGTGGCAACTGCTCGGCCAACACGGCCATGCCCGCCGGGTTGCGAGTGGCGGCAGACGCAAACTGGCTGACGAAGAGACAGATCTCGTGGACATTCGCGGCAGCGCTCCGCACGATCAGTGGTTGGAGCGTGCGGGTCACGAGTTCGAGGCCCAGCCCATCGACGTCAAGAAACGCCTCGACCTCCATGCGCTGCACCGTGCGACCGTCCACAACGACCGGCTGATAGCGGACCGCGATCAAGCACGATCCCGTCAGGCGTTTTGGAGCCAGGGGTCCGGTGTAGCCGCCACTCCCATGAAATACCAACAGGCTGCCATCCGGACCGGCCTCATGATGCATGAGCCGGACGAGGCCCTCAGTCCCGTATCCGTCGGCAAGCCGCCAGCATCCAGGGCCTGTAGGATCGAGCGCGACCCGACTGATCCCGAGTACCCTCCATACGTCGACGAGTGTTTCAGGCTTCGTGAGGACGAACTCGAGCAGGGCAGCATCACACTGGACCATCTCGGCTGGGAGCCGTCGGTAGAGCGTGGTCGCCTGGTGAAAATGCTCGATGATACGGCGATCATCAGCCGCCATGCGAAGAGCGGGAAGAGCATTGAGGCCTCGACGGCATGCGTCGCGGCCACCGGTACCTGCGTCGGCACTCGACGACGCTGAAACCCCTCGGGAAGTTGTCTGGTCAGCGGCATCCGCCACGCCAGCCATCAGACAGACCATCCCCGACAGAATCGCCCAAGCGATCCGCGCAGTCATACTGGAGCCCCCCCTCATCCTGCCTCCCCGTGAGCGGGCCGCCCCGGCGCCGCTCCCACTCCTGTTGTTCGGCGTCAGGGCCGCGCCCTGACCAATGAATCTTCGTCACGATTCGGGAACTCCACGCCATCCCCCTAGCTTGCCACCATTCCACACGGCATCGATTCAAGCGTGATGGAAGCCAGAAGATGGGGTAGTCACCCACGATGGCGAGCCCTGGCGCTTGCGGCGGTCCCCGCGTGCGAGGAGTTCGAGGGTGAAAAAAGGCCGTGAATGGCTTTCGGCACCGCTCTTCGGCAAACGCGGTCGATCGTCTCTTGGCCCACGGGCTGCGGTTTTCTAACGTCTCTTCCCTGTCTCGCAGCCCTCTCGTCCGCGTTCGATGCTCACACTTCACGACTCATCCTCCGCGGAACCACCGTCGCCCGGAAAGCCCTCAGGGCATGCCAACTCCCTGCTCGCGCGGGGACTCGTAGCCTGGACTCGCTTCTGCCTGGCGCAGCCGTGGTTCGTGTTCCTCATGGCCGTCGCCCTGGCGGTCGGTGCGGCGGCATGGTCGGCTGGCAACCTTGGCTACAAGGTCAGCCGCATCGACCTCCTCGATCCCGACAGCGATTACAACAAACTGTGGATCGATTACATCCGTGAGTTCGGTGAAGACGACGATGCCGTGATCGTCGTGGAAGGCGAATCACGCGAGCACGTGATTGACGTACTCGGGGATCTCTCGCGGGTCGTTGACGGCCAGAAGGATCTCTTCCGCTCTGTCCTCCATGAGGTGGACCTCTCGCAGATTCGCTCCAAGGGGCTTCACTACCTCTCCCCGACAGATCTCGCCGCGCTCGATGCGTTCATCGAGCGGACCGAGCCGATCATTGAAGGCGGCTGGGCCCAGCTGCGAGTGGGCACGATGGTCGCTGGGCTCGCCGGCCAGATGGTAGCCGGCGCGGGCGAGCCTGCCGGCGGCGAGAACACGACCGCATCACTCGAGCGACTCAGCGAAAGCCTGCTCGCGGCCCTCGAGGCGCCGGCGCCCCAGCCCGGGCGGGCACCGGAGTACTCCTCCCCCTGGCCGAGCATGCCGGAATCGCTCTCCACCCTTCGCGATCTCTCGAGCCAGCACCTCCTGGCCAAGGAGGGCAAGCTCGGCTTTGTCCTCTTGCGGCTTGCCAAGCAGGAGGGTGGCTTTGCGGGAGCCTCTCGCGCGACGGATGAACTGCGACGGATCATCGCTGCCGTCGGCCAGCGGCATCCGGGGATCACGATCGGCCTCACGGGCCTCCCGGTGATGGAAGACGACGAGATGCGGACCAGTCAGGAGTCGATGATCTATGCGAGTGTGTTGTCACTCGGGGCGGTGATTCTGATCATCGTGACGGGCTTCGGCGGCGTTCGGCATGCCGTCATGGCCAACGGCGTCCTCATCATCGGCATGGCCTGGGCATTCGCATGGGCCACCGCCAGCGTCGGTCACCTCAACATCCTCAGTGTCACCTTCACGGTGACCATGATCGGCGTGGGGATCGACTACGGCACCTACTACATCGGCCGATACCTCGAGGACCGTCGTCGCGGACTTGCCTGTGACGAGGCGCTGCTCGAGGCGAGCGGCGCGGTAGGCCCTGGCATTCTTACTGGCGCCATCACGACGAGCGTCGCCTTCTTTGCCGCGGCGCTCACCAGCTTCGTGGGCGTTGCGGAGCTGGGGCTGATCGCAGGGGGCGGCATTCTCATGTGTGCCGCCGCTGAATTGCTCGTGCTTCCGGCCGTCGTGGCGATCATCGATCGAGGATTCCTCGGACGTCGAATCCCAGAGCCGGTGCCAGTGCACTCGTGGCTAGCGCCCTTCATGCGGCATCCGCGATTCGTGACGCTCGCTGCAATCGCCTGCTCGCTGGCGCTTGCCGGCGGCCTCCATGAGCTCGACTATGACCACAACCTCCTCAATCTCCAGGCCGAAGGCCTCGAGAGCGTCGAGGTTGAGAAACGGCTCCTCTCCGAGTGCGACCAGAGCGTCTGGTACGCCCTCTCGATCGCCGACTCGCGTGAGCAGTTGCTGGAGCGGAAGGAGCGGCTCATGGCCCTCCCGAGCGTGGACCGCGTGGACGAGATCGCCTCTCTGCTCCCGGTTGATGAGGATCTCAAGCGGCCCACGATCGAGCGGATCGGTCAGCGACTCGCCAAGCTTCCGGAGCGACCCCCGGAAATTCCCGTCGACCGCCTCGAAGCCCTCGGAGAGACGCTCGCCTGGGCCCAGGCCGAGGTCGCCAAGCGGCCCGGTGGCCTGCGAACCGCGTGGCACCTTGAGCGCGCACGAGAAAGCCTCCGCACGAAAGGCCCCGAGGAGTGCTACCGCGCTCTCGCCGCCTTTCAACAGCGGTCTGCTGGCGAGCTGCTCAGCCGGTTGCATGCTCTTGCTGCGGTATCCAACCCCGCTCCTCCCGCGCTCGACGACTTGCCGCCGAGCCTCGTGGAGCGGTTCGTGGGTTCGAGCGGTCGCCATCTCCTCAAGATCTACGGACGAGGTGACATCTGGAACTTCAAGTCGCTCGAGCGGTTCGTCCACGATGTCCGCAGCATCGACCCACGGGCAACGGGCAATCCCCTTCAGGCGTATGAAGCCTCCCTGGAGATGAAGCGGAGCTATGAACAGGCGGGCCTCTCGGCGCTCGCCGTGATTCTGTTCGTCCTCTGGCTCGACTTCCGAAGTATCCGCCACTCCCTCCTTGCCGTGCTCCCGCTCATTGTGGGAGTCGTTCAGATGCTCGGCCTGATGGGGCTCGTTGGCCTCGACCTGAACCCAGCGAATCTCATTGGCATCCCGCTCGTTCTTGGGATCGCGGTGGATTACGGCGTGCACGTCATGCACGACTTCCTGGAGCGGCCAGGCCCGTACCGCATGAGTGCGTCCACGGCCAACTCCGTGCTCGTCGATGCGCTCACCACCATCCTCGGATTTGGAGCCCTCATGGTGGCGAGTCACCGCGGCCTTGAGAGCCTCGGCCGGCTGCTCACGCTGGGTGTGGCCTGCTGCACCTTCACGGCCCTGATCGTGCTGCCGGCAGTCCTCACCTGGCTGCAACCTGCCCACCATGTCGATGAAGAAACGGCCGACGCCGCTGAGGCAGCAGACGCCTCGGACGAAGGAGCCGACGACGCGGTGGACGTGCGGCTGGCGGCCTGAGCGTGCGGCAGCGGCTCATTCCCGCCTTGTGCCCTCAGGCCCGGCGCGGTACCTCCGCACCGAATCACGTCCACCGAACCTTTAGGTGTGTCCATGAAAGTCGCTTTCTTGCCACTCGTCGCGCTGACCATGCTTCTGGTCGCGGAAACCGCCTCAAAGGCCGAAGAGCTGGCGGTGAATCTCGCGATGGAGGATCAGTTTGAGAACCGCTGCGCCACCGCGGCCCTGCGCGGCCACGTTGTCGTGCTCGTGTACGCCGGTCGCCACGGTTCCGAAGCCGCCGTCGATCTCGGCCGCAAACTGCACACCCACTACCACCCATCCGCTGCCGGGGCCGATCCCGCAGAGCAGGCGAAGCAGCCGGTCATCGGCATCGCCGGCTGGCCGGCCGGTGTACCGGTCCCGGACGTGCATGTGATCCCGGTGGCCTGCGTACCAGAAGTGCCCAAGATGCTCCGCGCCCTTGTCCGCTCGCAGATCCGCAAGGGCTCACCGCACCTGCCGGTGTGGCTCGACTACGAGGACGCGATGCGAAAGGGTTTCGGGATCGTGCCCGACGAGCCGAACGTGCTCGTGCTTGATACGGCTGGCACGGCCCGAGGTGTCACGGTCGGGCAGCCCGACGCCGCCATCTATGCCCAGATCCTGGCATCGATCGATGGGCTCCGAGCCCAAGCTCTTCCGACTATCCGAACCGCCGCCGTCCCCCTGCCCGCCGTGCAATAGCGACGCCGCGAGCGAGCGTGTGAGCCACTCTGAAACAGACGCATGAGCCGCGGCCTCCTTGCGGACTCCGGAGCCACTGAGTCATTGGTTCAGTGGTGCCACCATCCGGTTGTCGCGGCGAACCCAGATCGTGGTCCGCCAGAAACCCGTGATGTAGGGGCCGGGGCCTGGGAAATCATGGCGCTCAAACGAGGGTGGGACCAGTCGCATCGCGGGCGCATAGTATTCGCGTTCGGAGTTGTCCCAGACCAAGCACCCTCCGATACGGACCTTTGCCAGGGCATGCTTCACGCACGAAGGTCGCGCACGCCCATCGATCACGACGATGTCAAAGAACTCATCGGCGAAGCAATCGATCTGCGACGCATACGAACGAAAGTCACAGCCGCGGTAGCTGTCGGCATTTGAAACGTAGCCGTTCCAGTCGTCTGCCCGCGCCTTCACGGCTTCGTCGTTTCGCTCGGGCACATGGAGGAAGCCCTGCCAGTTCGTCAGGTGGCGACCGTGGATCGTGGTCTGCACCCGCTCATACCAGGCCGGATCATGTTCCACGGAGTAGACGCTGGCAGCGCGGCGGGCGAAATACAGACTGGAGCCCCCGCTGCCCCATTCAAAGACACGTTCGTATGAGGCCAGCTGAGTCTCCAGAAACTCAACGGCACCGAACGTCAGCCAGGGGCGCTCGTCGCTCATGCTGTCGCAATCGCCCCGAAGCGACCGCTGCCAGGCCGGCAACCAGCCGTAGAGTTGCCGCCAGGTCGGTGGGGAAGAATGCTCGCTCCGACACCGCCAGGCCTGACGCCAGTATCGATAGGTATTCACACTGGTACTCCAAGAAGCGGGCGAAGATAGCCGCTGATGCCTAGCTTCGACGGTCCTTCAGCCGACGGCTTGCACGGGCGAGTGCTTCCCTTTCGGCCGGTGTAAGGCTTGCCTCGCCTGAGCGAGTGATCTTCTCGAGAAGCCTATCCACCTCTTGCTCGAGCAGAACATCGTCCGCATCGGCACCACCCGAACGTCCCGACGGATCGTCCTCGGGCCGAAGGATGCGCAGCTGCGGCGGGCGAACCTTGGCGAGGAGCTGGCCCGGCCAATCGGTGAGCGCCGAAAAATCCATCCGCCGCCAGGCGTAGACCACGCCGAAGGCGGCGCCCGCCAGATGAGCCACGTGCGCGATGTTGCCCGCATGACTTCCAGCACCTCGGAGATCCGAGAAGAGATACAGCACACCCAGCGCCCAGGCAGGCACAGGAAGCACGCCATAGATGAGCACCGTCTCCCGCGGGTAGTACCAGATGAAGGCGGCGAGCACCGCCATCACACCGCCGGAAGCGCCCACCAACCGCGGCACCGC
Source organism: uncultured Candidatus Kuenenia sp. (assembly GCA_964478275.1). Taxonomy (GTDB): domain Bacteria; phylum Planctomycetota; class Planctomycetia; order Pirellulales; family UBA1268; genus QWPN01. The sequence continues at coordinate 7,731 of CAYZHH010000078.1, forward strand.
CCCACCGCCGAAGCCGCCGGTGAACTGTTCACCGACCACCCACGCGAGGCCAGCCAACACGATTGCCACACAGTAGAAGCGGATGAACTCCGCCTTGCCTGTGATGCCCTCGACCGGGCGGCCGAAGAACCAGAGCGTGAGCATGTTGAAAACGATGTGCCAAATGTCGTACGGCGCGCCGGGTGCCTCGAGACTCGGCCCGGCGTGCAGAAACCCATAGGTGAGCAACTGCCAGGCCTGCCAGGGCTTCTGGAAGAGGTTGGCCTTCAGGCACAAGAAGTCGTTGAGCGAAAACGGCAACGACACGACCTCGCGGAACAGATCGCCAGCGAGAATGAAGTTGGCCAGCCAAATCGCTGCCGTCAACGCGATAATCGTGTTCACGCCCGACCAGTCGGCCATGCCGCCGGCGGCCGATGGCGAACGGTAATAGCCTCGGTCCTGAAAGCCCATGGGGACCGCCTCGCGGGGCGGGTCGGAGAGAATGTGCGGGGATGACGTCGTCATCGTAGAGGTGCCGAGCAGCATGGGGCAACCGTGGACGCCCGACGCCGCTGCCATCGCGCTCGAGCGTGTGCTACGCTGCGACCCGCGCGGGCCCGGCGGCGGGCTCGAGAAGCTGCGCGGCGGACGGCAAAACACACAGCACAGGGGAGACGAGCGATGGCAACCAACGGCACGCTTGGCAGGAAGCTGCGAATGGGGATCGTGGGGGGCGGTCAGGGCTCGTTCATTGGCAGGGTGCATGTTACGGCTGCCGTCCTCGACAACCGCGCGGCGCTTGTGGCCGGTGCCTTCTCGAGTGATGCAGAACGCTCCAAGGCGAGCGCTGCCGACTATGACGTTCCACTCAACCGCGCCTATGGTTCGTTCGCGGAGATGTTCGCCGCAGAACGGGCTCTGCCGGAGGGCGAGCGGATCGACTTTGTGTCGATCGCCACCCCCAACCACATGCATTTTCCCGTGGCCAAGGCGGCGCTCGCGGCAGGTTTTCATGTCGTGTGCGACAAGCCGCTCACGCTCACGCTCGCCGAGGCCGAGGAGCTGGCCACGCTCGTCGCCGCCGCGCCCAAGCAGGTCTTTGTCGTCTCGCATAACTACACCGGCTACCCGCTCGTGCGTCAGGCGCGGGAGATGATCCTTTCGGGCGAGCTCGGCGAGATCCAGGCGATCCGTGCGGAATACATCCAGGGCTGGCTGCGGACACGGCTCGAGGGCGAAGGCCAGAAGCAGGCTGCGTGGCGAACCGACCCGAAGAAGAGCGGTGCCGCTGGATGTTTTGGCGACATCGGCACCCATGCCTACAACCTCGGCCGCTTCATGACCGGCCTCTTGCCCCAGAAGATCGCTGCCAACCTGAAAATTTTCGTACCCGATCGTCACCTCGATGACTACGGCCATGCCGTCATTCGCTACGAGAATGGCGCGCTGGGGACGGTCACGGCCTCGCAGATCAGCCACGGACGTGAGAACGACCTTCGCATCCAGATCGACGGCACGCTCGGCAGCCTCGAGTGGCACCAGGAAGAGCCCAACAAAATGCTCGTCCGCCACAACGGCAAGCCGCATCAGATCTATACGCGAGACCCCAACGCTCCCTTCATGAATGAGGCCGGCCGGGCTGCCTGCCGACTCCCGTCAGGTCACCCCGAAGCCTTCTTCGAGGCCTTCGCCAATGTCTACCGTGGGGGCTTCGATGCGATGGAGCTTGCCATCACCGGCCGTCCGTTCGAGACGGTGAACACGGTCTATCCCAACATCCGCGACGGCGTGGAGGGGATGTATTTCATCGAACAGTCGGTGGCATCGAGCAAGGCCGACGGTGCCTGGCTGCCGCTGGCCCATCCACTGGCCCGAAGGTGACGGCATGGCAACAGGCGACCCTGAGTATCTCGTCTTCGACATCGAGAGCGTGGCTGACGGCCCGCTCGTCTCGAAGCTGAAGTATCCGGCCGATGGTCTTTCGCCGGAGAAGGCAATCGCCCGCTACCGCGGCGAGCTCCAGGCGGACACCGGCAAAGACTTCATCCCGTACACCTACCAGGTGCCCGTATCGCTCGTGATTGCCAAGATCGGGAGTGATCTTGCGATCCAGGATCTCGTGTCTCTCGATGAGGAACAGTCGCGGCCGCACGAGATTGCGCGACGGTTCTGGGAAGGCTGGCGACGCTACCGTCGGCCACGGCTCGTGAGCTTCAATGGCCGTGGCTTCGACATGCCGCTCCTCGAACTCTGCGCCTTCCGCTACGGGATCGCCATTCCCGACTGGTTTGCCGAAGACGCCCGCAACTTCGACCAGCCACGCTACCGCTACAACACAGCGGCCCACTTCGATCTCCACGAATGGCTCACCAACTCCGGTGCCAGCCGATTTAACGGTGGCCTTTCGCTCGCGGCCAATCTGATCGGCAAGCCGGGGAAGATGGATGTGGCTGGCCACATGGTTCAGGATCTGTGGGACGCAGGCCGCAAAGCCGAGATCCACGACTACTGCCGTGGCGACGTCCTCGACACCTATTTTGTTTTTCTGCGGAGCCGTGTGGTGGCTGGCGATATCGATCTTGCGAGAGAGCAGGCCCTCATCGACGAGGCCCGTGCGTGGATCGAGGCACACGCGCCGAAGAGCCCTGGCCTGGCCCGCTACCTCGAAGCCTGGGGCGACTGGCAGAGCCCCTGGGCCTAGGACGGGCTGGGTTTAACTACGGTCGCCTTGGGCTCTTCCGCAGGCGCGTCGGCCGGCGGCGGGCTGCCGAATGGAACGAGCGGCTCGGCTGGTTCGAGCGACGGAATCGCCAAGGCCGCAGTCACGGCGAGACCGGCCTCCTTGGCCTTGTCGTCGAGCTTCCCGACGGGCGCCCAGGTCTCGACGGTGTACATCCGGCCGTTCACAACAACGGCCGTGCATTCCCGCTCGATCGTCTTCGGAGTCGCGTCGAGTGTGGCCTCGCCCTGTGCCAACCAACTCACAGCGAAGTGCTTGCCAACCGTCATGGCAGCCGGAGCCCGAAGGAGTTTTGGTTTTCCTTCACCGCCAAACTCCTCGGCGAGCTGGGATGCGATGGCGGCCACGAAACCCTTGTGGTTCCCCTTCGTGACCGTGGCAAAACCACCCGGCGCGTCGGCAGCCACCACGAATACCGTGGGGTACGCCAGTAGTGGCGATGACTGGTAGCGAACAAGGTAGTCCCGCGACTTCGACGCCCGTTTCCAGCCGACCGGCGAGAACGCCCGAACGCGACCACCGTCAAGGTTGAGCCCGGATGTTTCGTCGATCGCCGGAGGGGCCGGAGCCGCCGGAGCCGCTGGCGTCGCTGGCGTCGCTGGCGTCGCCGGTGCCGAGGCAGCCGATGCGGCCGGCTTGGACGAGGCGGTCGGCGACTTCTTCTTGCCGCCCGAACACCCCACGACCGCCAGTATGCAGGCGGCGACAATCGTCCGACGAACGAAAGACGACATGAGGGCTCCTCGGTAGTGGAGTGCCATCACTCCGTGATCGGTTCCTTGACGAGCTGCACGATGTGGTTGGCTCGGGACGACGCAACCAGTTCCGCGGCCTTCTTGTCGGCCGCCTTCTTGTCGGCGTATTCGAACATCGCCACTCGCTTCCAGCCCTGGGTAAACACGCCCCAGTAGGCCTTCATCCGACTCACCTTCGCCACCTTGCGACGGGTCGTCTTTTTTGCCGCAGGCTTCTTGGGATCCTTGACGGCCTTCTCTTTCTTCACCTTCGCGGGCTTGTCCGCGGCTGATTTCTTGGTGGTTTTCTTCGAGCCGGCTTCCCGCGCCTCGGCGGCCTCTACTTCGGCTCGCTTTGCCTTGATGCTTACCGTCTTTCGTGCCATGTCGCCCGTGCCGTCCTTCGTAAAGTGGTGGGGATGAAAACTGAGGGGACAAGCTGAAAGTATAGCGTCCGCGGCGACTTCCGCATGGGCCATCTATACTCGGGGCATGTCAACTGCCGCACCCGCTGCCCTCCCGCTGGCCAGCCCCTTTGCCGGGTACCGGGAGCTCTCCGACGAAGTTCTTCAGGAGCGGATCGAAGCCGTCCGCAGCCGGATGGGCACCCGGCTCGTGATCCTCGGCCACCACTACCAGCAGGATGGCGTCATCGCCCATGTCGATCTCACAGGCGACAGCTACCAGCTTTCCCGCAGTGCCGCCGAGCGGGATGCGTGCGAGGCGATCGCTTTTTGTGGCGTGCACTTCATGGCCGAGACCGCCGACATCCTGGCCAATCGGCCGGAGGCGGTGGCGGCTCGCGCTGGCCGGCGAGTGAGTGTCATTCTGCCCGACTTGGCCGCCGGCTGCTCGATGGCCGACATGGCCGCGATCGACCAGGTGGAGGACGCCTGGGCCGACCTCGGCACGGTGATCAACACGTCTGACATCACCCCCGTCACCTACATCAACTCCGCGGCGAGCCTCAAGGCCTTCTGCGGTCGCCACGGCGGCATAGTGTGTACGTCGAGCAACGCCCGCGCCGTTCTCGACTGGGCCTTTTCGCGCAGGAAGCGCGTGCTCTTTTTTCCCGACCAACATCTCGGCCGCAACACCGCCCGCAGCATGGGCATTCCGCTTTCTGAAATGGCCCTCTGGAACCCGCACGACCCGACGCTCGGCGGCAACTCGCGGGAGCAGCTTGAGCGTTCCCGCGTGATCCTCTGGCAGGGCCATTGCAGTGTGCATGCGATGTTCCGGACGGAGCATGTCGACGCCATCCGGGCGCACCTCCCTGGCGTCAAGATTCTCGTGCATCCCGAGTGCTCGATGGAGGTCGTGGACATGGCCGACCTCGTGGGCTCGACAAGTTTTATTCTGCGTCAGGTCGAGGAAGCCCCGCCGGGTACGACCTGGGCGATCGGCACCGAGCTCCATCTTGTCAAGCGGCTCGAGAAGGCCCATCCCGAGCAGACGATCCGTTTTCTCTCGCCGACGGTCTGCATGTGCGCAACGATGTATCGCATCGATCTGGCCCACCTCTGCTGGAGCCTCGAACACTTGGAGCGCGGCAAGCCTGTGAACGTCATCCGCGTGGACGACGAAACGGCGAAGTGGGCCGTGACGGCCCTCGAACGCATGCTCGCCGTGCGGTGAGTCACGGAGAGAAGGAGCCTCGCGCGAGGGGTCGCCCGTGCCACATCGCCGGACGTTCGCTACGGGCCTGCTGCTTTCGCGCCGGCGCCGCCGTCCCG
>CAYZHH010000079.1:0-12919 GCA_964478275.1 uncultured Candidatus Kuenenia sp.
CCCCAGGACCGCCGGGGCGAGGCCCCCGGTCCCCGTCGCGGTTTTTGACGCTAGGATAGGGTTTGGAGTCTGGGTACCAAACTCGCGGGATTCGAGGGGTCGCTTCCGATGGGACAGGCAATTGTTGATCCGGCCGAACTGCGGCGCTTTGCCGGCAGTCTGCGGACGTTTAGTGAAGAAGTCACGGCTCACATGCAGATGGTGCAGCGGCAGTTGGCGGTCCTGGGGAGCACCTGGCGCGACCAGGAGCAGCAGAAGTTTGCCGAGGAATTCGAGGCTCAGCTTTCGACTTTCAAGCGGTTCGCCGAGTCGACTGGCGAATACGTCCCCTACCTGATCCGTAAAGCTGAGCGGGTCGAGGAGTATCTCCAGCAGCGGTAGGCGGCGGGAGGCCGGCCGTTGCCACTCCGGGGAGGAACCCATGACCCAACAGGCGGACGTCAAATCAATCGATACCCTCGCCTTTGTGCGGGCGGCGTTCGCGTCCTTCGCGCACGAATCGAGCCAGGCGGTCTCGGAGATCGAGATCCAGGGTCAGCGGGCGGTGGAGTGGATCTGCATCGATCAGGCCGCCTACTGGAAGACGGAAATTCGTCGTGCCAGCGACCTCGTCAACAAGGCCATCAAGGACGTCGAGCACTGCAAGACCTTCAAAAAGGTGGGCAACAACGCCCCCTCGTGCATCGAGGAGAAAAAGGCGCTCGAAAAAGCACGCCAACGGCTGGCCGTCACCGAGCAGAAGGCTGAGTTGGTACGGAAGTGGACGCCCATCGTGCAGCAGCAGTTCCGCGAAACCTGCGTGCGGCTGGTGCGGTTTCGTGACGTGATCGACGTCGATTGCCCCCGCTCGATGGCGCAGCTCGAGCGGATGCTTCGATCGCTCGATGCGTATCAGAATGTGTCGTCGCCAACATCGGCGGGTGACGGGGATTCGGCCGGGGGAACCGCGAACGTGAAGCGGCAGATCGATGACCAGGCGACAACCCCAGCGGCCCCTCCTGCCGAAGCGGCCACGACGGAAATGGAGGAGGCATGAAGATCGGTGATCTGTCGAGCGGTGCGTCGAAGATGGCCAATGCGCTCAAGCAGCTCAATCTCAAGTGGGATGCTGCCACGGATACCTGGCACGATGGACGGGCCAAGACGTTCCACAAGGATCACGTCGAGCCGCTCCTGCCCGCTGTAAAAGAAACACTCGACGCCCTCGGACGCCTGGCTGAGGTCTTTGACCGCGCTGCCCGGGACATCTCCGATTCCAGCGGCTACTGACCGGCTGACCACGAGCCTTGCCCCGAAAGAAAACGCTTTGAGTACCGACGTCCCCGATCAGCCGATGGAAGCGGATGCCGCTGGTGCGAGCCCCGTGGCCGCCGCCTATTGCCCGGAGGTGCTTCGCGAGCTCATGGCGATTCTGCGCCGAGAGTCTGCGGCCCGCGCCCAGGCGGAGAACGAGATCACGGCTGAGCATGAGGACGAGGTCACCAGAGCCCGCAAGGAAGCGGAACGGGCGATCGAGGCCACTCGCTCGAAGTACGACACGGAGATCGAGGTCACGCAGCGGGAGTATGCCAGGGTCCTCGAAAAGGCAGATGCGTTCCTCGCCACGGAGCAAAAAAAGATCGACGACCTCGAGCACACGCGGGCTAGTCTGATCATCGGTCATTGCAACCGCGGGCTCGGCGAGCTCCACGACGACGAGGGTTTTGACAAGCTCCGCGAGGGAGAGAGCAGCAAGACACGGGGCCAGCAACCCAAGCTCGCGGCCATGAAGGCTGAAAAGGAGATCCTTCGCGGTCTTGCCCAATTCGACGAAGCGGTGGCCCAGTCGGCCCGTTACCTCACAGCGCACGGCGTTCAAGGGATCCCGACGGAGGCAAGCGAGCCCGCTGTCACGGACGGGACGGAGCGGAGCGAGGACCCTGTTGAGAACCCCCTCGCGGCGTTGGCCGCCGCGACCACTGCCGCTGGCGAGCAGGCGGCTGCGGTCGGCGATCTCCCCACCGTGAAAAAGGCGTTTTCCGGTGGGCTCCAAGGGGCCATGATTGCAGGGCCGATTGTCGGAGGCCTCGTGGGAGCGGTGGTGCTCTTCTTCCTCATACCAGGCGGCATGGGTGTGCGGGCCGGTGTGGCAGGTGGAGCAGCGGCGGTCATCGTTGGCGGTGGGCTTGTGGCGGCGCTTGGATATCTGGGCGGCCAGCGGAGTGCCGCACGTGACGAGCTCACGGCGCTCCATCAGGCACTCGTCGGGGCCGTCTCGGCCGGCAAGAAGCTTGCGCAACCCTGCCGCGTGTGGATTCGCCGGAGGCATGAAGATCAAGTCAAGCGTCTCGAGGAACTGTTCCGCGCGGAAAGTGACAAGCGGGCAGCGGAGTACGACGAGAAGCGAAAAGCTGCCACCGACAAGCGCGACGCGGAGCTCGCGGAGCTCGAGGCCAAGTATCAGGAGAGCACCGCGAAACTGACGGCGAAGGTCGCCGATCACAAATTGGCGGCCGAGAACAAATATCCCCCGCGTCTCGAATCACTTGCTGAAGCGATGCGGGAGCGGATTGAGAAGCGGGAGCGAGAGCGGAATGAGCGGCTTGCGGCGGCCGATGCCCATCGGAACGAGCGGTGGGCGGCCATGACGTCCCGCTGGCGAGAGGCTCGCGAGGGAACGGCAGCCATCTATGCCGCGGCAACAGAGATCGACGCCGAAGCGTTTCGGCCATGGAATGATCTCGCCAGAGACGACGTGCCACTCCCGAGTGAGCCGCCGCCGGGGCTCCGTTTCGGGGATTTGGCACTGTCGCTCGAACGTATTCCAGGCGGCGTGTCGGCCGTCCCGGCGCTCAATGAATTTGGGCCCATCAACTGGTCACAGCCTGCCACGGTGTCCTGGCCTGTGACGGCGTCGGTCACGATCAAGTCGACGCAGGACGAGAAGGAACTTTCATCGGCGCTCTTGCAGGGGCTCATGCTCCGCATCGCGACGGGCATCCCTGCGGGGCAGAGCCGTTTCACCATCATTGATCCCCTCGGCCTCGGCAAGCAATACGCGGGCTTCATGCATCTGGCGGACCACGACGAGCTCCTCGTCACGAACCGTATTTGGACCGAGCCGCAGCTCATCGAGCAGAAGCTCGCCGACATCACCGATCACATGGAGGTGGTGATCCAGAAGTATCTCCGCAATGAGTATCCCTCGATCGGAGCTTATAACGCCGAAGCGGAGGTGCCCGAGCCCTACCGCTTCGTCGTGGTTGCCAACTTCCCGGCTAACTTCAATGAGACGAGCGCCCGCCGACTCGCGAGCATCGCCAGCTCGGGGGCGCGGTGTGGGGTCTACGTGCTCCTTTCGGTCGATCCGAAGCAGCAGATGCCGTCGGGATTCAGCCTGACCGATATCGAGCAGCACTCCACCGTGCTCAAGCTGGAGAAGGGGCGATTCACGTGGATTGACCCGGAGTTCTCGAAGTGGCCGCTCACCGTCGAGCATGCGCCGCCAGACGAGGTCTTCACGCCGATCATCCAGCGCGTCGGCCGGGCAGCCAAAGCGGCCAAGCGAATTGTCGTGCCGTTCGACCGCGTGGCCCCGAAGGCCGAAGACTGGTGGAAGGGGAGTACCGCCGAAGAGGTGCTCGCCCCGCTGGGGCCAGCCGGTGCCAAGAAGCTCCAGTACCTTAAGCTCGGCAAGGGCACGAGCCAGCATTTGCTCATTGCCGGCAAGACGGGCTCTGGCAAGTCGACGCTCATGCACGCCATGATCACGAGCCTGGCGCTCCAATACAGTCCGAACGAGATTCAGTTTTATCTCATCGACTTCAAGAAGGGCGTCGAGTTCAAGCTCTACGACCACTACGCGCTGCCGCACGCTCGTGTGATCGCGATCGAGAGCGAGCGGGAATTCGGTCTCTCCGTCATGGAACAGCTTGATCGCGAGCTCAAGCGCCGCGGTGACCTCTTCCGAGAGTTTTCGGTTCAAAATGTCGCTGGTTTCCGCCAGACGAGTCATTCCGATCCGATGCCGCGCATCCTCCTACTCATTGACGAGTTTCAGGAAATCTTCGTCGAGGACGACAAGATCGCCCAGGATGCATCGCTCATCCTGGACCGCCTCGTTCGACAGGGTCGTGCGTTCGGCATTCACGTGCTGCTTGGGTCGCAGACGCTTGGCGGCTCCTACAGTCTCCCGCGGGCCACGATGGGCCAGATGGCCGTGCGGATCGCGCTGCAGTGCAACGAGGCAGACTCGAGCCTCATCCTGAGCGATGAGAACACCGCCGCCCGCCTCCTCACCCGCCCCGGCGAGGCGATCTATAACGATGCCAACGGCATGGTCGAGGGCAACAACCCGTTCCAGGTCGTCTTTCTCACGGACGAGCAGCGGGAGCAGTATCTCGGCGATCTCCGCAAGCTGGCTGATCGGCGGACGGACATTCCCCAGCTCGAACGGATCGTGTTCGACGGGAATCAAGCAGCCGATCCGGCCCTCAATCCGCTTCTCACAGAGATGCTCGACAAGGACACCGTGCAGGGGCACGAGCTGCTCGCGCCGCTTGCCTGGCTTGGCGACGCGATCGCCATCAAGGATCCCACTGCCGCCATCTTCCGCCGGCAGGGCGGAGCCAACATGCTGATTGCTGGCCAGCGTGAAGATCTGGGCACGAGCCTCCTGGCCCTCTCGATCGTGAGCCTTGCTGCCGAGCATGATCCGCACCCGGGCGGTAGCCTCGGGAGGATGGCCCGCTTCGTGGTCCTCGAGCCGGCGATTGCCGAAGAGAAGCCCGACATCATGCTGTCGCGTCTCGCCGAACACCTCCCGCACGAGGTTGAGATTGCCGGACGATTGGGTGTTGCGTCCGCGATGGAGTCTCTCGCCACCGAGGTGAAGCGACGCCTTGACGAGCAGGTGCTCGATGGAGAGTCGGTGTTCCTGGTGATTCGCGATCTCGGCCGGTTCCGCGAGCTCCGCAAGGCCGACGGCGACTTCGGCTTCGGTGGTGGTGGTTTTGGGGCCGAGAAGAAGGCCGGGCCCGCCGACAATCTCCTGATGGTTCTTCGCGACGGGCCGCCTGTGGGCATCCATGTGATCACGTGGTGCGACTCCCTGACGAATCTCCAGCGGACATTCGACCGTGGCGCGATCAAGGAGTTTGAGCTTCGCGTGCTCTTCCAGATGAGCAGCTCCGATTCGAGCACGCTCGTGGATACCCCCATCGCGGCCAAGCTCGGCCCGAACCGCGGGCTCTTTATCCACGAGGAAACAAGCACCCTCGAGAAGTTCCGTCCTTACTCGTTCCCGACACCCGAGTGGCTGTCTGAGGTCACGGCGAAGATGCGGGCACGACCGCAGGGCACCCCGGCGGTACGGTTCGCGGCCAAACCTGCCGAGCCACCCGCGACCGAAAAATCCGGCGGCTTCTCCTTTGGCGGCGGCGGTGATTTCAACTTCACGAAGCTCCTCGACGACACCGCCGACAACGCCCCGTCAGATCCACCGGCCGAGAGCTGAGATGCTGAGGGGTCGGTTCGCTCATGGAGCGGCCCCCTGTGTGTTCAATCTGTGATGTCGGTACGATTGGCCGCATGTTTGAGCATCGGACCGAACCGCTGTTGTCGATGCACAGGTTCTTCTGGCGGGTTCTCGGCTTTCTGGCCCTTTCGGCAGCGGTGGTGGGAGTCGCCTTGGGGATCGGCGTGCTCGGCTACCACTACCTGGGCGACCTGCCTTGGATCGATGCCCTCGTGAACGCCTCCATGATCCTCGGTGGCATGGGGCCGGTTGATCCAATCAAGAATCACGTCGGGAAGTTGTTCGTGTCTGCCTATGCGTTGTTCTCCGGTTTGCTTTTCATTGGGGCGGCATCTCTGGCGGTGACTCCGTTTTTGCACCGGATGATGCACCGACTGCATCTGGAGGATGACTGACGGCGTGTGCATTCGGTCTGTGTCAGCCTTGAGATCGCCCCGCGCCGTGCTGAGTGCAGCATACCTTCTGTCACAAGCCGATCGTCACCGCGGCCGGCGGCCGACTTTGACGGTGAGCGGAGTGCGTTTGCCCTCGCGAATGATCTCGATCGGGACCTCGACGCCGGGCTCTGACCGGGTCATGAGCATGACGAGTGCTGCCGGCGCCGCCACCGGGTGGTCATCAAACGAGACGATCACATCGCCCGCCCGAATCCCGGCCAAGTCGCCCGGCGCGCCTCGCTCCGTTGCCATCACGAGCACACCATGCGAGTCGTCCACCGTGTTGCGAAGGGCCAACCCGAGATAACCGCGTTCGACATTGCCAAGCCGATGGATGGCCTCGGCCACAGCCTTCGCCGTATTGCTCGGAATCGCAAACCCGATGCCATTTGATTCGTGGCCGGCAATGGCAGTCGTAATCCCGATCACCCGCCCGTTGACATCGATGAGCGGGCCGCCCGAGTTGCCCGGATTGATGGCGGCATCGGTCTGCAAAAACTCCTGAAAGGGATTGCCTGTGACACCCCGTCGGCCGACGGCGCTGACGATCCCGTAGGTGAGCGTGCGATCGAGCCCAAAGGGATTGCCGATCGCCCACACCATTTCACCGACCTCAATGGCATCGCTGTCGCCCCAGGCAGCCGCCGGCAGTCCGTCAGCCTCAATCTCGAGCACGGCTAGGTCGGTGCCGGCATCGGCGCCGACGAGCTTCGCCAGAAACTTCCGACCATCGGCGAGCGTGACGACGATCCGGTCGGCGCCGCTGACCGCGTGATAGTTGGTCACGATCACGCCATCCGATTCGATGATCACGCCAGAGGCGATGGACTCGTCGGTCAGCCCGGCGGGAGGCGGCATGCCGAGGGCGGCAATCTCGTCGGCCTCTGGGAGGAGTCGGCGGTCGGCGGTGACATTGACGACTGATGGCCCGATGAGCCGCGCCAGCGTGGTGAAAATCTTTGCCACAGGAGCGAGGCGGGCCTCGCCCGCGGCGTCGCCAATCGCCGCCAGCTCAGCCCGCGTACGGGCGTACTGGATACGCCCCACGAACGACGGCCACGCGATCAGGCCCACGAGGATGACAAATCCCGTGAAGATGATCGCCGTCCGCCACGAAGCTCCGCGGTCACTCATGGGTTTCCTCCTTGGCCCGCGCCGGTGAGGGCGACCACGCGCCGACGGACCAGATCGATGGCGGCCTTCGCGGCTCTGGCAGTGGCAAGGGTCGGGCCGCCAGCGAGGATGTGTTCAACGGATTCAACGCCGGTGTCTGAAACGATCGCGATATCGATGACCTCGCGGCCCTCGACACCAGGGCGAACCGAGCCCACCCCAAGGCCGACCGCAGCACAAAACTCCTCGCGGCCACGCGCGGCGAGGGCCACGGCGGTCGCGTCGGGAGTGGTGGCGGGAAGGACCGTGCCCCCGCAAAACACGCCGCCGGCTCGTGTCTCGGCCGCAGCCAGCAGGGCCGCGACCAGGCCGGCCGTCCCGATCTCACACGTAGCGAGCGATACGCCACTCGCGGCCACGGCGGCCAGGGCCGCATCCTCGAGCTCGTCCGTCTCGACACCAAAGACAAGCTCACCGAGGCATTCGCGAATGATCGCCTCAGTACCCGCGATTTTGTCGCGGCATTCCGCCTCATTTCGAGCCCGCGCGGCGATCCGAAGCGAGATCGTAGCTTCGTGCGCGGTGATCCCGACGAGTGGATCACGGCCGCGACGGACAAGGTCGGGGAGCATCGCCTCGACGGCGCTCTCGCCGGCGCCAAAACACTTGATCGTGCGCTGACGAATCGTCGCCTGCTCGGGCATGCTCGCCAGGAGCGCGGGAACGATGGTGGCTGTCCACATCGGCTTGAGCTCGGCCGGAACCCCCGGCAGCGCGATCACGCGGCTCCGTCGATCACCGACCGACACCTCCATGTCGATACCCGGCGCCGTCCCATTCGGGTTTGGAATCTCACGACTTCCCACAGGGAAAAGAGCCTGGCGACGGTTCGACTCGGGGCAGGGCACCCCGCGGCGAGCGAACCGCGACTCGATCACCGCGAGTGTCCACAGGGATTCCACGAGCGGCACGCCGGCCACCGCAGCCAGCACATCCCGCGTCAGGTCGTCTGCGGTAGGCCCGAGGCCACCGGTCGAGATAACGATGTCAGCCCGGCCGACCGCGCTGCCAAAAGCCTCGATGCCGGCCTCGAGCGTGTCCGCGGCCGTCGTGTGAAAGGTCACCGGGATGCCGAGGATGGCGAGCTCCGCCGACAGCCAGCGGCTGTTGGTGTCGAGCCTCTGGCCGGTCACCAGCTCGTCCCCAATCGCGATGATTTCCGCGTTCACGCCATGCTCCTTGGAAGCCCTCTATACCCCGTGACGCAGCCACGCGGCCAGTGATGGCTTTTTTCGCGGACTGCCAGGAACCATACTGGGGTATGCGACTTGGCATTCTCGGAACGGATCGGTGGGCCACCAGTGTGGCAACTGCCGCGGCAGCGAGGGGCGATACGCTCGTCCGCGAGTCGTCCGATGCTGGTTGGGAGGCCTTCCTGGACGCGGCCACGTGCGACGCGATTCTCGTTGGGTCGGATGGCTGGAGCCAGGTTCGTGCGGATGCGGTGCGCACGCTCGTCCAGGTGGGGCGACCGCTCGTTGTCTCGCAGCCCCTCGAGCTTTCCATGCTCTGGGCCTGGGAGATCGAAATGATCCGTCGGGATGCCGGTGGGCCCATTGTCCCGATTCTTCCCGCGAGGCTTCACCCGTTCGTCGCACGGCTTCGAGAGATCCTCGAGACAGCGCTCGGCGGTGCCGGGCCGCTCGGCGCGGTTGAATCGTTTGTGCTCGAGCGGCGGCAGCACGACCGGAGCCGCGAGGCCGTCCTCGCGAGCCTAGCACGAGACGCCGACCTTGTGCGGGCGATCGTTGGCGAGCCGGCGAGACTCTCGGCGCTCGGGGTCTCCATCGATGATCGCGTGTGGAACTCACTGACGGTGGGGTTCTCGGGCCCGGCGCTCGTGCCGGTGCGGTGGCAGATGGCTGGCGGCAGCGAGGAATCGCTCGAGATCACCCTCCGCGGCGGCCAAGGCTCGGTCGTTCTCACCATGCCGGATGACCCCGAGCAGTCGTGCCGCTGGTCGGGACCAGACGGGCCGCATGAATCACCTGCGTTCGACCGTGGCCACGCGATGCTCCAGGTCCTCGACGCCGCCCTTCACCCCGACGGCCCTCACGCACCGCACAACGCTCCGCTGCCACCAGCATCATGGGCTGACGCGGCCCGGGCCATCGAGCTGGCGGATACGGTGCCCCGAAGCCTGACCAAAGGCCGGGCGATCGATCTCCACCACGAGGAGTTCAGTGAGCTTGCCACGTTCCGCGGCACGATGGCCTCACTGGGCTGCGGCATCATTCTGGCGGCCCTCGTCCTCGTTGTGGTGGCGGCGATCGTGGGGGGCGTCGCCAATGAGCTCGGATGGGCTGTTGGCGGCCGCATTGCCGGGGCGTGGCCGATCCTGGCCCTCGTGGTCCTCGGCGGGTTTCTGCTCCTCCAGCTTCTGCCGCTCCTCGTGGCCGATCGCCGGCGGCATGAGTGAAAATCCTGTTGGCCGCACGGGCCACGCGGCCGCGCTGACACGACCCCCCGGCTGGGGGTGACGCCCCAGGGACTGGAAAGCTCTGCCGGGTGCTTCCACGGTAGTGGATGACCGCCGGATTTTGGCCGATCCACCCAGAGTATGTCTGGCCGCCCGAGCGGTCGTGCGGTTCGATGTGCCGGTTGAGGGGAGTCGACGCCGATGCGGATGCTGCGGACCAGTCTGCCGGTCGCTGCCATCCTCATGGCCGTCGGTCTGGCCGCATCGGCACCCGCCTCCGAGGCTCGCCGATCCGCGATTGTCGTGGCCGTCGAGGGCCAGCGGGATTGCGTCGTCAATATCCACGGGCAGAAGCTCGTACCCTCCACTGACGACGCCGCGGCCGAGCTCAAGCGGGTCAACGGCATGGGCACCGGCGTCGTGCTCGACCCCCGTGGCTACGTTGTCACAAACTTCCATGTCGTCGAAGGGGTCAAGCGGATCGAGGTGACGCTCGCCAACGGCCGGACGGCAGCGGCTACGCTCATCTCACACGACCCACGCACCGACCTCGCCGTCATCAAGCTCGATACCGAGGAGCTCCTTCCGGTGGCTCGCATAGGCACATCGAGCGATCTCATGATCGGTGAGACTGTGCTGGCGCTCGGCAATGCCTACGGCTACGAGCACACCCTCACGAAGGGGATCATCTCTGCCCTTCACCGCAACGTGGAGGTGAGTCGCACCCAACGGTACGACGATCTCATCCAGACCGACGCCCCCATCAATCCAGGCAATTCTGGCGGGCCGCTCATCAACATTGACGGCGAGGTGATTGGCATCAACGTCGCGGTGCGGGCCGGCGCCCAGGGGATCGGGTTTGCGATCCCGATCGACCGCGTCCTCGATGTGGTCTCTGATCTCCTCGCCGCCGAGCGAATCGGACACACCTGGCATGGCCTTGTTGTGCGGGCGGACGGACGCCGCGGGGCTTATGTGGAAGCCGTCCACCGCCAGAGCCCAGCCGAATCCATCGGGGTTCGCGAGGGCGACCTCATCACGCAGATCGGTGGCGTCACAGTGCTTCACCAGCTCGATGTGGAACGAGCCCTGCTGGGCCGCAAGATCGGCGAGCGGGTGCCGGTGACCGTCGTGCGGGCCGGTGCCGAGGAGCGGATCGAGCTATCCCTGGCAGCATCGCGCCGAGGGGGGCTCCCGATTGCCGACCGGTGCTGGCGAGAGATTGGGCTGCGGCTCGACCCGCTCCAGCCGGCGGTCGTGCAGAAGCTCCAAGCTCGCTACCGTGGCGGCCTGCTCGTGACGGAAGTGCGGCCCGACGGACCCGCGGCGGAACAGGGCATTCGCAAGGGCGACATTCTCGTTGGCCTCCATGTCTGGGAGACGGTCGCTGCCGACAATCTTTCCTACATCCTCGACAAAGCCGAGGAGGAGCATCTCAACCCGATCAAGTTCTACGTGCTCCGCGGCCGCGAAACCCTCTTCGGCCACATCGTCTCCGACACGCTCCGCCGGTAGCCGGCCCGGGGCAGCGATCGTGGCCGTGGCGCTTCCACGGCACGGCGGCGAGGCTCTCGGACGTGCGCTTCAGGTCGGTATTGCGGCCCTGGCCGCTGAGCACGGCGTGGCCCTCGCCGGAGGTGGTGAGCCCCACTTTCGGTTGAGTTTCCACATCGACCCCCGCAACCGCTGGCTGCCCGACCTCGACGAGATGCGGCTGCAGGTCAAGTACAACCCCGCCATCGCGGGCATCGCCCTGGTGAACCCCGACAACCCGACGGGCATGGTCTACCCGAAGCCCGTGCTGGAGCAGATCGTCGCCATCGCCCGCGAATACCTCGGAAGCTGACCCGCTTGGAGGGCAGGTTTTCAACCTACCCTTGAGCCCCCGGCGAATACACCGGGGGGCGACGGGGACCAACCTTGCCGTCGCGCGGTATGCGTATCGCGGGCCCTTCTACTCGGCGAGCGGCAGCTTGTATAACGACACTCGGTCTTCGATGGTTTCCGCCATCTTGAGGGCCTCTGGGGAGCCGTTCTGCCGGAGCAAGGCGCTGAGACGCATACCCGCCCGCACCAGCGGAGTGAAGGTCATCGCGTTCCGGTTGTACATGGGGTAGATCCAGCATTGTAAGGTTCGCGTCCGCTGGGGGTGCTTGGCGTCGAAGGGATCCTCCTGTTTGCGGCCTTGCCACAGGTCGCCCGGCATAAGGGTCATCTCGCGCAGGGCGGCGATGCGTTCCACGTCGTCGCCGGGTTCCATGTCGGCAAACACGCCCTCGGCGCGGGTAGGGCCGGCGTCAAGACGATCCATGAGGACGCCCACGCGAGTCTGGTCGGCGGTCACCAGTTGGTTGGTGCGGCGCAGCAGCTCATCCGGATGGGCAAGGAACACCGTGGACGCCGTGAACGCCGCCGAGGGACTGCCGCAAAAGAGGGCCTGCCAGGCGAGTTCGATGTCCCTGGCGGCCAGGGCCGGCACGTTGTGCAGCGCCTCAACCGACACGTCGTCGAGCGCGAAAGACTGGTCGTTCTTGGGGTCGTCGCACAGGTTGGTGAAGTCAATGACGGCGGCGGGGCCTGCGTGCGGGATGACAAAGCTGAACCGGTAGGTGGTGCTGACTTCCTTGTATTCCTTGTGCTTGCTCCAGTTCCACCCCAGGTCGGCCACGCCCGTGGCCCCGCTGCCGCCGTGGCAGGCCAGCAGCATGGAAGGCAGGCTAGGCATGGTCTTGAATAACGTCTGCTGCACGGGGCTGTAGAGTTCCGGGAAGCTCTGCCAGACGTTGTCGCACCAGATCAGGAAGCAGTTGTTGAAGGTCGTCTCCATGAAGGCGGGGCCGTCGCGAAGGCCGCACCGCCAGCGGTCCGGGCCCCACCGCCCCACGCCGTCTCACGAGCCCAGGATGTGCAGCGTGAAGGAGACGCGTAACGCCCGATGGGCCGGTAGCCCGGCGAGATTGAGCGTCACGGTGCCCGGGCCGAAAAACCCCAGGTACTTCGTCCGGCCATTGGGGCAGGCGGCCACGGTCCTGTCCGACCAGGCTGCCGAGGCGGCGCCGTTCTCGAAGTCCTCGGACAGCACACGGTCAGGGACCTCCTCCTGGGGTTTCGCCACCAACGTGGTGAGGCCCTGCGGGCATACCTCGCCGGCCCGTTCGAGCGGTGTGGCCGCGGGGGGAGGAGTGCCGTATCCGGCAATGAGAACCAGGAGCACGACGGCGGCGGTTTTGCGAAGTATCTGTCGAAGCATCTTCTGTCTCCTTCGTACGCCAATCACTAAGGATCAAGATTCACTCGCGGTGCCCCCGCTTGCCAGCGGGGGCTTCATCCAAGGTCCCCCCGCCGCGGAACCCAACCTTGGGCCCTGAAAAAAGG
>CAYZHH010000080.1:0-5435 GCA_964478275.1 uncultured Candidatus Kuenenia sp.
CCAGGCAGCTGCCTGGCATCTCTCCAGTGGTCGCACCTGGGAACAGCTCGCAGCGGAGGTGATCGACCGGGCAGGTGGTGATCCCGACGTTCCGTTCTTTTCGGCCGCCGAGCTCGCCGCCGCCCAGCGGGTCGTGGCGATTGCCACGACCGTTGCTGGGAAGCAGGCCGCTCCGGAAACCCCATCCGACGCGGAAAGCAAGCGGTAAGGCGGCGTCTGGTGCGGCTGGGAAAATTCTTCGAGGCAGGGGGCTGCCATGCCAGCGCGGATGCGATACAACCGATGAAATCGGCTGCATAGGTCCGTAGAGCCGCCAGGCCGTCTGATTCCTCGGAGAAGCACCCATGGTCACTACGGACCCGACTCCCGTGCCTGCCTCGGCGGGCGAGGTCGTGGTCGAGGCTCGAAACCTTTCCAAGGTCTATCGGGATTTCTGGGGTCGCAGCAAGAAGGTCGCCCTCAAGCCGCTCGACCTCGAGATTCGCCGCGGCGAGATCTTTGGGCTCTTGGGCCCCAACGGCTCGGGTAAGACGACCACGCTCAAACTCCTTCTCGGACTCATCTTTCCGACTTCGGGCGATGCGTTTGTCTTCGGGAAGCAGGCGACCGACGTCTCGAAGAACGCCCGTATTGGATACCTGCCAGAGGAGTCGTACCTCTACAAGTTTCTTGATGCCGAGGAGACGCTCGACTTCTACGGCCGCCTCTTCGGCATGCCCCCAGCCGAGCGATCTCGGCGAGCCGCAGCGCTTCTTAGCATGGTGGGGCTAACGAATGACCGAAAGCGGCAGCTCCGTGAATATTCCAAGGGAATGACCCGTCGTATCGGCGTGGCACAGGCGCTTATCAACGATCCCGAGCTCGTGCTCCTCGATGAGCCAACCAGCGGCCTCGATCCGATTGGCACCCGGGAGATGAAGGATCTCATCATCGATCTCAAGCGCAGAGGGAAGACGGTCATCATGTGTTCGCATCTCCTGGCCGACGTGGAGGACGTTTGCGACCGGATCGCCGTGCTCCACCAGGGTGAGCTCAAGGAGCTTGGGCGGGTCGAGGACCTCTTGAGGGTGACTGGCGTCACGCAGATCCGAGCGGCTGGGCTCCCCGCCGCAGCGTGCGAGGAAGTACGGGCCGTACTCGCCAGGCACGGTGCCGTAGACATTGAGATCGGCCACCCCAAAACGACCCTCGAGGAGCTCTTTCTCGAGGTCGTGCGGGACACGGAGGCCCGACCAGGCCGGCGAGCGCGAAGTACGATGGCCGCGGCGTCCGAGCAGACAGGGGAGTAGCCCGACCGATGGTCCTAGAACAGGAAATCCCGAGCTTTCTAGCCTGGATTGGCCCGGCGGTTCTTTCGTTTCTCCTGGCATCGATGTTCGTGGTGCTCTTTGCAGGACTCGCCGCATGGCTCACCCAGGCCGCCTGGGCAGGGCCGCTTGAGGCCGGCGACCGTGTCTACCGGGGGGTGCTGTCAGGGATCCGTGACCTGGCAGGAACCTCGCCAGGGCGTGTCTGGGCCCTGGCGCGGCTGGCGGTGCAGGAGGCCATCCGCAGACATGTGCTGGCGGTGCTGGCTCTGTTCGCGGTCGTCATGATCTTCGCGGGCTGGTTCCTTGATCCCACGAACGTCGAGCCCGTGAAGCTCTACGTGGGCTTCTTACTTGGTGCCATGAGCTTCCTGTCATGCACCGTCACGCTCGTTCTTGCTGTCTTCAGTCTGCCGGCCGACATCAAGTCGAAGGCGATCCAAACGGTCGTGACGAAGCCGGTGCATTCTGGCGAGATCGTGCTGGGACGATTTCTCGGATTTGCCTTCATTGGCACTGTCCTCCTTGGGGTGATGGGAGGGACCAGCTGGGCCTTTATCGTTCGCAGTGTGCAGCACACCCACACCATCGAAGGGAGCGGGCTTCGGGAGCTCCGCGACGACGATGGCGTGCTCACCGCCTATGAGGGACGCACGGGCTCGGCCCGTGGCCATCGCCACTTCGTGACGCTCGACGCCGCGGGCAGCGGCATCGCTGAGACCTTTCAGGGACATCGTCATCGCATCACACCGCGTGCGTCAGCCGAGGGAGTTGCCTATGACGTCGGGCCGCCGGAGGGGATTCTCGAGGCTCGACGACCGCTGCGAGGAAGGCTGCGTTTTCTCGACCGCGATGGTCGGCCGTCGGACAAGGGCATCAGCGTCGGCGAGGAGTGGGGCTACCGGCAGTACATCGAGGGGGGCAGTGCGGCAGCCGCGCTCTGGACCTTCATGGGGATCCGAGAGGCAGACTTTCCTGATGGGCTGCCGCTCGAGATGAACATCCGCGTGTTTCGCACCTACAAGGGCATCATCACCGAAGGCATTCACGGGACCGTCCAGCTTCGAAATCCCTCCAACAATCTCCGCAGCGAAGCGCTGCCGATCGTTGCACGCGAGTCGATCGACCAGTTGTGGATCCCGCGGAAGCTCGCGGTAGTGCTGGCCGACGGAACGGTGCAGGAGGCCGATCTGTATCAGGATTTCGTGGCCGACGGCCGCCTCGAGGTCTGGCTGCAATGCCTCGAGCCGTCCCAGTATTACGGCGTGGCGCAGGCTGATTTCTATCTCCGAGCAGGTGACGGATCATTCGCGATCAATTACTTCAAGAGCTGCCTCGGTGCCTGGTTTGCGATGCTCATCGTGACGGCACTCGGGGTGATGTTCAGTACCTTCTTGTCGTCGCCGGTGGCACTCATCGCCTCGCTCTCCATGCTCCTTGTGGGTCAGTTTCGTGAGTTCATCGCCCGGCTTTTCGTCAGCCAGGTGACTGGCAATTCGCAGGACGTGCCGGGAGGTGGTCCGATCGAATCGCTCTACCGGATCGTCACCCAGATGAGCATCACGCTCGAACTCGATCCCACGCCCGCGGTTCAGGCGATGAAGCTCGCCGATACCGTGCTCCTCGCTCCGATGCGGGTGGCTGCCGGGTTATTCCCTTCGCTCGCGACGCTCGGCACAAGCAACTTCGTGGCTGAGGGATTCGACATTCCGTTTGATCTTCTGGCGGCTCATGCAGCCGAGACGGCCGGCTATGTCGTTGCCTTCTGCGTGGCCGCCACGTTCTGCCTCAGGGCTCGGGAGGTGGCATCATGAGCACAGGTGCTCGGTCAGGTGGAAGCGGGCGTCAGGCGTGGCTCGGCCTGAGGCCCGAGACGCTCTTGGCGCTTGTGGGGATCGTGGCGCTCCTGCTGCCGCTGTCCTTGATGAGCCAGCCGGCCGACACCGAGGGGCCTGGGGGGATGCTCGCGAAGATGCGGGCTGAGCGAGGCCTCTCGCAGTCCAAGCTCGGCGACATCGATCCCACCGGTGAGACGATGCGGTTTGCGACGCTCGGGCTCAAGAACATCGCCGTGACGCTCCTTTGGGATCGAGCCAATCACTACAAGAAGGTGGAAGACTGGGCGAACCTTTCGGCCACGCTCGAGCAACTCACGAAGCTCCAGCCCAACTTTTATTCCGTCTGGGACTTTCAGGCCCACAACCTCTCCTACAACATCTCGGTTGAGTTCGATGACTACCGTGACCGCTATGCGTGGGTGATCAAGGGCATCGAGTTCCTCCGCGACGGGATCAAGCTCAACCGGTTCGAGCCGCGGCTGCTCGGGCGCATGGGCTGGTTCATCGGCCACAAGATCGGGAAGTCGGACGAGAAAGCGGAGTTCCGCCCGATGTTTGTCGCAGACGACGACTTTCACGAACGGGATGACCCCCAACGGACTGTGAACGAGCGAGACAACTGGCTCGTGTCGCGGAGCAAGTATCTCCAGGGCCAGCAGCTTGCCGACTCAGGGGTGCCTCTCAAGACCACGGCTCTGATCTTTCATAGCGAGCCGATGATGGCGGCTATCAATCACGCGAGGGCTCTCGAGGGGGACGGCACGTTCGGCGCCGCCGCCCGGAAGGCATGGGAGCTTGCCGGCGACGAGATGCGGCGGTTCGCGTCCCGGGAGATCCCCACGAGCTGGAATGTCCCGATCCGGCTGGGGCTCAGAGAGGCCGAAGAAGCCAGAGCCAAGCGACTGGCCGAAGAGCTCGAGGCGCTTCTGCCAGGTCAGTTCACGGCGCTCGGGGTGAAGAAGCAGACGATGCTCACTCCCGAGCAACAGGCTGCCCTTGCCGTGCCTCCACTCGATCGCAACGGCACCCAGGCGGACCTTGCGGCGCATGCCGAAGATGTCTTGAAGGTGACCTGGAAGGATGTGGCCCGCGAGGCGCCGGCTGAGCTCCGGCAGCAGGCGTGGCAGTTGGCGGTTGAGGAGGTGGAGGCCCGCGAGACGGCGCACATCATCGACCGCTACCGCGACATCGTGAATTTCGATTTCTGGCGGGCCACATGCGAAGCCGAGGTGACCGAGCCGGCTCTGCGGGCACGGGAGCTGACCTGGACCGCCGACCGCGAGTTTGCCGCGGCCCGACTCCAGGCAGCCAAGCAGGCCTATGAGGACGCCTTCCGTGCCTGGAGGGAGGTCTTCGATGCCTCCAAGATTCTCCGTGAAGACCAGCTCACGGCGGACGACATCGCCGAGGTCGTGGGCCGGTATCGTCGCCTTCTCGAACAGCTCGACGAGCCGTTCCCGAGTCCCTTTGTCCTCGACGACATCGTCACCCGGGCCAGTCCACCGCAGTGATCAGCCCTCGCGGCGGACAAGGAGCTTGTCGATCCGCCGGCCGTCCATGTCGATGACCTCGATCACGAGGCCCTTCCACGTGAGCGTGTCGCCGGCGGTCGGCAGCCGCTCGAGCTTCGCCAGGATGAGCCCTGAGACGGTCTCATAACTCCGCGGCTCGGGGTCGAGCTCGATCCCAAAGCGGCTGGCGAGCTTCCCGATTCCCGCGCTTCCCTCAACCAGACATGAGCCGTCTGCCCGGTCTACGAAGTCGGCCGGCTCCTCGGCCCGTCGGTCATCATGGATCTCGCCCACGAGCTCCTCGAGCACGTCATCGAGCGTCACGAGCCCATCGGTACCCCCGTATTCATCGAGCACGATCGCGAAGGCCGTTCGCTCCTTGCGAAAGAGATCGAGCAGCCGATCAAGCGGCATCGTCTCCGGCACGAACACGGCCCGGCGCATCATTTTTCGCAGGTTGGCAGGCCAGCCCATCCAGGAGGTGCGGAGCACGTCCTTGATCGCGATGTAGCCGAGGATGTGATCGATTGATCCCTCATACACGGGCAGGCGCGAGTAGCCCGCCATGGCGATGGCCCCGATGATCTCGTCCGGTGGCGTGGCGACATCGAGGGCATCGATATCGATCCGGGGCCGCATGATGTCCCGTACGGTCCGCTCTCCGAGGCGAAGAGCCTCGACCGCCACCGCCTGCTCCACGGCTTCGAGCACGCCCTCGGCCCGCCCCGTCTCGAGCAACTGTTCGATGTCATCCACCGACACGGTCGGCTCCCGATGCC
>CAYZHH010000080.1:5445-12881 GCA_964478275.1 uncultured Candidatus Kuenenia sp.
CCCAGAAGGAAGAGCACGACCGCGGTGCCCAGATTCAAGGTCCACACCAGGGGCGCGGCAAGCCTCGCAATGACCGCGATGAGGGGGGCTGTCACACGGGCAAACGTTTCGGCGTTCCGAAGCGCCAGCCGCTTGGGGACGAGCTCGCCAAAAATGAGGGTCACGAATGTCAGGGTGATGACGAACATGCCAAACGCCAGCGACTCTGCCAGGCCACCCAGGCCTGGCCATGCCTCGGCGAGCGCGGTCGCGAGAGCCGCGACCAGCTTCTTTCCGCCGTAGGCCGCCGCCAGCGTGCCGACGAGGGTCACGCCCACCTGCACCGTCGGCAGAAAGCGGTCAGGGTTGGAGGCCAGATCGAGGGCCGTGCGGGCGGCGGTGTCGCCGGCGTCTGCCAGGGTTCGCAGCCGTCCGCGGCGGCTCGCCACGATTGCCATCTCGGCCCCGGAAAATAGACCGTTGGCCAGGACCAACGCGAGGATGATGATGATTTCCGAGACCATAAGAATGTCGAACGGGGTCAGGTCCGGCTGATGACGGCTAGGTTATCGCGATGGATCACCTCGTCGTACGGGCAGTAGCCCAAGATTTCTGCGATCCGCTCGGTTCGAGCGCCTGCGATCCGTGTCAAATCGTCGGCCGGATAGTTCACCAGACCGCGTGCGAAGACATCTCCTGCATGGGTGAGAGTCACGACGTCACCCGCCGAAAACTGGCCGCGCAGGCCGGTGATCCCCGCCGCCAGCAAGCTCCTGCCGCGGGCGATGACCGCCTCGCGGGCACCGGCGTCCACCTCGAGAGAACCCTTCGCATCGGCGGACCAGCCGAGCCATCGCTTCCAAGCCGGCATGGTGGCTGGGCGACCGACGAAGAGTGTCCCGACGGCGTCGCCGCGAACGATCTGGTCGAGGACGCCCTCCTCCCGACCTGGTGCGATGATGCAATGCCCGCCCACGTCCGTGATGATGGTCGCAGCATTGAGTTTGCTCGCCATGCCCCCCTTGGAGAGTCCTCCAGGCCGGTCGCAGGCCAGAGCCGAAATGCCCGCGTCCATCCTCTCGACGTGGGGCACGACGGTCGCCCCGGGCTCTTCGGGGTGACGGTCGAAGAGGCCAGCGACATCCGACAGAAGCACGAGAAGATGCGCGCCGAGGAGGGAGGCCACGAGGGCCGCAAGGCGGTCATTGTCGCCGAAGCTCGTTCTGAGCTCCTCCACGCTCACGGTGTCATTCTCGTTGATGACTGGGAGCGCACCGTATTCCAGCAGTGTGCGCAAGGTGTTTCGAATGTTGAGGTAGCGGGTGCGGTCCTGAAGGTCATCGGCGATGAGGAGCACCTGGGCGACATGCCGACCGCGACCGCGAAGCGATCGCTCCCAGGCCTCGATGAGGCAGCTCTGGCCCACCGCGGCCACCGCCTGAAGGTGGTCGAGCTCCGTGGGCCGTCGGCCCAGTCCGAGCCGCCCCATTCCTGCTGCAACAGCTCCAGAACTGACGAGCACGACCTGCCGTCCCGATCCGCACAGCGAGTCGATCTGTCGGCCAAGAGACTCGATTCTGGCATTGTCGAGCAGACCGTCGGCGCCGGTGAGGACACGGGATCCGACCTTCACGACGATCAGGCGAGCGGCCGCCGTGATCTGCTGACGCACGTGGTCGGTCATTGGCGGTGAGAGGCTATCCTCCGTACGGATCGCGGGAAAACCCGAGTATGGTATCCGCAGGCGTCCTTCGTCGATACACTCCGCGAAGCGAGCGGAATGCGGGCCGAACGGCCGCTCCAGGCACCCCGAAAGTCACCGATGAGCGACCTGCGTCACGAGTGCGGCCTGGCGGCCATCTATCACCTGCCTGGCGACGAGACGAGCCCCCTCTGCGTTTCCGGCGGGCAGGAAGAGGCATCGCGACTGATCCCTCGGATGCTCCTCGACATTCAGAACAGGGGCCAACTCTCTGCCGGCATGACGTCCTGGAGCCCAGGCCGAAGCCAGCTGTTAGCCACGTTCAAGGACGTGGGAAGCGTGAGCGAGGTGTTTCGGATGAACCACCGCGGCAAGTTTGAGAGCCTCATGGAGCAGAACGTCGGCCGGGCGGCAATCGGCCATGTGCGGTATGCCACGTGCGGTGCCGATGATCGCGGCTACGCCCAGCCGCTCGAGCGGCCGCATATTCAGAAGCGGAAATGGTTCGCGTTTGGGTTCAACGGTCAGTTGGCCAACTACCCCGAGCTCCGCGCCGAAATCCTGGCCACCGACGACGCCCACCTCGCCCGCGACAATGACACCGAAGTGATCATGCACGCCATCGGCCGCGAGCTCGCCGGGACGGCTGACCCCGGCCCGGCCGAGCTGCTCGCCGCGATCTCTCGGCAGTTCGATGGTGCGTGGAACCTCGCCATTCTCGATGCCTGTGGCCGGCTCGTGGTGGCCCGTGATCCCTTGGGCATTCGGCCCATGGTCTATGCGAAGCACGGGCCACTCGTGGCCGCGGCGAGCGAGAGCGTGGCGCTTTTGAACCTCGGCTTCCCAACCGAATCGATCCAATCTCTCGAGCCGGGGACAGCGCTGATCGTCGATGGCAGCTCATTCCGCGTGGAGCGGTTCGCCGAGTCGCCGCGGAGGGCCCACTGCTTTTTCGAGTGGATCTATTTCGCCAACGTCGCCAGCTCGATGGACGACCGGAGCGTGTACCTCTCGCGGAAGCGCCTCGGCGAGGAGCTTGCTCGCCTCGAGACGGTGACAATCGACGCCGACACAGTGGTCGTCCCGGTACCAGACACGAGTAAGGCGGCCGCGGATGCCATGGCCTATTGCCTCGCGATCCCGTCGGTCGAGGGCCTCATTCGCAACCGCTACACCGGCCGCACGTTCATCGATGGCGCCGCCAGTCGCCGTCAAAAGGCCGAATCGAAGTACACGCCGCTCCGGGAGGTGCTCGAGGGCAAGCGGGTGATCCTCGTCGAGGACTCGATCGTGCGAAGCACCACCATGCAGGTGCTTCTCGGCCGCATGCGGTCGCTGGGCCTGGCCCGAGAGATCCATGTCCGCATCGCCTGCCCGCCCATCGTCGCCCCATGCTTCTACGGCATCGACATGTCCACGATCGATGAGCTCTTCGCGCCAGAGTTTCTCCGCGAGGGGGTGCTCACCGACGAGGCCCAGGCCCGGATGGCCGAGCGTCTGGGGGCCGACTCGCTCCGCTACCTTCCGGTTGAGAGTGTCGCACGCTCGATTGGGTTCGACGCAAGCGAGATCTGCCAGGCCTGCATCACGGGGGCCTACCCAACACCGGCTGGGGCGCGGCTCTATCAGGTCGCGCTCGAGCAGTCGCGGGCTGGCCGACGATCCACGCGGACGTACGAATCCGCGGCTACGCCCTGACCCGTTCGACCGGCGAAGCCGTCGTGGTGCGTTCGAGGGCCGCCCGCCAGACAGGCATGCCGGCCAGTCGCGTCCGCCGCTCGAAGTGGGTGCGGTAGTCGAGGTCGTGAGCGGGCTCGGTCGGGTGTTCCTCACGGGGGTCGGCAAACAGCCCCGTGGCTCGTGCCGCGGCCATGGCCTCCACGAAATACTCCTCGACGTCGGTCCAGACATGAAGCACCGCCCCGGGGGCCAGCGTGCGACCACCATGAACGAGGAATCCCTCGGAGAGCACTCGGCGCTTGCGGTGACGGGCTTTCCACCAAGGATCGGGGAAATAGACATGCATGCCCGCCAGGCAGGCATCGGGCAGGAGCGACCGCACGAGGAACCCGGCATCTCCGTGGATCACTTTTGCATTCGGGCGACTGGCAGCGGCCAGCTTGCCGGCACAGAGACGGGCATATCCCAACGCAATCTCGACGCCCAGAAAATTTCGTTCCGCCGCTGCGGCCGAAGCGGACGCGAGAAAGAGACCCTTTCCGCTGCCGACCTCAAGCTCGATCGGTGCGCTCACAGCGAACAAGTCCGCTGGGTCGCACGGGTCGGGCAATGCCTCGAGCGAAAGAAGGTGCGCCGAGAGATCGTGCCGCGGATCGGGCTTGCGCGGGGGGCGGCGTGGCATGGGCGATCAGGACTCGCCCCTGCCGTTGCCCCCGGATGCGAATCCAGCGAGTACATCGGCCGGAAGCGGCACTCCCTTGATGATGCCATCGACGACGATGTTCGCGCGGACGAGGCCCTGAAAGCGGCAGACGATCATTGCTCCGCGGCGGACCCGGATGCGTTCCACGGCAATGACGAGCCGGTCGCCTGGCACCACGGGCTCACGGAAGCGAACCTCCTCCAGACCACCAAAACCGACTACTGCGGCATCGAGCAGATCGTGCTTCATCGCGAAGTAGCTCGAGAGCTGGGCAGCTGCCTCGCACATCATCACGCCCGGCATGAGCGGCGCTGTCGGAAAGTGGCCCCTTACCCAAAACTCATCTGTCGTGGCGTCCTTGTAGCCCACGCAAAGGCAGCGATCCAAGTCCTCGTGGACGATCGCCGTCAACTGTTCCATTTCGAACCGCTGCTGGTTCCAGCGGCGGATCTCGTGGATGTCGGCGATGACCCGGTCGAGGTCGTATTCGCTCGGATGGATGATGTAATCGCGAGGAGGCACGGTCTGACCTTCTGCGTGGGCGAATTCAAAAGACGCCGCTCAGGTGCGGATGTGCTTCCGCTTCATCTTTCGGGCCTTGCTGTTGGCCGGACGGGCGCCGTGGTTGGCCTTCTTGAGAGTGCGGTGTGGCTTTGCCATGGTGGTGGCTCCTGGAGAGGGGCAGGGCAGGGTGGCCCGCTGATGTCTGCGAGGTTGTACCACGTCGCCCGACGTAATGCCACGGATCGCTAGCCTCGCCGCTCGGCCGCAATTGCCTCCCGGAGACTCGTGCGGACGGCTTCCACGAAGCTCGCGACGAGGAAGCCCCCGAGCCCCCCAATGACAGCCGATGACACACCACCAAGAACCGCGCCAGCAAGCGATGCCTGCGCCGCCACCGTAAGGGCGTAGCTCCCGATGATTCCGCCACAGGTGGCACCGATACCCACCGACACCGGCACCAGCCGCCCGAGGCTGGTCCGCCGCTCCAGGTGCGCGGGAGGGCGATCAGGAAGCGGCTCGTGGCGATGAGGAGGCCGTTGACGGCGCCTCTGATCGGTCTCATCGCGAAGCCGCGTGCCAATCGCGTTTCCCGCGACATGGGCGGCCACGCTCGCCGCGACGACGACCGCCGCTATCCAGCCCGCGAGACCGAGCCACCCAATGGCCGCGCACGCGAGTCCAAGCCCAATCGCTAGCCAAATATATGTGATCAGTCGCATGGGAGCGGCTCCAGCCACCAGTATGATAGGCGATGGCGGGCGCGGGGCGGCTTGTCCGATCACCAGCCCGTGGTAGCCGCCCGCTCGCCGTAGATGGGAAGCACGCGGTAGTAGACCTCGAGCGTGAGGATCGCCAGGGCCGTGTGGCCGAGTCTGCCTCCCGGGGCCGTGTCGGCATCGGCAAAGGTCCAGCTGCCCGCTTCATGCCCGGCCCGCGCCTGTCGGGTCACGAGCTGGTCACGATTGCGGGCGTTCCAGCGGCGCCACACAGGATGCTCGCGCAGGAGAAGCGCCTGCGCGAGATAGAAGTTCTCGTAGACCGCTTCGGGCTGGGGCCCCGCTCGGGCGAGGCGAGTCAGGCCGCGGTCGAGCGTCGCCTCCTCGGGCCACGCGGTGTAAATCCGGCAGAGGAGTCCGACGGCTGATGTGCACGAGCGGTCCTGCGGCGCCAGGTAGCCGTAGCCTTCCCCCTGCCTCACTTGCACGCGATCAAGGAAACGGCATGCTGCATCGATCGTCGGTGACGGCACAGCGGCACCCGTCAGCGCGGCGCTCTTGAGGGCCGCGATCTGCCATGCCGTTACGGTCGTGTCGCCAGCCTGCCCCGGCAGGTACCTCCATCCGCCCCCGTGCAGGTCCTGAGACGTTTCGATGAACCGGATCGCATCCCGCACATAGGGAGCCAGCATCGGGTCACCCGTCATGCCATAGGCCTCGGCGAGCGCCAGCGTGGCCACGCCATGACCGTACATCGTCCCTTCGGCCAGGTCGCCGCCGCGAGGTGTTGGCCGCATGCGGCTCATCACATAGTAGAGGCCTCGGGTGACGGTTTCGCGGTAGGCGCCGTCGGCATGGGTGTGGCCGGCGCCAAGAAATGGCAAAAGGGCGATTCCCGTGGAGGCCGTCGTACTCGTCACCGTGCCTGGATGACCACACGCGCCATCGCAGCGACACCCTGAGAGATCGAATCGCCATGATCCGTCGCCCGCCTGGTGGCGAGCAAGCCACTCGAGTCCCCGCTCCACCGCCGCCTCGCTGGCAGCCGACCCACCCCGCTCGGTGACACCTTGGCTGCGATTCTCGCCGCGTCGGCCAGCGAAGGGAGTTGGCGAGCCTGCGGAGCGCACGGGCGTCGCCGCATTCGCATCCGAGGGGCGTGGGCTGACCGCGGAGGGTGGCCCCTCTGATCGAAGCGTTTCGAAGGCCGACGCCATCATCGCGATCATTCCCGAACCATCTGAGCGCTCGAGATCTGGGACGGCGATCTCAGCGCCGGTCGCTTGCGGGGCCGACGGGATGGCTGCCACGCCAATGATCACGTCGGCAGCAGGAGCACCCTGGGCCCTCTCAGGGGCTGGTGGCGGATGGCCGAGGTCGCCGTGGAACTCGACCTGGTGAACGTCGGTCGCCTCAGTGATGGCGATGGAAAGCTGGAGCGGCACGCGCGACGCAGGGCGTGAAGCACGGGCGAGCATGGCCAGGAGAAGAAAAACCGTCGCATGCACGACCACGCTCGTGTACGTCGCCCGAACCGACGGGTTGGTCACGAAGCGGTCGAGCGACGAGTCGTCAGGCGTAGGCAGATCCATGGGCGGGGCCGCTCCGACAATCGGCACGCGCCGGAGCCGGTTGGGCAGGCCATGCCGGTTGCGGCGAGCGTGCGGACGCGCGACAGGGGCTCGAGCCACCTTCACGCATCGCTCTCAGGGGGATCGGCACCACGGCCACCCTGGCTGGAGAGGAATCCCTCCCGCTCGAGCAAGGCCACCTTATTCGCGGAACTCGTCTTGAGCGACGTCGGTCTTATACATCGGCATGTGACGGTAATAGACCTCGAGGATCATCGTCGCCATGGAGGTGACGTAGAGCCGTCCGGCCCCACGGGAACCGTGGTCTGAGAACCCTTCATGCCAACTGCCAGACTCGTGATCTTTTTTCGACTGGGAGTCGAGAAGCATTTTCTTCATTTTGGCATTCCACGTGGTCCACAGCTCACCTTCCATGTGGTGCATGATCTGGGTTGCGTAGTAGTCGTAGTAGATATCGGTGTTTGGCCCGACCTTCGCGAGCTTGGTGGCCCCTTCTTGAACGCCAGGGTGATCCTTCTTCCACCCCAAGTACATCCGGCAGAGGAGGCCGACCGCCGAGG